>DASUFY010000273.1:0-49583 GCA_036274315.1 Planctomycetota bacterium | reverse complement strand
GCATGAACTCGAGACGCGCAGCTGCCTGCTGCACGACCTCGTGCACTTCGCGGTCGAGACCGAAGCCGCGCTCGGCAATTCGTTCTATGGCCGGCTCGCACACGGCGTCGCCTACGCGGCGCTCGCGCACGAACATGTCATCGCCGGCGCCGCGGACGAACTCGCGGCGACCGAGCGTGTGGTCGGCCCGCTGCAGGGCGCGTGGCGCCGCGGGCTCGATCCGGCTGCGTTCGTCGCGAGGTTGCGCGCCTACCAGGTGTCCGTGGGCGAGCCATGTCCGGCATGGCTCGACGAAGACCTCGTCGCGCGCGTGGGCCAGCGGCTGCGCCAGCTCGAAGGACAGTGGCGCGCGACGCGCTTCGGCGCGGCCATGGAGCTGCGCTTCGTGCTGCCCGCTTCCTGACGCGGGGCGCGCGGCGCGGTGATGCCGCCTGCCGTGCGCTGGCTCGGTTCACTTCGCCGACAGCAACCGCGCCGGCTTCGCATCGCCGAGCGCCGCGAGCGCGGCCGCGGCCTCGCAGCGCGCATCGAAGACCTCGAAGTCCGCCGCCGCCGCTTCCATGTCCGCCGCCGCGAACCGTTCGAGCAGGCGGCGCTGCGAGGCATCCCCCGCGAACGCGATCGCCGCGGCGGCGCTCGTCCAGAGTGCGGTGACCGGTCCGGCGCGGCACCGAGCCAGCGCAGGTAGCTGCGCAGCCCGGGCTGGTGGCGGTGCACGAGGTCGGCGACGGCGTCCGGGTGCGGGGATGGTGCGATCGAGGGCACGCGGCAGTAGGCCCGCAGGTTCGCGCCCGATGACAGAGCGCGGAAACTCTCCTCGCCCGCGCGGCGCGAGCCGTCCCTGGCCGACCTGCGCGACCTACCCGACCTGCCGACCTGCGCCCGGTACTTCCGCCCTGTCGACCACGACCGTACCCTCGGCCCCCGCCCTCCGCCTGTCCATGAACGCCGATCGCCGCCAGACCAGACGCCACCTGCGCGAGATCGCCGACGGCCTGCGTCGCGCGAGCCGGGCCGTGCGCATTCCGTATCGCGACCGGCTCATGTACTGGTGCTACTACGTCGGCCTCGCGCACCGCGGCAAGATGGTGTACTCGCCGACGCACGACGCGCAGTACGAAGACGGCTTCTGGAAGCGCGGCTACGACAAGTACCGCGCGAAGATCGATGCGCGCCTCGACCGCGCGCGCGTGCGGGCCGGCATCGTCGACGTGCCCGCGTTCGGCGATGGCGAACTGGGCACCGGCGACGTGGAGCAGCTCATGCGCGCGAACATCCCGTTCGTGATCCGCGGCGGTGCCGCGGCGCTGCCGGTGCGCAACTGGTCGCTCGAGTACCTCGGCAAGGTCGCGGGCGACTGCGAGGTGCCGATCAACGAGGCCGACGATCGCCCGTCGGCGGACATCGACCGGCCGACCAAGGCGCACCACTACTACGCGTTCCGCCGCGGGCGCCTCGCCGAGGTGCTGGCCGCGATCGAGAACGGCGGCCGCATGCGCGCGACGACCGCCGAGGACGTCATGCACCACGACAACGGCCGCCTGCGCGCCGACCTCGACCTGCCCTGGTTCGAGCGGCTCAGCGGCTGGGAGCGCAGCAAGCAGCACTGGCTGCGCTCGCGGCTCATGATCGGCAGGATCGTCGGCGCGCAGCTGCTCGTGCAGCCGCCGAACGCGTTCACGCTGTGGCACGCCGAACCGGGCGACAACTTCTTCGTGCTGGCGCGCGGCCGCAAGACCTGGACGCTGGCCGATCCGTACTACACGGCGGCGATGCGGCCGCGCGTCAAGACGACGACCAACTACCACGGCAGCAACATCGACCTGCGCGAGCCCGAACACGTGCTGCGGCAGCGCGGCTTCCTGGGCTACCTCAACGTGCCGAAGGTGCGCGTGCAACTCGAGCCCGGTGACGTGCTGCGCGTGCCGCACCACTGGTGGCACTCGGTCGAGACGCAGCCCGGGGACTACACGGTCGGGGTCAGCATCCGCATCATCGGCTGGCCGACGCTGAACAGCCCCGGCTACACGTGGCTGCGTATGCTCGACCGCCAGTTCCACGAGCTCGCCAAGGCCTACGAACGCGACGGCCGCATCGCCGACCGCCACATCAGCCACCCGCGCAACAGCCGCGACGCCGGACGCGAATCGGCGTAGCGCGCCGGGCGCCGGGTCCAAACGGAGGTCCCATGCACCGTTGCCTCGACATGTGCACCGTGCTCGCCGCCGTGCTCAGCACGATGCCGGCCCAGGTCTACGACGACGTCCAGAAGGCCTGGGCCTGGGAACAACAGGTCCGCGCCGAGTGCCGCGCCGCGCGCGAAGCCTTGCCGCTCGACCCGGCGGACGTCGCGCGATCGATCGAGCGGCTGCGCGCGCTGCTCGACTACTTCGCCGATCCGCGCACGATCGCGATGACCGGCAGGAACAGCTTCCGCTACCAGCCGGAGGACATCTGCATCGACCTCGCCCTCGCCCACGCGCGGCTCGTCATGCCGCAGGAGGCCGCCGCCGCGCTGCAGGACCTGGCGGCGCGGCTCGATGCGCGGGGCGCCGACGTGCGCACGTGGGTCGGTGCCGTCGACCGCTTCACCGCCGGGGCGAACTCGACGGTCCGGGCCGACGCCGCGGTCGCGGCGGCGATACGGCGGCTCGCCGCGCACGATCCGTACGCGCGCTTCCGCGCGCGCAGCCTGACCGCGCGCGACGGCACGCTGACCGAGGACCAGCGCATCGCGGGGTTGTCGTTGTTCTGGTCGGAGGTGAAGTACAACTTCGCCAACTTCGACCTCGTGCCCGACCTCGACTGGGATGCGGCGTACCTCGCGGCGCTGCCCGAGGTCCGGCGCGCCGCCGAGCCGTTCGCGTACTACCGCCTGCTGCAGCGCCTGTGTGCGCGCCTGCACGACGCACACACCAACGTCCTTCTGCCGCCGGACCTGCAGCAGCGCTTCCTCGCGCGGCCGCCGTTGCGCACGCTGCTCGCCGAGGGCCGCGTGTTCGTCGCGCGCTGCGGCAGCCCGCAGCTGCGGGCCCTCGGTCTCGAACAGGGCCAGGAGATCGTGCAGGTCGACGGCGAGCCGGTCGCCGCGTACGCCGAGCGCGTGCACGGTCCCTACGTCTGTGCCTCGACGCCACAGGACCGCACGACGCGCCTGCTCGTCCATGACCTGCTCGCCGGGCCACGCGACGAACCGGTCGCGTTGACGATCGAGCAGCCGGGCAAGGCACGGCGCACGGTGCAGGTCGCGCGCCAGGGTCACGACGAGGACGAACGTGCACCCGACTACGCGCTGTCGATGCTGCCGCACGGCGTCGCACTCGTGACGCTGCGCACGTTCGGCGACGACCGCGTCGCCAAGGCGTTCGCCAGCGACCTCGAACGTGTGCTCGCCGCCGACGCGCTGGTGCTCGACCTGCGCGAGAACGGCGGTGGCTCGTCGAACGTCGGCTACGACGTGCTCGCCCGACTGACCGACCGGCCGTTCCGCGGCTCGCGCTGGCGCACCGCCGACTATCGACCCGCCTATCGCGCGTGGAACCGCGAGTCGCCGCCGCACGAGGGTGAGCCCCAGTCGATCGAGCCGGCGCCGGGACCCCACTTCCTGAAGCCGGTCGCCGTGTTGATCAGCGCGCGCACGTTCTCGGCCGCCGAGGACTTCGCGATCGCGTTCGCGGCCATGCGTCGCGGCCCGCTGGTCGGTGAAGCGACCGGCGGTTCGACCGGGCAGCCGCTGTTCTTCCAGCTGCCGGGCGGCGGTTCGGCCCGCGTCTGCACGAAACGCGACCAGGGTCCCGACGGCCAGGAGTTCGTCGGTGTCGGCGTGCAGCCGACGGTGCCGTCGGCGCCGACGGTGGCCGACGTGCTCGCCGGCCGCGACACGGTGCTCGAGTGCGCCCTCGCCGAACTGGCCAAGGCACGCTGAAGCGTGCGCGCGCCCCGTGATCTCAGCGCGGCACGAGCGCGCCGGCGCGGTAGGCGAGCATCGCGGTGCCGCCGGTGCCCGCTCACCGGCGCCGGGGCGCCAGCCAGGCCGCGAGCCGATCGAGCGGCAGCGCGGGCACCGTTCGCCCCATGCCCGTCGTCGTCTCGGCCGCACACAACGAATCGAGGATCGCCTGCTCGGTGGCGTCGGCGACGGCCACGAAGAGCGGCGAGAGTGCATCGCCGTGCCACGGCGACCCGGTCGCCGCCGCCGTCGAGAACGCGATCGCGTAGTCGCCGCTGCCGTGCGAGAACGACGCACCCGTGCGCGCCATGCCCACGAACGCGCGCACGGCGAGCCGCCGCAGCGCCGCGCTGTCGAGCGGCGCGTCGGTGGCGACGACGATCATGCACGAGCCGTCGTGGTCGGCTGGCAGCGCGCGCACGTCGAGGTCGACCGGCACACGCACGCCGTCGACGACGAGCGCACCGCCGAAGTTGCTCTGCACGAGCACGCCGACCGTGTGCGCGCCGACGCGCCGCGAACTCGTGCCGATACCGCCCTTCCAGCCGCAGCAGATCGTGCCGGCGCCGGCCCCGACGGCGCCGACCGGCACGGGCCCCGTGCTCGCGTTCGCGATCGCCTGGGCCACGTGCGCGCTGCCGACCGCGCGCGCGCGGATGTCCGAGAGCCGCCCGTCGTTGGTCTCGCCGACGACGACGTTCGCCGAACGCACCTGCTCGTTGCCGGGTTGCGCCAGCAACCAGTCGAGCAGGCCGTCGGCGACGCGCGCGACGTTGAGCGTGGCCGTCAGCGCGATCGGGCTCTCGAGTTCGCCGAGCTCCTGCAGCTGCGTGCCGCCGATCAGCTTGCCGAAGCCGTTCTGCACGTACAGCGCCGCCGGCAGCTTGTTGCGGAACGTGTTGCCGGGCTGCGGCAGGATCACCGTGACGCCGGTGTTGAGGTCCTTGCCGTCGCGCACCGTGCAGTGACCCACGGCGACCCCGGGCACGTCGGTGATCGCGTCGTACGGGCCGTTCGCGAGCTCGCCGATGTGGATGCCGAGGTCGCGCGCCCGCTGGCGCCCCGACGCGGCGCCGGCGGCCGGCACGGCTGCGGCCGCGGCAGGCGGCGGTGGTGGCGTTCCCACGCACGCGGCCAGCAGCAGCAGACAGGCGCGCCGCACGCTCGCAGGAACGATCACCATGTGCGCAGCATGCAGCGGCGATGCCGCGATGCCAACGGCGCTGCGAACGGGCCCGGCGGGCCCGCGCGTTCACGGCGCCCCGGAGGGGGCACCGACTCGGCCCGCGCACCACCGCGTGCCGATAGGCGACGCAGCATGATCGCACGGGAGACGATGGTCCGGGTGCTGTTCGGCACGCGACGGCGGCGCCGGTCCACCGCGCTCGCGCTCGCGACAACGGCGCTCGTCGTGACCTTCGTCACCTCGTACGTGCCGCCGCTGCGCGGCGTCGTGCGCGGCCCGGATGGCAGCCCCGCCGCGAACGCGTACCTCGTGTACGAGTACGAGGGCAGCATCGCCCTGCCGACCCCGCATCCGTCGCACGCATCGGTGCACCGCGCGGCGGGCATCACCACCACGGACGCCGAGGGTCGCTTCGTGATCCCGGGCCGTCTGCTGCTGTTCTGCCCACCGATGGAGCTGCACTTGCGAACCGTGTACTCGCCCCAGCTCCACAGTTCGCGGACGGCCGCCGGCAGCCGCACGGGCGTGCTGTTCTCGCGACTCTCGCCGCTGCCTCGCCACCTGGTGGGGTGCCTCTCGCACGCGGACTTCGCGGGCAAGGACTACGAACTCGTGCTCTCGGACGCGGGCCACGACCCCCTCGGACGGCTCTGGAGCATGGACGCCCTGCAGCGCGCGACCCTGCTGGGGACCTGCACTGCCGATCTCGGCGGCGCCGACCGACACACAATCGCCCGTGTGCTCATCGAGGAGTACCGCTCCTTCGTGCAGCTGTACGGTGGCAGTGCTGCCAATCGCAGCAACCCTTTCGGAGCCTGGTCCTACCCGCGCGGCCAATGGAGCTACGAGCCGTACGCGCTGAATCAGATCCACTGGCTCGAGGCCGAGCTGGCGCGCTGACGCGAGCGCGCTCCGTACGAAGAGCCGGGCGCACGAGCCGTCCCGTGCGCCCGCGCAGAATCGCCGGCGGTGGCGCTCCGGCCTCCAACGGATACTCACCGGCCGGCTTCACATGGCCGCGCCGGCGCGCCGCAGCGCCGCCCGCCGACATCGGACAGCATCACTCACGACGAGGCACACCAGGAGAGAGGTCGGGTCACATGGGCTTGATCGGGATCTTGGTCACGGGCTTCGGCTCGCGCTTCGGCACCTTGACCTCGAGCATTCCGTTGTGGAACGTCGCCTTCAGGCTGTCGGCGTCGCTGCGGACGTCGGAGGGCAGTTCGAAGCGCCGCTCGAACGCCCCGTAGGTCGTCTCGATGCGGCGGAAGTGCTTGTCCTTGTCCTCCTTCTTCTGCTTGCGTTCGCCGGTCACGATCAGCTCGTTGCCGCTGAGCTTGACCTCGACGTCGTTGAGGTCCAGTCCCGGCAGTTCCAGCGACACCAGGTACTCCTTGTCGGTCTCGGCGACGTTGGCGCGCGGCAGCAGACGCATCGGCGAAACCGTCGAGCGGCTGTTGCCCTCGAACCAGTCGCGCATCGACTCTTCGAAGTCGTGCCACAGGTCGAACGGCTGGAACTCCGCCGGCACGAGGGATGCCGGACGCCACTTGGTCAGCAGGCTCATCGTTTGCTCCTTGCTTCTCTGAGGGAGTGACTCGGTTCCGGACGCGTTCGCGGTGTGCGACCGCTCCAGACCTGCACCGAGTATCGGCCCCGGCGCGATGCGGGCACAGTCGCCGGAAACCGTAGTCGCGCGGGAACAGGAGCGGTGCGCGCTGCGGCCGGGCGCCGGACTGCACGCGCCGCGCTGCGCGGTTCGACGAGCCCGCTACGAACTGTTGCGGCATGGGGCGCCTGCGGCGGCACGCTGCGCGAGCAGCCCTTCGAACGCTTCGTGATCGAGGCTCTCGCGTTCGAGCAGCGCGCCGGCGACGCGTTCGAGCGTGTCGCGATGCTCGCCGAGGACCGAACGGGCCCGCGCCAGCGCTTCGTCGAGCAGCCGGCGCACCTCCTCGTCGACTTCGCGCGCCGTCGCCTCGGAACAGTCGCGCAACCAGCCGCCCGGATGCACAGCGAGCGGCGAGTCGTTCGGTTGGGCGCAGCGCTGCAGGCCGACGCGGTCGCTCATGCCGAGCACACACACCATCTGCCGCGCCAACGCCGTGGCCACCTCGAGGTCGTCCTGGCCACCGGTCGAGACGTCGGCGAGCACGAGCTGCTCCGCAGCGCGACCACCGAGCAGCACGGCGAGCCGGTCGTCGAGTTCGGCCCGCGTGCGCAGGAACTGCTCCTGCTGCGGGATCTGCATCGTGTAGCCGAGCGCAGCGCGTCCGCGCGGCACGATGCTGATCTTCTGCACGGGATCGGCGTGTGGAACGTGTGCGGCGACGATCGCGTGCCCGGCTTCGTGCACGGCCACGCGGCGCTTCTCGTCGGGACCCAGTCGCCGGCTGCGCCGTTCGGGACCGGCGAGCACGCGTTCGATCGCGGCCTCGAGGTCGGCCTGCGTGATCTCACGCCGCCGTTCGCGCGCGGTGGTGAGCGCGGCCTCGTTGAGGGCGTTGGCCAGGTCGGCGCCCGACATGCCGGGCGTCGCCTGGGCGATGCGCTGCAGGTCGACGTCGGCGGCCACGGGCTTGCCGCGCGCGTGCACGCGCAGGATGCCGAGCCGGCCTTGGCGATCCGGCGCGTCGAGCACGATCTGCCGATCGAAACGGCCGGGGCGCAGCAGTGCACGATCGAGCACCTCGGGCCGGTTGGTCGCGGCCAGCACGATCACACCCGAGTTCTCCTCGAACCCGTCCATCTCGGACAGCAACTGGTTGAGCGTTTGTTCCCGTTCGTCGTTGACGACCCCCATGCTGACGCCGCGCTGCCGGCCGACGGCGTCGATCTCGTCGATGAACACGATGCACGGCGCCTTGCCCTTGGCCTGCACGAAGAGGTCGCGCACGCGCGCGGCGCCGACGCCGACGAACATCTCGACGAAGTCGCTGCCGTTGAGCGAGAAGAACGGCACGCCGGCCTCGCCGGCGATCGCGCGCGCCAGCAGCGTCTTGCCCGTGCCCGGCGGCCCGACGAGCAACACCCCCTTGGGGATGCGCGCGCCGACCGCGCGGAAGCGCGTGGGGTCGCGCAGGAACTCGACCATCTCGCGCAGGTCCGCCTTCGCCTCGTCGCAACCGGCGACGTCGTCGAACGTGACCCCGATGCTCGTCTCGGGCACGAGCCGCGCCCGGCTCTTGCCGAAGCCGAGCACGCCCGCGCCCTCGCGCCGTGCCGCCGAACGCAGCAGCCAGAGCATGAACACCAGAGCGAGCACGCCCGGCACGAACCACATCAGCAGCGAGGCCATGCCCGCCGAGGAACGCTCGACCGAGTACTCGACGCCGGCCCGTTCGAGCGCGTCGATGAGGCCCGGATCCTCGGGCCGCACCGCGACGAACGGCTTCCACTGCGGCTCCTTCGCTTCCTTCTCGGGGTCCTTCTCGGGTTCCTTCTCCGCGACCGTGGGTTCCTTCGCCGCGTGGGCCTCGGGCGCCGGCACCGCGCTCGGTGCCGGCTTCGCGGTCACGAGCTGCAGGCCGCGCACCCGCTCGTTGTCGAGCACGACCTGCTTGACGTGCTTCTCCGCGAGCTGGTGTTTGAACTCGCTGTAGGGGATCGTCTCGCCGGCCTGGAACGGGTTCGGCCCGATCCACGTCGCCATCAGGAGCAAGAGCAGCAGCCACGGCCACAGGCCCATCGTGGCGCGCCGGCCCTTGCCGTCGTCGGGTCCCGGCGGGCGCTGGCCCGCACCAGGGTCGACTCGCTCCCGTTCGGTGCGCTGGTACATGGCCTTCCATGGGCCATACGATGCCGACATGGAACAGGTGGCAATGCCACGGTCTTCGTAGTTGCCGTTCGGGCGGCAGTCCGCGAGGGCTGCGGTCCGCCGCGTGCACGGAATCCTCGCGCAGTGATCCCACCCCCCACCCCCGTGCGTTAGCCTGACCATCGGAAGAGAGCCGGTCGTGGATCCAGACACCCCCACCCAACCCATCGCGCTCGAGCGCCAGCTGGCTGCCTACTTCGAGGCGCGGTCCTCGGGCCTGCAGCCGGACGCCGATGCGTATGCGGCGCAGCTCGCCACCGACGAACTGCGGCAGCGCTTCCACGACGCCCTGCAGCACCTCGACGTCGCGCAGGGACAACCGGCGAAACCGGTGCAGGCAGAGACCGTGCTGGCCGGCCGCTACGAGCTGCGCGAGGCGATCGGCAGCGGCGGCACGGGCCAGGTGTGGCGCGCGCACGACCGCAAGCTCGGCCACGAGGTGGCGGTCAAGGTCCTGAACCCGATCGCGTCGGCCGCCATCGACGTGGACCAGCTCGTCGAACGCGAAGGCAAGATGCTCGCCAAGCTGTCGCATCCGGGCGTCGTGCGGGTCCAGGATTCGGGCCGCGACGGACCGCACCGCTTCGTCGTCATGGACCTCGTCGGCGGCAAGGCGCTCGACGACGTCATCGACGCGTTGCACGCCCGGCGCAGCCGCGGCAAGGCGCTCTCGGCGGCCGATCTGCTGGCCGAGGTCGGCGCCGCACCGCCGGGCCGCGCCGCGCCGATCGCCGGCGACGAATCGTGGCCGATCGCGGCGACGAAGGTGTTCGTCGAACTGCTGCGCACGCTCGAAGCCACGCACGGCGTCGGCGTCGTGCATCGCGACCTCAAGCCCGGCAACGTGCGACTCGCGGGCGGCGGCGTGCCGGTGCTGCTCGACTTCGGCATGTGCTTCGACGCGGGCAAGGTGCCCGGCAAGCTGACGGGCCGGATGTTCGGCACGGCGCCCTACGCGGCACCCGAGCAGTGGGAGAGCTTCGAACGGCTCGGCGTGCACACCGACATCTATCAGGCCGGCGTCGTGCTCTACGAGCTGCTGACGCTGGAGCGCTGCTTCGACGAACCGAGCCCGGTCGACACCATGCTGGCGATCCGCACCGGCAGCTTCGCCAAACCGCGCAGCCTCGATCGCGGCATCGACCCCCGGCTCGAGGCCTGCGTGCTGCGCGCGATGGACGTCGATCCCGCGCGCCGCTACCGTTCGGCTGGCGAGTTCCGCGCCGACCTCGAACGTTTCCTCGCCGGCGACCTGCCCATCGCGGCCGCGCGGCTGCGCACCGTGTCGTGGCGGGTCCGCACGTTCGTCCGCCACCATCGCCGCAGCCTCGGCCTCGCCGCCGCGGCGGGCCTCGGCGCGGTGGCCGTCGTGTTGTTGCGCGGCGAACCCGGGCCGCAGCTGCAATGGCTCACGAATCGCAGCATGAGCGTGCAGCTCGCCGCGCCCTCGCGCATGCTCGCGTTCCGCGTCGCACGGGATCCGGACGGCACGCGCCATTGCGCACCGCTGCGCCTGCGGGTCGGGGATCCCGCGGCGCCCGCGGACCTGGCGCAGTCGCTGCCGGCCGGCGACAGCAAGGTGCTGCTCGAGGATCTCGGCGATGCGGCGCGTCTGGCCAACAGCATCGTGTCGACGATCTTCGTCGACCCGAACGACAAGATCGCCGCGGCGGATTTCGAGCGCGCGGTCGGCGCGATGCGGCAGGCGAGCCACCTCGTCGAGGACCGCAACGGCGAATGGGTGAGCGATGCGGAGTTCTTCGCGCTGCTGCAGCCCGCGCGCGGCAGTGCGGGGGTCGAACTGCCGACGGCGCGCCTGCTCGAGCCCGGCGCGTGGCAAGCACGAGGACTGCGCGGCGTCGTGATCGCGCCACAGGCGGCGCTCGCGGTGCTGCTCGCCGCGCAGGAACCCGCGGCACCGCCGCGGACCCTGGCCCTGCTCGTCGGCATCGCCGAGTACGCCGCCCCGCGGCACGGCGACGGGCCGGCCCGCCTCGAGGGACCGATGCACGACATCGAGCGCGCCAAGGCGCTGCTCGTCGGGCGCTTTGGCTTCGACCCGGCAGGCATCACGACGCTGCTCGGCGCGCAGGCCACCCACGAGGCGATCGTCTCGACGTTCCATCGCGAACTCATCCAGCGAGCCGGACCCGACACACGCGTCGTGTTCTGGTTCTCGGGGCACGGCTCGCGCGTTCCCGACGCGTCGCACAAGGACAACTCGCCGCGCGAAGAGGGCGAAGGTGCATTCGACAACACGCTGCTCGCCTACGACAGCCGCGCCGTCGACCCGGCGGGCAGCTACGACGTGACCGACGACGAGCTGCATTCGCTGCTGCTGGCGCTGAAGTCGAAGGACGTCGTCGTCGTCACGGACTGCTGCTACTCGGGCGGCGTGCTGCGCGGGCGGCGCGACGGCGGCGTGCGCGAGGGCGACGCGGGCACCGCCCCGCTCGACCGGACCAAGATCGAACGCTTCTGGCCAGGCGCCTCGGTGCCGTTGCTCGACGACGACGTGGCGACGGACCTGCGTTCGGTCGTGCAGGTGGCCGCGTGCTCGGCGCTCGAGCAGGCCGGCGAGATCGCCACGCCGCTGGGCACGTTCGGCACGCTGACGTGGTTCCTGACGACGGCGCTCGACGAGGTCGACAAGAACGCATCGTGGGGCCGGGTCGGCGCGATCGTGCGCGCGCGGGTCGCGGGCCACGGCACGCGCGGCACGCAGCGGGTGCAGATCGTCGGCGATGCCGGGCGCGCGCTGTTCGGTGGGCGCGGCCGCGACGTGCCGCCCGGCTACTACCAGGTCGACCGCTTCGGGCCCGCGGACACGAAGCGCTTCCTCGTCGCCGCCGGCAGCCTGCACGGCATCGGCGAGGGTGCGGAACTGCAGCTCGTCGATCTCGACGGCAAGGAGGTCGGCGCGGCGTCGGTCTACAGGGTCGGCACGACCTCGTGCAACGCGCAATGGACAGGGGCCGGCGACGTGCCGGACACAGCGCTGCGCGCCTGGCCGAAGACGATCGGCGACGCGCGCGCACGCCTGCGCGTGCTGCTCGGCGAGGGCGTCGACGCGGGCCTGCTGCTCGGCTGCGATGTCGCGGCCGCGACGAGCGATCGGGACGGCGCCGACTGCGTGCTTAGGGCGCGCGGCGACCGGCTCGAGCTGTGCGACGCGGACGGCAAGCACGTGCTGCGCAGCATGGCGACGGAGCGCACCGAGGTGCAGCAGGTGCTGCTGCGCGAACACCTGTTCCGTTCGCTGTGGCAGGGCGTCGCCGCGCCCGGGCGCTTCCGGGTCGGGATCACGGTCGCGCCGGCGACGGCGCAGGAGGCCGAGAAGCTGGGCATCCCCGTGGCCATGGTGCGCGCGTGGGATGCGGG
This sequence comes from Planctomycetota bacterium, assembly GCA_036274315.1. Taxonomy (GTDB): domain Bacteria; phylum Planctomycetota; class UBA1135; order UBA1135; family UBA2386; genus DASVAL01. Next base: position 37,250 of record DASUFY010000273.1, on the reverse strand, counting down.
TCGCGCGGGCGCCGTGGTCGGCGCGACGCCGATCGACGAGAAGCCGACCGGCGGGCTCGTCGACATCACGGTCGTGAACGACAACGACGAGGACCTGCACATCGCAATCGTCTCGGCCTGCGAGAACCGCGAGGTCAACGTGCTCTTCGGCAAGGACGCGAACAACGTCGTGCGCGCGCACGACAGCTACACGAAGTGCGTCTGGCTCGGGCCCGGCATCGACTGGCCCGCGGACGTGCCCATGGTCGACCGCTACGTCGCGATCGCGACGCCGCGCTACGCCGACTTCAATCCGTTCGAGTCGGGCGCGGGTGTGACGCGCGGCGAGTCGTTCGACAACCTGCCGCCGTTCCTGCAGGCGGCGCTCGGTGGCGGCAGGACGCGCGGCGACATGGACGCGCCGGCGTGGGGCATCGGGCTGTGCGACCTGCAGCTCGTGACGCCCGCGGTGTTCGAGAAGACGAAAGGGAAGTGAGGCCGGCGCACTGGCTCGTGCGGAACCTGCCCACGCTCGTCAAGCAACTTCGAGACGAGTAGGCGCGCCCGCGGCTCAACGGGCCTGCAGCGCGACCCAGGCGTGTTCGGCGACGGCGACGCCGCGGCTGCCGATCGCGCGCACCCAATCCGCCGCCGTCTCGGCCCACGGCCAGTCGAGCGCACAGCCGACCAGCAGCACGGCGGCGACCGGAATCGCGATCTTGGCGAGCGTCACGGTCACGCGGTAGACGAAGTGCAGCACGTGCAGCGCGATCAGCGCGCCGAGGAACGTGAACCCCATCGCGAGTCCCGTCGAGAGCACGTCGGGATGGCGGCCGTGCGAGACGATGCCGGCGAAGGCGGCCCCCAGCGCGGCGATCGCGGCGAAACCGCGCGAAGGGTCGTTCGCGACCCGCACGGACCGCGGGGCGGGTTGGGGAACCGATGCGATGCCTGCCGTGCCGTCGTTGCTCATGAGTTCAACCTGTCGGTCGCGTCCGGCCGCGCGTGCGGCCACGTGCGCGGGCAGCAGTGTCGTCCCAAGGTCGCACTATTCGCGGAATGCGCACGCCGCGAGCATCGCTGCCGCCGCGGCGCACAGTCCGGGCACATCGCCGGGCCGCGACCGTCGGCACGCGCTCCTGCCGGCGGGGTCCATGGTGCGGTCGGTGGCCGAGGCGTCGGGCCGAAGCCTGTGGCGGGGTCCGCCGGGGACCGCCATGCTTGCGCAGGATCCAGCAGGGCGCGCCGGGGTCGACCGGGCCGAACGACGCGGTTCGCGCGTCCCCACGTGCACCAGGCGGACCAATCGCACACGCCCCTTCCGAGTTCGCCCATGCGCCGTCTCCTCCTCCTCGCCAGCCTGTTCGGCCCGTGCCTCGCGGCCCAGTCGGGCATCCACTGGACCCCTTCGTTCGACGACGCGCTCGCGGCCGCCAAGGCCGAGCACAAGGTCGTCCTGATCGCCTTCAACATGGCCGGCGAACGGGCCAACGACGAACTCGTCGCCGACCACTACAAGGACCCGACGCTGGCGCGGCTCTCGACGCACACGATCAACGTGTTCTGCTCGATCTCGACCGAGGCCCGCGTGCCGGGGGTGACGGCGAGCCAGCAGCAGGAAGCCGAACGGCGGGCCCGCCTCGAGGTGCTCAAGATCGGCCCGGGCGAGGACGTCATCGCGCCGCAGCACGTGTTCCTCGATGCAGGCGGCGCGGTGCTCAGTTCCGTCGCCTATCGCATCACGAAGGGAGAACTCGAGTGGGCCTGGGTCGACGCGATCCGCAAAGTCGATCCCGGCTTCGAGTGGCAGCTGAGCCCCGCGGCGCGCGCGCCGGCGCGCCTCGGCTTCGGTGCCGTCGAGCGCGGCCAGAACGAGCAGCCGCCGAGCAAGGCCGACGTGCAGGCCGCGCTCAAGGACGTCAAGAAGTCGCGCGGCGCCATGCTGCGCAACCTGAAGTCGGTGCACCTGCTCATGCGCAGCGACGAGCCCGAGGCGATCGCGTTCGTGCAGGGAACGCTCAAGGGCATCCAGGGTGCACCCGTCGCGATGTCGCTCGACACCATCGGCCTCGTCTCGCCAAAAGCCTACTGGGCGACCGTCGCGGACTACCTCGACGATCGCGACGAGGACGTGCGCGACTCGGCCGCGCGCGCCATCGAACACCTCGCCGAACCGAAGGCCCTGCCCGCGACGATGAAGGCCTGGAAGCTCGAGAAGTCCGAGCGCGTGCGCGGCCACCTGCTGCGTGCGCTCGCCGCCTCGGCTCCGACCAACAAGGAGGTCGTGGCCCTGATCGACAAGGTCCTGCTCCAGGAACCCGGCGCCGACCTGCGCGCCCAGGCCGTGCTGGCGCTCGCGCTCATCGAGGACAAGGCGAAGGTGCAGGCCGGGCTCGCGCAGGCGCTGCGCGACAAGTCGAGCAAGGTCCGCGCGACCGCCGCGTTCGCGCTGGCGTCGCGGCGCGACGTCGAGGTCGCCGACCGCCTCGGCGAGGCGGCGTCGGTCGAAGAGGAGCCCGACACGAAGGCCTGGATCGAGGCCGCGGAGAAGGTCGTGCGCGGCGGCGACGCGAGCGCCTTCGCCAACTTCCTCGAACGTGTGCTCGGCGAGACGCCCGTCAAGGCCGGCACGGGGCGCTTCGGCGGCGGGCCGGGCGGCCGCCGCGGCTGAGCGCGCCGCGCGCGAGCGCGGGCCTCGTGCGCAGCGGAGTCCGGCGGCTCACTTCTCGGCCAACAGCTCGGCGATGCGGCGCGGCAGCTCATCACCCTCGAGGCCGGTGTAGCGCACGCGGCCGCGGCGATCGATGAGGAACGTCGCCGGGATCGCCAGCACCTTGTTCGCCTCGGCGATCGCCGACGTGCTGCCCTTGCCGTCGAAGATGACCGGGAACGTGATGCCCAGCTCTGCGACCTTGGCGAGCACCCGGCTGCGCGCGTCCGCATCGTCGATGCTGATGCCGACGACGTCGAAGCCCTGGTCGCGGAAGCGCTGGTGCGCGGCGACGACGCCCGGCAGCGCCATCAGGCACGGCCGGCACCACGTCGCCCAGTAGTCGACGAGCAGCACCCCGCCGCGGTGGTCGGCGGTCCGGACCTGCTTGCCGTCGAGGCCGGGACCGGCGACGTCGACGAACGGCTTCGGCCCCGTGTACTCGACGTTGTAGAGCAGGCGCAGCAGGTGCACGCGGTCGGCGTCGTCGAGCGTGTGGTCGGCCAGCAGCGCGGGGATCACGACGTGCTGCAGGAACTGCGTGCCCTCGGCCGAGCCCGCGTCGCGGCCGCGGCGGCCCAGCAGCCAGTAGGCCGAACGGTGGTCGCGGCACACGCGCAGCATTGTCGGCAGCAGCTCTTCGCACTGCGACCACAGGCCGTCGTCGGCGCGATGGACCACGTCGAACAGCACGACATCGCCAGCGCGGTCCTCGAAGCCCGGCACCGGCAGCGCGTCGTGCTGCCGGAACCACTCGACGAGCGCCGCCGAACTGCGTCGCCGCAGCGCCTCGTCGGCAGCGAACGTGCCGGCCAACGTGCGCAGCACCGCCAGCTCGCCGAGGTCGTGTTCCGCGGTCGCCTCGAGCCAAGCGGCCGCGGCGGCGGCGCGCGTGGCCGAGTCCGCCTCGGTCCGGACGGCGCGGTTGGCGATCTCGCGCAGTTCGTCGACCACCCGATGGCTGTCCTGCGGTTCCTGGGCGGGCATGGCGCCCGCGAACAGCGCGGCGCCGATCGTGAGGGAACGGATCATGGCGGGCTCATGGTAGCGGTGCTCGAGCGTGGACGTCACCGCGCCCGCGAACCGTCGTGAGCGGGCAATGTTCCCTCGCCGATGCTCCGCGGGCGGCAACACCCTGGCGACCCAGATCGCCGGCGGATCCCGGACAGCCGTGACAGCTGCCGCCGCCTGCTGCTCCTGGTGGTGGACCCCCGCTTTCACCTGCAACAGCAACAGGACACGCCATGAACAACCATCCGATCGCAACGATCGTCGCCGCCGCTCTGGCCGCGACGGCCTCCGCGCAGGGCAACCACGCCCTGCTGTTCACCACTTCGGGAACCGAGCAGACCAGGTCCGGCAGCGCCGGCACCTACCTGAGCAATGTCGACCACTACTCGATCGACACCGTCACGCCGGTCGCCGCGCTGACGCACTCGGCCGAGAAGTTCCTCTCCAACTGGAGCTACCAGACGCTCGCCGGCGACAGCAACGGGCCGGACGGCGTGGTGACCGAGCACCCGATCATGGGCGGCGTCGACGCCGTGCTCTCGCTGCCGTACGAGTGGAACGACGCGACGCACACGGCCGGGCCGCGCACGGCGCCCGTCACGCCGAACGACACGTACATCTCGCCGGTGGCGGACGTCGGCACCAACGTCAGCGGCGGCAACGGCCTGCGCAAGAGCGACTGCGGCAGGTTCGTGCGCAACGCGGCCGGCAACGGCCAGGTCGAGTACTTCATCACGGCCGAGCAGATCATCGCCAGCCTGGGTCTGCACGACCCGGCCACGGGGTTGGCCCTGACGCCACAGGACTTCAACCTCGATGCGATCGCCGTCAGCGCGAACCTCGACATCTTCCTGTCGTTCGACGAGGACCTCGCCGTCCGGCTGTGGCAGGGTGGTGCGCTGCACAACTTCGTGCTCCAGGACGGCGCGATCGCCTGTATCCCGCAGACTGCCTGGACCCCGAACGCCAACGGCGAAGTCGGCAGCGTGGTGTCGCGCCACGGCATCATCGCGTTCGACGAAGTCTCGGTCGATCTGCTCGTCGCCCACTCGAACGCCGCCGACAACACGGGCGTGAACCCCACGACCATCGGCGACACCGAAGGTCTCGCCATCGACATCGACAACGGCGGCACGTTCCCCGTGTACTGGGGCAACGGTCAAGCGGGTCAGCTCTTCGATCTCGCGAACCTGCTGGTCAGCGGCACGACGTTGACCGGTGCCGGCGTCATCTCGACGTTCGGCGGCGGCACGATCGCCGTGGTCAACGGCTGTGCGCTCGCGGCCAGTGCGCCGACCCCGACCTACGGCCGGCGCATGGGACTGTCCTGGGTGCCGCCGAACCAGACGCAGAGCTGTGTCGAGAACCTCGAGACGCTCGCCGCGGAGCCGTGCTACTTCGCGATGGCGACGCCCAATCCGCGGCACGATCCCGTCACGGGCGCCTTCGAGGTGCACATCGGCACGAACCTGCATCCCGTCGCGGTCGTGCTGCTCGCGAGCATCGGTGAGCTGCCCGTCTCGCAGACCGCCGATCCGACCACGATGCCGGTGATCGGCAGCCTCTTCGCGGCGAACCAGTGCTTCCAGGAGTACTGCCTGCGCCTGTGGCCGGCCCCGTTCGGGACCAGCCCGCTGCCCGGCCTGATCCCGCTCTCGGTCGCGATGACCGCCGCCGGCGGCGGGGACTTCGGCGTCTTCACGGGCACGGCGTTCCCGACCCCGTACTCGGGCGGGGTGCTGTTCCAGGCGGTGGCGCTCGATGCCGCGGGCAATCTCCACCTGAGCGCGCCGGGCACGATCGACTGACTGCATTGGTCGCGTTCCAGAACGCGCGCAGCGCTACTTGAGCTTGAGCATCTTGGCGGGCGCGCTGGCCTTGGCGCGCTCGTCGCGCTTCTTCTGGTCGGCCTCGGCCTGCGCTAGCACCGCGGCGTCGATCGGCACCCCGGCCTTGGCCAGCGCCGCTTCGAGCAGCACCTCACCCTCCATGTAGCCGCTGACCTGGGCAACGATCTTGCCGCTGCGGTCGATGATGAACTGCTGCGGGATGCCCGTCACGCCGTACAGCTTGCGCGAGGCCCGCTCGGGACTCTTCTCGGCGGGATCATGGCAGAACACCATGTGCGGGTAGTCCTGCTGGTGCTTGCCGACCCAATCGACGAATGCCCGGCGCTCGTCGCTCGTGCACGACGCGAGCACGACGACACCCTGGTCCGCGAACTGCTCGGCGACCTTCTCGGTGTGCGGCATCGACGCCTTGCACGGGCCGCACCAGGTCGCCCAGAAGTCGAGCACGACGACCTTGCCGCGGTAGTCGCCGAGCGCGATCGGCTTGCCGTCGGCGTCCTGCATCGGGAAGTCCGGCGCCTCTGCACCGATCGCGATCGGCGCAACGGGGCTCTCGGGGGCTCGCGGCGGGGGCGGCGCGAAGGCGTCCGGGGCGCAGACCACCTTGGGCATGTGCTCGGGCTTCAGCGTGACACCCGAGTGCAGCAGCAGGTTGCCGAGGGCCTCCTGCCACTTGTGTTGGCTGAACTGGCCGACGAACTTGCCGCGCGCATCGGCGAACACGAACACCGGCATGGCGGGCGTCATGTTGCCGTGGAAGAAGCGCCGGATGACCGTCTTGCTGGCGAACGCCTCGCGTTCGTCGAGCGTCGTGTCGCTCGTCGCAACGAACTTGCCGGCCGGGTCGAGGCCCGTCCGGAAGTGGACCTTCGTGTCGTTCGCGGAAAGCCACTTCGAGTACTCGTCGGGCGACGTCGAGACGATCGCGGCCAGCACCTGCACGCCGTAGCCGGCGTACTGCTGCTGCATCTGCTCGAGCACCGCCTTCGGCACGATCTCGGCCCAGCAGAAAGCCAGCACGAGCGGCTTGCCGCGCAACGCGACCGACGCGACCTGATCGCCGCCCGGGCCGACGAGCGTGAAGTCAGGCATGTCCTGACCGGCCTGGATGGAGCCGAACACGGGGAAGAACGGCGGCCGCGGGTTGGCGGCGGCCTCCGCGGCGCGCGCCGCGTCCTCCTTGGCCAGCTTCTCGATCTGCGCCTCGCCGCGCTTGCCGAGCTCGGCAGCGATCGGGATGCCGGCGCGCGCGAGGCCCGCTTCGAGGCGCGCGTCGTCGTCCTCGAGGCCGACCATCGTCAACACGATCTTGCCGTCCTTGCCGATCACGAACTTGGTCGGCAGCCCCGTGACGTGGTAGAGCCGCTGCGAGGCGCGATCGTCGAACTTGTCCGACTCGCGATCGAACGGATCGCACGCGAAGACGATGTCGGGGTACTTGCTCTGGTTGTCGCGCACCCACGGCTCGAACTTCGCCCGCGTGTCGCTCGTGCAGACGGCCAACACGACGACATCGTGCTGCTTCGCGGCAGCGGCGACCTCCTGCACGTGCAGCATCGATGCCTTGCACGGTCCGCACCAGGTCGCCCAGAAGTCGAGCACGACGACCTTGCCCCGATGATCGGCGAGGTGCACTTCGTTGCCTGCGAGGTCCACGCTCGTGAAGTCGGGAGCGGTGGCGCCGGCCTGCAGCGTCGGCGTCTCGTCCTGGGCGGCGAGCGGCACGGTGGTCAGGGCGAGCAGCGCAGCGGCGGCGGCGTGTGTGGTGGACAGGCGTGTCATGTGGGTTCTACGGTGGGGTCGGTGCGGCGAGGAAGCTGCCGATGCTACTGCACGAGCACGCCGGGTCCGAGGAGGAGCCGCGCGTTCGCGCACGGACTGTTCGGCGCGGCGAGCTCCGGTGCGGCCACCGGCGCGGGCAGCCCGGCACACACGGGCATGGATTGTCCGTCACGGCCGCTCGCGCCACGACATTCCTGCGTGCAGGACGCTACGCGTTCCCGCATGTGCTCTGGCTCGTCGTCGCCGACGGCGAGGGCGTCAACGGCGGCCACGGCGCATCGCTCAACCAGCTCGGCGAGTTCTTCCGCGACGTGCTGCGCGCCAACTCGGCGATGAACTTCGACGGCGGCCTGTCGACCGAGATGGTGCTGGTCGGCGCCGCCGGCTGGCGCAAGCTCAACGTCATCACCGGCGAGGACAGCTCGTGGGACGTCGATCCGAGCACGACCGCGATCCCCGACGTCAACAACGGGCCTGGCAGCGTGTTCGACTACCTGATGGTCGGACTCTGAGCGAGGTCGTCCGCGGCAGAGCCGCGGCCAAACTCGCTCAGGACCTCCTACCGCTCCGGCGGCCGCCTGTCGGCGCCCTTGGGAGCGGGAGAGACCGGTTCTGAGCGAGGTCGTCCGCGGCAGAGCGCGGCCAAACTCACCGCAACCTTGTGCATGGGCTCGAGTGCGCAGGTCACCACGCGTTCATCGACCCCGTCATGCGCGCACGCCTCGCAGCACTGCGCAGCAATGACATCGACATGACGTGGCCGCGCACCGATCGCGTCGAGGCTGCGGCAATTCGATCTCGAATCGATGCGTTGCCGACTGCAGCTGGCGAAGCCCCGCCACAGCTCGGGCCCCCGTCGGCCGATGAAACGCCGCACAGGCACTCATCGGCAATGACCTCCGGGTGACACGGCGAAGGCCCCGGCTTTTCGATACTGGCCAACATGACACGGCTGCTCTCGCTCGGCTCCGATCATCTGCTCGGCCCGCTGGCCCAGCTCGGCGTGTTGCGTGCCGCGCACGACGAAGTGTTGGCGAGACTCGTGCGCCTGCGGGCGCTGGGGCGCTGTCACGGTGCCGTCGCGATCGACACCTGCAATCGCTTCGAGGTGCTGCTCGATCTCGGCGACGCCTCGCTGCAGGAGGTGCGCGATGCGGTGTTCGGTGGCCTGCCGCAGGTGCCGCTGCGCGACCACGCCGACGAGGCCGTCGTGCTGCACGTGCTGCGCACGGCGACCGGACTCGAATCGCTCGTGCGCGGCGAGGACCAGATCAGTGGCCAGATGACGCGTGCGTTCCAGGAAGCGCGCGACCTCGATCTGCTCAGCACCACGCTGCAGAAGCTGTGGTCGCGCTGCGCCCACGTGGCGCGGCAGCTGCGCGGTCGGCGCCCCGCCGATCCGGCGTCGAAGTCGGTCGCCGAACTCGCGGCGCGCATCGCGCGCGAGTCGGGTCCGCGCGTCGCGGTGGTCGGCGCCGGGGCAACCGGGCGCGTCGCGCTCGAGACGCTGCACAAGCTCGGCACGCCGCAGCTGTGGCTCTACAACCGCACCGTGCCCAAGGCCGAGGCGCTCGCGGCACACTTCGGCGCCACGGCGGGTTCGCTCGACGACCTGCTCAGCACGCCGCCCAACGTCGACGCGGTGGTGCTCGCGATCGAGGGACGGGAGCTGCTGCTGCCCGTGCGCCAGATGCCGAGCCTGCGGGCCGTCATCGACGTGAGCCAACCATCCGTGCTGGCGCCGGCGATGCGCGAACACGGCGGCGTGCGGGTGCACGACCTCGACGCGCTGGCGGCGCGGGCGCAGGCGGAATCCGCGCGCAGCGCCGACTGGCAGCGCCTGGTCGGCGAACTCGCGGTCGGGCACAGCCGCCGGATCTGGGGCGAACTGCACCATGACACCTGCGAGCAGCGGCAGCTGGGCCATCTCGTCGACCTGCATCTCGCCGTGGCGCGCGAGGAGACCGAGAAGAGCCTGCGCAACGGTCTCGGCGACCTGTCGACCGCGCAGCGCGCCGCCGTGTTGGCGCTCGTCGAGCGCGTCGCCAAGCGCAACGCCCACATGCACGTCAAGGACCTCTGCCAGGCGGTGCGGTCGTGATCGTGTTCGGGAGTCGCGGCAGCGATCTGGCGCTGACGCAGACGCGGCAGGTCGCCCAGCGGCTGCTCGCCGCGACCGGCGAGCAGTATCGGATCGCGGTCATCGAGACCACCGGCGACCGCGTGCTCGAACGACCGCTCGACGCGATCGGCGTCAAGGGTGCGTTCACCGTCGAGCTCGCCGAAGCGCTGCGCGCGGGCCGCATCGACGCCGCGGTGCACAGCCTCAAGGACCTGCCGGTCGAGGCGCCGCCGGACCTGACCATCGCGGCGATTCCCGAACGCGCGGACCCGAGCGACGTCGTCGTCGCCACGGCCACGGCGATCGCGGACGGCGAGGCGGGGCTGCCGCTGCGACCCGGCGTGCGCGTCGGGTCGTCGTCGCCGCGGCGGCGCTACGCGGTGAAGCACCACCGCGACGACCTCGACCTGCGCGACGTGCGCGGCAACGTGCCGACGCGCGTGCAGAAGGTCGCGCGCGGCGACTACGACGCCGTGCTGCTGGCGGCCGCCGGTCTCGATCGCCTGGCGCTCGATCTCGGCGCACTGCAGCGGCGCGCGCTGCCGACCGCCGCGTTCCCGCCGGCACCGGGACAGGGTGCGCTGGCCGTCGAGTGCCGCAGCGACGATGCGCGCGTGCGGAACCTGCTGTCGCAACTGCACGACGAGTCCGCCGCGCGCTGCGTGCAGGCCGAGCGTGCGCTGCTGCAGGGACTCGGCGGCGGTTGTTCGCTGCCGCTCGGCGCGCTCGTGCAGCCCGTGGGCGCGGCGTTCCGGCTGCAGGCGGCCCTCTTCTGCGATTCGGGCGCCGGGCTGTGGTGCGACCGCACGACGCACGACCTCGATGGACTGGTGCAGGAACTCGCCGCGCTGTGGGCGCCGCTGCTGTCGCGCCCGCTGCGCGGCCTGCGTGTGGCCCTGCCGCGACCCGACGGCCGCGGCGGCGCACTCGCCGAGGCGTTGACGTTCGCCGGGGCCGACGTGGAGGCGCTGGCGTGGACGCGCACCGAGCCCGTGGCGGCCGATGAGTCCCGCGTGCACGCACTGTGCAAGGCGGCGGCGTTGGCCTTCGGGTCGCCGCGCGCGGTCGAACGGTGGTTCGCGGTGGCCGGCGCGCGGGCAGGAGACGGCCCGCGCACCACGTTTGCCGTCGGCGACGGCACGGCGGCCGCGTTGCGCAGCCACGGCGTCGAGCCCGGGGTGAGCGACGGCAGCGGCGGCGAGGCGATGGCGGCGATGGTGTGCCAGGCGCTCGCGCCCGGCCGCGTCGTCGGCTACCCGTGCGCCGCCGATCGCCACGATGGTTTCGAACGGGCGATGCAGGCGGCCGGTCGTGAGGTGCTGCCGCTGCCGCTCTACCGCACGTCGGCGGTGGCCCGACCGCCGGCACCTGCTGCAACGCCGCACGTGGTGCTGTTGACCGCGCCGTCGCTGGCGGCGGTGTTCGCGGCGTCGGCGGATCTGCGCGACGTGCCTTGCGCCGCGATCGGCGAGACCACCGCGGCGGCGCTGCGTGCCGCCGGCATCCAACCTGCCGTCACCGCGGGGCGCGCGACGCCCACCGCCGTGGCCCTCTGCCTGATGGAGTTGCACCATGAACGACCGTCCACGTCGCCTGCGTAGTTCCGCCGCGATGCGCGAGCTCGTCGCCGAGACCCGGGTCACGGCATCCGCGCTCGTGCAGCCGCACTTCGTCGTCGCCGGCGATCGCGCCGACGTCGCGATCCCCGAGCTGCCCGGCATCAGCCGCATGGGCGTCGAGCCGCTGCTGCGGCGCGTGGCGAAGGACCGCGAGCTCGGCATCCGCACCGTGTTGTTGTTCGGCGTCGTCGACGGCAAGGACGCGCGCGGCAGCAAGGGCGAGGACATGACCGCCCCGGTGCATCGCGCGCTCGCGGCGCTCGATCGCGAGTTCGGCGACGACATCACGTTGATCGCCGACGTCTGCCTGTGCACCTACACCGACCACGGCCACTGCGGCCTGGTCCAGGGCCAGCGCGTGCTCAACGACGAATCGCTGCCGCTGCTGGCGGGCCAGGCCCGGAGCCTGGCGCGCGCCGGCGCCGACGTGATCGCGCCGTCGGACATGATGGACGGGCGCGTCGCCGCGATCCGCGCGGCGCTCGACGCCGACGGCCGCAGCGACGTGGCGATCCTCAGCTACGCCGCCAAGTACGCGTCGAACTTCTACGGCCCGTTCCGCGCCGCCGCCGACTCGGCGCCCAAGGACGGCGGCCCGAAGAACCGCAAGACCTACCAGATGGACTACCGCAACCGGCGCGAGGCCGTGCGCGAGGCGCTGCTCGATCAGGCCGAAGGCGCCGACGTGCTCATGGTGAAGCCCGCACTCGCCTACCTCGACGTCATCGCCGACGTCAAGGCGGCGGTCGACCGCCCCGTCGCGGCCTACCTGGTCAGCGGCGAGTACGCGGCCGTCGAGGCGCTGGCCGAGAAGGGCCTCGCGGACCGCGGCGCGCTCGTCAACGAACACCTGACCGCCGTCAAGCGCGCCGGGGCCGACATCCTGATCAGCTACCACAGCCGGCCGGCACTGGAGCACGGATGGCTGTGACGCGACACACCGCCGGAGAAGGCCGCGACGAACGCTCGCGCGCGCTGTTCGCGCGCGCCGAGGCCGTCATGCCCGGCGGCGTGTCCTCGCCGGTGCGCGCGTTCCGCGCCGTCGGCGGCACGCCGCGTTTCGTCGCGCACGCGAGCGGCGCCCACGTCACCGACGTCGACGGCAACGTCTACCTCGACTTCGTGATGTCGTGGGGCCCGCTGATCCTCGGCCACGCACCCGACACCGTGGTCGCGGCGGTCACGGCCGCGGCCGCGCGCGGCACGAGCTACGGCGCGCCGCACCTCGGTGAGGTCGAACTGGCCGAACTCGTGACCCGCTGCTACCCGGGCGTCGAACGCGTGCGCTTCACGTCCTCGGGCACCGAGGCGGTGCAGTCGGCGGTGCGCCTCGCGCGCGGCGTCACGGGCCGCAGCCGCATCGTCAAGTTCGACGGCTGCTACCACGGCCACACTGACGGCATGCTCGTCGCGGCGGGCTCCGGCGCGATCACGCTCGGCCAGCCGTCGTCGGCCGGCGTGCCCGAGCCGATCGCGGCGCTCACGAGCGTGCTGCCGCTCGACGACGAAGCCGCCGCACAGGCCTTCTTCGCCGCGCACGGCGACGAGGTCGCGGCGGTGCTCATCGAGCCCGTGCCGGCCAACAACGGCCTCCTGCTGCAGCGCCGCGACTTCCTGCTGCGCCTGCGCGAACTCACGGCGCAGCACGGCGCGCTGCTGTTGTTCGACGAGGTCATCAGCGGCTTCCGTGTCGCGCGCGGCGGCGCCGCGGAGCTGTACGACATCCGGCCCGACCTCGCGACGTTCGGCAAGGTCATCGGCGGCGGCCTGCCGTGCGGCGCCTTCGCCGGCAACGCGGCGGTCATGGAGCACCTCGCGCCGAACGGCAAGACCTACCACGCGGGCACGCTGTCGGGCAATCCGCTCGCGATGGCGGCCGGCCTCGCGACGCTGCGCGCGCTGCAGGACGGCAGCGCCTTCGTGCGGCTCGAGCAGCTGTCGGCGCGGCTCCAGCGCGGCGTCGAGGCGGCGATCGCGGCCGCGGCGCTGCCGGTCCGCTTCGTGCGCCAGGGATCGTTGTTCTGGCTGTCGTTCGCCGCCGACGCGCCGCCGCGGCGCAGCGATCGCATCGCGCCGGGCGCCGCGGCGCGCTACCGCGTGTTCTTCCATCGCTGCCTGCAGCACGGCGTGCAGCTCGCACCCTCGGCCTACGAGGTCGGCTTCGTGTCGCTCGCGCACGGCGAGGCCGACATCGACGAGGCCGCGCGTGTGCTCGGCGATGCGCTCGTGCACGCGCACCGGGAGGCGCCGTGACGCGCCCCGACAACCCGTTCCTGACCGCGGCGCGCGGCGGCAGGCCGTCGCGGCGGCCGCTGTGGATCATGCGCCAGGCCGGCCGCTACCTGCCCGAGTACCGCGCCGTGCGCCAGCGCCTGTCGTTCCTCGAGATGTGCGGCGACCCCGACGCCGCCGCCGAGGTGACGCTGCAGCCGCTGCGCCGCTTCGACCTCGACGCGGCGATCCTGTTCACCGACCTGCTGGTGCCCGTGCCGCCGATGGGCATCGGACTCGGCTACCAGCCCGAGCCCGTGCTCGCGCGCACCGTGCGCAGCGACGCCGACATCGGCTCGCTGCGTGTGCCCGATCCCGAACGCGACCTGAAGCCCATGCTGCAGGCGGCGCGCAAGGTGCGCGACGAGCTGCCGGCCGACAAGGCGCTGCTCGGTTTCGTCGGCGCGCCGTTCACGATGGCGTGCTACCTCGTCGAGGGCCGCGGCAGCAAGCAGTGGAACGTCGTGCGCCGCTTCCTGCACGAGCAGCCGCGGTCGTTCACGGCGCTGCTCGAGCGCATCACGCAAGCACTCGAACCGCTGGTCGACGCGCTCGTCGCGAACGGCTGCGACGGCATCCAGATCTTCGACTCGTGGGCCAACGTGCTCGCCGGCAGCGACTACGAGGCACTGTGCGCGCCGTTCACCGAGCGCCTGCTCGCCCGCGCACGCCGCAGCGGCGCTGTGGCGATCGACTACGTCAACGGCGCGTTCCAGCACCTGCCGGCGATGGCGCGTTCGTCGGCGCACATGCTCGCGGTCGACTGGCGCCACCGCATCGACGAGTTCCGCGAACGCATGCCCGAGGCGATGGCGTTGCAGGGCAACCTCGACCCGACGGCGCTGTTCCTCGACGACGCGCGGCTGCGCGCGGCGGTCGCGGCGATCTGCCGCGCCGCCGGCGACGGCGCGCACGTGTTCAATCTCGGTCACGGCATCCTGCCGGAGACCGATCCCAGGAAGGTCGCGATCGTCGTCGACGAGGTGCACCGATGCTGAACGAGAACCACGGTCTGCCCGCGGGCACGAGCGAACTGTTGAGCCGCTACGACCGCCCGGGCCCTCGCTACACGAGCTACCCGACGGCGCCGGTGTGGACCGAAGCGTTCACGGCCGCCGACTGCGAGCAGCGGCTCGCGGCAGCCGGCGGGCGGCGCGACGAGCCGCTGTCGCTCTACGTGCACATCCCGTACTGCGCCAGCATGTGCTGGTACTGCGCCTGCAGCGTCGTCATCAGCCAGGACGTCGAGAAGGGCGAGCGCTACGTCGACGACGTGCTGCGCGAAGCCGCGCTCGCGCGGCGCCACATGGGCCACGGCCGGGCCGTCGTGCAGCATCACTGGGGCGGCGGCACGCCGACGTTCCTGCAGCCGGCGGCGATCGAGCGGCTGTTCGGCGGCCTGTGCGAGCTGTTCCCGCTGGCGCCGTCGGCCGAGGTCTCGATCGAGGTCGATCCGCGCGTCACGACGCGCGCGCACCTCGAAGCGCTGGCCGCGGCCGGCATGAACCGCATCAGCATGGGCGTGCAGGACTTCGACCCCGCGGTGCAGAAGGCGATCCACCGCGAGCAGTCGCTCGAACAGACGCGCGCCATCGTCGACGGCGCGCGCGAACTGGCCTTCGAGTCGGTCAACGTCGACCTCGTCTACGGCCTGCCCGGGCAGACCGTCGAGAGCTTCGCGCGCACGCTGGCGACGATCACGGACCTGCGGCCCGACCGCATCGCCTGCTACAGCTACGCACACGTGCCGTGGCTCAAGAAGCACCAGAAGCTCATCGACGAGAAGGCGCTGCCGCTCGGCGCCGCCAAGCTCGCGCTGTACCACGAGGCGCTGCGGCACCTGTGCGCCGCCGGCTACGAGCCGGTCGGCATGGACCACTTCGCGCGGTCCGACGACGAACTCGCCGTCGCGGCGCGCGGCGGCCGCCTGCACCGCAACTTCATGGGCTACACGACGATGCCGGCCAGCGACATGGTGGCGTTCGGCGTCACCGCGATCGGCGACGTCGACGGCGCGTTCACGCAGAACCTCAAGGGCGTCGCCGAATGGCGCGCCGCGATCGACCAGGGCAGGCTGCCGGTGCACCGCGGCCACCGCCGTTCGATCGATGACGAGGCGCGGCGGCGCATCATCCTCGACATCATGTGCCGGTTCGGCGTCACCTTCGCCGATCACGGCGGTGCGGCGTCGTTCCGCCGCGAGTACGCCGACGAACTGACGCGCCTGCAGCCGATGATCGACGACGGCCTGTGCACGCTCGACGCACAGGGACTGCGCGTGACGTCGATCGGCCGCCTGTTCGTGCGCAACCTGTGCATGGTCTTCGACGCGCACCTGCCCGCGGCGGCGCAACCGGGCCGCTTCTCGCGCACGGTGTGACGCCATGGCCGAGCCGTTCGACCTCGTCGTCGTCGGAGCCGGCGCCGCCGGCCTGTCGCACGCCTTCTGGCGCCTGCGCGCCGAGCCGGGGTTGCGCGTCGCCGTGCTCGAAGCCTCGCCGCGCGCCGGCGGCTGGGTGCACACGACGGTTCGCGACGGGTATCTCTGCGAACGCGGGCCGCAGGGCTTCCGGCCGACCGCCGATTCGGACGCGTTCGTCGAAGCGCTCGGTCTCGGTGCGGCCGTGGTGCCCGCGTCGCCGGCGGCGAAGCGGCGCTGGCTGTGCATCGACGGCAGGCTGCACGAACTGCCGCACGGCCCGGGCTCGCTGCTGCGCTCGCGGCTGTTCTCGTGGGGCGCGTGCCTGCGCCTGCTGCGCGAACCGTGGATCGGTCGCGGCCGCGACGCGGGCGAGTCGCTGGCCGACTTCGCCGTGCGCCGTTTCGGCCGCTCGGTGCGGCCGTTGGCCGAGGCGTTCGCGCGCGGCATCTTCGCCGGCGACGCCGACCGCATCGAGATGGCGGCCGCGTTCCCGGCCGTGACCGTGCTCGAACAGGAGCATGGCAGCCTGCTGCGCGGCATGCGGGCGGCGCGCCGGCAGCAGCCGAAGGCGCAGCGGGTCGTGCGGCCGGCGCTGTGCAGCTTCGCGGGCGGCATGGCCACGAGCGTGCAGGCGCTGTGCGCTGCGCTCGGCGATCGTGTGCGGCTCGGTGTGCGCGCGGCCGCGATCTCGCGCGGCCCGCACGGTTGGCAGCTCGGTGTCGAGGCCGCGGGCGGCGACGCGACGCCGATCACGACGCGCGAGCTCGCGCTCGCGCTGCCGGCGCACCGCGCCGCGGCGCTGGTCCGGCCGCTCGATGCCGAGCTCGGCTCCGTGCTGTCGGTGATCCCGTTCGCCTCGGTCGCCAGCACGTACCTGGGCGCGCCCGGTCCCGCGTTCGCTGCGGATCTCGGCGGCTTCGGCTGCCTGCAGCCCAAACGCAGCGGCGTCGAGGGCCGCGTGCTCGGCGCGCTGTTCTGCGCCTCGACGTTCCCCGACCACGCGCCGCCGGGCATGCAGCTGCTGCGCGTCATGTCGGGCGGCATCGAGCACGACGACGAGACCGCACGCAGCGACCAGCACCTGCAGGATCAGGCCGTGGCCTTCGCCCGCCGCGTCCTGGGCCTGCGCACGACACCGACCTTCGTACACGTCGAACGCGCGGCCGCCGCGATCCCGCAGTACGAACGCGGCCATCGTCAACTGTTGCTGCAGTGTGCGCAACGGCTGCAGCTGCTGCCGGGGCTGCGCCTGCTCGGCGCCAGCTACCGCCAGGTGTCGGTCGTCGGCCAGTGGAGCGTCGCCGGGAGCGCGCCTTGAGCCGCGTGCTGCTCGCGGGCTGCGGATACCTCGGCGGCGCAGCCGCGCGGCTGCTCGTCGCCGGCGGCCACGACGTCGTCGCGGTGCGCCGCCGCCACCACCGGCCGCCGAGCGGCGTGCTGGCAGTGGAACTCGACCTCTGCACCGATGATCTCGCGGCGCTGCCGCGCGACATCGGCGCCGTCGTGTGGTCGGTCGCGCCGGCGGCACCGACGGCCGACGCCTATCGCGCCGCCTACCGGCACGGTCCGCGGCGCGTGTTCGACGTCCTGCGGCAGCGCGGCGATGCCGTGCGGCGCAGCGTGCTGATCTCGAGCACCGGCGTGTGGGAACGCGACGACGGCAGCGAGGTCGGCGACGACGACCCGCCCGATGCGGCGTCGCCGACCGGCCGCGAACTCGTCGCCGGCGAAGACTCGTTCCGCGGCGTCGCGCCGGGCCCGGTCGTGCTGCGCCTCGGCGGCATCTACGGCCCCGGCCGCACGCGTCTCATCGACGGCGTGCGCAGCGGCACGCTGGCGCCGCCGCGCTCGCCGCGTTTCACCAACCGCATCCATCGCGACGACGGCGCGCGCGCGATCGTGCACGCGCTGGCGCTCGAGCAGCCGCGTGCGAGCTACATCGTCGTCGACGACGAGCCCGCCGATCTGCGCGACGTGCTGGCCTTCCTGGCCCAGCGCCTCGGCGTGCCGCTGCCGGTGCCGCGGGACGACGCGCGCACCTCGGCCGGCAAACGCTGTCGCAACACGGCGCTGCGCCGCAGCGGCTGGGCGCCGCGCTACCCGAGCCATCGCGATGGCCATGCGGCGTTGCTGGCGGCTACGGTTGGCGATCCATGATCGGCATCCTGCTCGCGAACGTCGGCACGCCCGCCTCCACCGGCGTCGCCGACGTGCGCCGCTACCTCGGCGAGTTCCTCATGGACCCGCGCGTGATCTCGATCCCGACGTTGCTGCGCTGGCTGCTCGTGCACGGCATCATCCTGCGCACGCGGCCGAAGAAGTCGGCCGCGGCCTACCGCGCGATCTGGACCGAACGCGGCTCGCCGCTCCTCTCGCACACCGAGGACCTCGCCGCCGGCCTGCGGCGCGAACTCGGCGGCGGCTACGTCGTCGAGATCGGCATGCGCTACCAGCAGCCGTCGCTGGCGAACGCACTCGACCGTCTGGCGGCGGCGGTCGACGAGGTGATCGTCGTGCCGCTGTTCCCGCAGTATTCGGCGGCCGCGTGGGCGTCGGTGTTCGACGCCGTGGCCGCGTGGAGCAGGCGCCGCGCGGCGCTGCCGGCGCTGCACTTCCTGCCGCCGTTCCACGCCCACCCGGCGTTCCTCGACGCGGCCGCCGCGGTGGCGCGGCCGCATCTGCGCGGGTTCGGCGCCGACAAAGTGCTCATGAGCTTCCACGGCCTGCCCGTGCGCCACGTGCGCGCCTGCGACCGCAGCGGCGCACACTGCCTGGTCGCGGCGGACTGCTGTGCGAGCCTGCAGCACCAGAACGCGTTCTGCTACCGCGCCCAGTGCTTCGCGACCGCGAACTCGCTCGCGGGCCGCCTCGACCTCGCGCAGCAAGACTACGAGGTCACGTTCCAATCGCGGCTGACGCGCAACTGGATCGAACCGTTCACCGACGTGCGCCTGCCGCAGCTCGTGCGGGAAGGTGTGCGGCGACTCGCCGTCTTGTGCCCGGCGTTCGTCGCCGACTGCCTCGAGACGCTCGAGGAGATCGGCATCCGGGCTCGCGCCGACTTCCGCGCCGCCGGCGGCGAGGACCTGCTGCTGGTCCCGTGCGTCGACGCCGACCCGGTGTGGGTGCGCGGGCTGGCGACGATCCTGTTCGAGTTCGCGCCGCGTGCGGCCGCCGGCGTCGCGCACTGACCGCCGCGCGGTGCCCTGGGGCACGCTGGCGCGGCACCCCCCACCGCACGCTCGCCGCGTCAGTCGACGACGATGCGCAGCGCCATCGACGAAATCGGCAGCACTGCCGACGAGGCTGCTGCGAACGGATCCGTGCCGAACGGCGTCGCGACGCTGCCGACCGCGGTGCAGGCCTTGCCGAACAGCACCGACGGCGAGACGGCGAGCGCGTTCGCGGGTGTGCCCGACAGCGACGCCAGCGGCGCGAGCGCCGTCGTGCCGACGCCGAGACCGAACAGCGCGGGCCCGCCGCAGCCGGGCCCGCTGCAGAGCACGAGCCACTGCGTGCCGAGCGACGACAGCTCCATCGCGGTGATGCCCGAGCCCGCGGCGATCGATGCGACCGGCGTGAGCGTCACCTGCCCGAACTCCTCGAGCGTCGCCGCCGCGGCCCCATAGACGTAGAGCGCGGGCCCCGACGAGCCCGGACCGGCGCGCAGGAACTCGACGGGTGGTGCCATCGACAGCTGCATCGTCGTCATCACCGACAGCGCGGACACGTCGACGACCGTGATCGCAGCCGGCAGCGCGCCGCTGAACGGCGAGGGCGCCTGGCCGGCATGCAGCACGTAGAGCAGCGAGCCGATGCCGACCTGCCAGTCCACGGGCGCACCGAATCCGGCCGGCAGACCGATGGCGGGCAGCAGCAGCGGTGCCTCGTAGACGAACGGCACGACCGCGTTCGGCAGCCGCAGCATCACGATGCTCGTGCCGGGCACCAACACCATCGCGTCGGGGTTGCCGGCGGACAGCGCGACGCTCGCGACCGCGCCGCCGGGCACCGACACGACGTGCACCGAACCCGGCGTGCCCGCGCCGAACGGGCTCGCCGGCGTGCCGTACGCGAGCAGCACCAGCGTGTCACCGCCGGGCGGCGCGAGCATCCGCGTCGCTTGCGCGGCGGCGCCCGTCAAGGTCGCGGTCCACGCCGGCGTCGCCGAGGTGCCGTCGTATGCCGCGAGCGAGCCGTTGCCGAGCAGCAGCACGAGCCAACCGCGTTCGCGCATCGTGACGGCGTCGCGCACCGTCGTCGTCAGCGGCTGCGCGAACACGACATCGTCCGTGACCACGTTGCTCGCCGCGATCTGGGCCGGTGTCGAACCGAACGGCGTCGCGGTGCCCGGATCGACGAACCAGAAACGGCCCTGGCGCACGCGGAACGAATCGCCGTTGCTGAGGCCGAGTCCGTTCGGCTGCGACGGATCGATCGACACGGCCGCGGCGCTGATCTCGTAGCCGACGAAGGCCAGGTTGACCGGCATCACGCCGCCGAGCGACGCGGTGCCGGCCGCGTCGAAGAACAGCGTGTGCAGCTGCAGCGCCGGCGTCAGGCCGAGGCAGATCGTGCCGATCGGGGTCACGACCGGACCCGGCGCGAGGTCGAGGCCCAGCACACCGACGAGCAGCGGGCCCGCGTGCACGTCGACGCGCCACGGGTCGCCGAGCCGGCCGCCCTCGGCGGCCACCGACACCCCCGACGACACGCAGGTCTGTGCGCAGGCGATCGACGCAGCTGCGAGCAGGGACAAGACTCCGGCTACCGGACGGCGCATGGCGGACTCCTCGGTGGGGCGCTGCGCATGCTATCACGTCGGCGCCGACGGCCGGTTGGCGGCGCCGCGCGAGTTCCGCATACTCGCGACCATGGAGCGCCCCTTCACCTTCGCCGCGGCCGTCGCCGCGTTCGCCCTGCAGGCCGGCGCGCAGAACGTCGAGGCCCCGCCACAGCTGCGTGCGGCACGCGACGCGGTCGCCGCCGAGGTCGAGCGCGGCTACACGCCGTCGATCGCGGTCGCGGTGCTGCAGCACGGTGCCGTGGTCTGGGCCGAGGGCTTCGGCCTCGCGGAACGCGCCCACGAGCGCGCGGCGACGGCCGACACGATCTACCGGCTCGCGTCGATCAGCAAGACGTTCACGGCGACGGCGCTCATGCAGCTCGTCGACCGCGGGCGCATCGAGCTCGACGCACCCGTCGACCGCTACCTCGACGTGCCCCTGATCGCGCGGGCCGGCAGCGCCGAGCAGATCACGGTGCGGCGGCTGCTCAATCACACGGGCGGCCTGCCCACGCACTGGAACTTCTTCTTCGGCGACGAGCACGCGCCGCCGCGCGCCGATTCGATCCGCGCCTACGGCTTCGCCGCGTTCGAACCGGGCACGCGCACGAACTACTGCAACTTCGCGTTCGGTGTGCTCGACCACGTGATCGCGCGGCTCGGCGGCAAGAGCTACCGCGACTGGCTCGTCACCGAGCTGCTCGATCCGCTCGGCATGGCCGACACCGACGTCGGCGTGCGCCCCGGACGCGAGTTGCGGGCGGCGCTCGGCTACCGCAAGGCGAAGGGCGAGTGGACCGCGATCGACGACTACGGCTTCGACCACGACGGCGCTTCGGCCGTGCGCAGCAGCGCCAACGACCTCATGCGGTTCGCGCGGCTGCAGCTCGGGCGCGGCGAGGTCGACGGACGCCGTCTGCTCAGCGAGGCCAGCACGCTCGCGATGCGCAAGCCCACGGCGCGCGCGGTGGGCAGCACGTTCGGCATCGGCTGGTCGGTCGGACGCGAGCGCGGCCAGGCGGTGCTGCGCCACAGCGGCGGCATGCCCGGCGTCAGCACGCAGCTGCTCGTCTTCCCCGCGCGCGACGCCGCGTTCGCGGTGCTCACGAACGGCGACGACCGCGGCGCGACCAACCGCGCCGTGAATGCGGTCCTCGACGCGATGTTCGGTGCACCCTCGGGCGAGGCCACGAACGCAAAGCCGCCGGCCGCCGGTGACGCAGACCGACCCGCCGAAACCGTGGCTGCCGCAGGTCGCTACCGGGGCGACATCCTGCACCCCGATGGGTCGGTGCCCGTCGCACTCGAGGTCACCGCCGCGGCCGCGCGCATCGCGTTCGACGGCGGCGAGCCACAGGAATGCCGCATGCGGGCCTCCGCGTCGGCGTTGACGCTGCAGTGCACACACCGCCTGCCCGTCGGCCATCGCGGCAATCCCGACACGTCGCTCACGTTCGAGCTGGCACCGGCGCCGCACGGCCTCTGCGGCGTGCTCTACGCGACCGTCGACGGCGTCTGCCGCCTGCCCTTCTGGGTCGAACTCGCGCGCGAGGCCGACGCCAACGGCAAGCGGTGAAACCGGACCGCCCCCGCGGCGCGCTTCGCAGCGTATCGGCGCGCGCTCGCGACACCGAGCACCTCTGCGCTCCGAGCGGCGGCGCGGCGGGTCAGCCGGTCAGCTTCTCGAACAACGCCGCGATGGCCGCGCGCACGGGTTCCGTCGCACCGGCCAGCCGCTCGTCCAGGAACGCGCGGATCGCATCGCGCGGCCCCTCCGGGCGCATGGCCTGCTGCACGATCCAGACGGCCGCAGCGCGGTTCTCGTCGTCCCAGCCGTTCCAGTCGCGTTCGAGCACCGCGAGCATCGCGGCGTTCCACAGGGTCGCGACGCGCGCGGTGTCGCGATCGTCCGGGCACGAGAACGACACCTGGTCGGTCACCGGTGTGGCCACGCGCTCGGCCTCCGGCACGGCCGTCATGGCAGCCATGAATGCGGCAGGTTCGCCGAGGATCGCCTCGGCCATCATCTCGCGCGTCGACTGCTGCAGGTGCAGCGACGACGTGATCGAGTCGAGGCTGCCGGGGTAGTTCCGGTTCGCCGCGAGCATGAGCCGCCGCAGCCGCGGCGGCGTCCAAGGCACGTCGAGCGGCGCCGTCAGCCGGCTGAGCCCCTCGACGAGGGCGGCCGTGAAGGACCGCTGGCTCGAGGTCGGGCCGGTCTCGGCGCGCTGCAGCAGCACCTCGAGCATCGCATCGTCGGCCTTGCCGATCATGCCCGCCGCCCTTTGCGTGCCGAGCACGCGCACCTCGAACTCCAGCGGCTCTTCGCTGAGCTCGATCCACTGTTGCGCCGTCAGGTGCAGCGTTCCGTCCTCGGCTTCGCGCAGCGCGCGCTCCATCATCCGGCGCGGCAACAGCGGCGTCGCCGCCGACCGGATCGCCGCGACGGTCGCGTCCCGGCTCTCGGCATCACGCAGCAGGGCCAGCGTGATCGGCGTGACGATCTCCACCTGTTCGAAGAAGGTCGGGTCGCGCAGATCGAGCATCGTGTGCAGCAGGTTCGAGCCCCCCTGGCGCGCCGCGGCGAGCAACGGGCGGTACCACACGGTCGACGCCGGCAGCCTGGCCGCCGGTCCTGCGGCCAGCAACCTCGCCCAATGATCCGGGTCGCCGAGCCAGCCCTGGCTCGACAGCAGCGCTTCGGCGGGCGGCAGTTCGCCGAGCGTGAACAGCATGTCGATGGCCTCCTTGCTCGCTTCGTGCGAACCACCGCCGCTGAGCTTCCGCAGGGCCGGCACGGCGCCCTTGCCGTAGGCGAGGATCTCGCTCTCGAGGCCAGCAACCTCGCGGTGCCACTCGTCGATCTCCTTGGCACCCTTGGGGCGGCGCGAGATCAACGACGTGAGCGACTCGATCTTGCCGAGGATCAGCAGCTGGATCTCCTCGCCGAACAGGCGCCGCTCGTACCATTCGTCGTAGTTCTGGCGCAGGTCGACGGCCGTCAGCTCGCGCAGGTGCACACGAGCCTGCTCGACGATCGTGCGCTCGGTCGCGTGCTCGGTCAGCACCTTGCGGAAGAGATCGAGCGCGGCTTCGGCCTTGCCGAGGCGCTGCTGGGCGTCACCGGCGCACAACAGCGCCTTGGCGCGCACGGCGGCGGGGCCTTCGGCCGCGGCCGCGGCGAGGTAGCCGCGCAGCGCGGTCTCGAGATCGTTCTTGCCACTCTCGGCCCACCACGCGTCGCGAAACAGCCGCTCGGCTTCGCTCGGTGCGGGTGCCTGGCCCGGCGCCGGGTCCTGCTGCTGCGCTGCGAGCGGCGCACCGAGGGCGACGGCGAGGAATGTCGGGATCAGTGTGTTCATGTGCCAGCTCCGTTGCTTGGACGACCGCAGCGTCGCCGAGCCGACCGCGCGACTTGCGAGGGAGTTGCGAGGAAGCGTGCAGCGCGCGGTGAGATCGTCATGGATCGAAGCGGTAGCCGACGCGGTGCACGGTGATCAGGTGCCGCGGCTCGGCGGGGTCGCGTTCGACCTTGCGGCGCAGCGCGAGCACGTGGTAGTCGACCGTGCGTGTGGTCGGGAAGCGGTCGTAGCCCCACACGCGATCGAGCAGCTCGGCGCGGCTCACGGTCCTGCCGGGATGGCGCGCCATGTAGAGGAGCAGCTCGAACTCCATGCGCGCGAGTTCGACCGCGACGCCGCTGCGCCGCAGCACGCGACTGCCGACGTCGAGTTGGCACTCGCCGACCGCGATCACGGCCGCCGGCGCCGGCGCCTCGCGAGTCCGCTGCAACACGGCGCGGATGCGCGCCAGCAGCTCGCGCAGCTGGAACGGCTTGACCACGTAGTCGTCGGCACCGTCCTCGAGACCCTGCACGCGGTCGTCGGTCTGGCCGCGCGCCGACAGCACGATGACCGGCGTGTGGTCGCCGCGGGCACGCAGGTCGCGCACGACGTCGAGTCCGTCGCCATCGGGCAGGCGGCGGTCGAGCACGACCAGGTCGGCGGCGTGACGCAGCTGTGCCATCGCCTCCGCAACGGTGCTCGCGACATCGGCGCGATAGCCCGAACGCACGAGCTGTTCCTGCAGACCGCGCTGGATCGACGGCTCGTCTTCGACGACGAGGATGCGGGGGGTCGTACTCATGGCAGGTCGGGCACGGGCGGCAGTTCGAGACGGAAGGTCGTCACGGGCGCGTCGGTGACGTACGACAGTCGACCGCCGCAAGCTTCCGCGAGTTCACGGCTGAGCGCCAAGCCCAGGCCCAGACCGCGGCCGCTGCCGCCCCGCTCGAAGCGCTGGAACAGCCGTTCGCGCGCGACGGCGCCGATGCCGGGGCCCGAGTCGCGCACCTCGAACCACGGCCCCGGGCCGGTGCGGACCTCGATCCAGTCCGGCCCACCATCGCGCGCCGGCCGGCCGTGGCGCAGCGCGTTCTGCAACAGGTTCATGAGGATGCGCGAGAGCGCGGTCGGATCGGCGAGCGCGAGCACTTCGCCGTCGGCGGTCACGCAACGCAGCGCCACGCCGTCCCGAGCCGCGAGCGGTTGCCAGGCGGCGACGAGGTCGCGAGCGGCCCGGGCCAGGTCGACGGGCTCGGGCTCGATGCGTCGCCGGCCGCGTTCGAGGGCCGCGAAGTCGAGCAGGTCGTCGACGAGCGCCGAGAGACGGGCGCCCTCGGCCTGCGCGACGGCGCCGTATCGTTCTCGCGCCGCGCCGTCGACGGCGGCATCGGCGAGCAGTTCCGCATGAAGGCGCAGGCTCGTCAACGGCGTCTTCAGTTCGTGCGAGACATTCGCCAGGAAGTCGAGGCGCAGCGCGCGCGCCCGTTGCTCGTGCAGCAGCGCGCGCCGCGCGAGTGCCATGCCGGCGGCCATCACCAACAGCAGCAGGCCGATGCCGACACCGGTCCACCAGCGTTGCCGTCCGGCGGTCGCCTCGAGCGCGACGAGTCCGCGGCTCGTCGCCGTGATCGCGACGCGGCCCCACACGGTCGCCGTCACGAGCCGCGCGCCGCCTGCCGGCTCGAACGTGATCGCCGTGGCCGGCGACGCGGTCATGGCGAACGTCACGTCGCAATCGCCGTCCGCCTGCGAGACGGTGGGTGCGAGTTCGCCGAGCGCCACCTCCGGATCGCGCAGCCACTCGAGCGTCGCGGCGTCGCCGACGGGCACACGCGCGCACAACAGGCTCTCGCCGTCTTCGGCGCGCACACGCAGGCCCTGGCGGGCCAACGCCGACGCGCCGGCGCCCGCGGCCCGCAGCC
The DNA here is from genome assembly GCA_036274315.1 of Planctomycetota bacterium. Taxonomy (GTDB): domain Bacteria; phylum Planctomycetota; class UBA1135; order UBA1135; family UBA2386; genus DASVAL01. The sequence continues at coordinate 11,432 of DASUFY010000273.1, read as the reverse complement.
AAGCGGCGCGTGCGTGTTCGGTCGCCGGCACGACGTAGAGTCCGCCGGCGCCGAGGGCCGCGGCCAGCTGCCGCCGGCCGGCCTCGCTGAGTTCGAGCAGTTCGCACGGTTGCGGCCCGGCAGCCGCGATCGCCGACCACGGCTCGGCCGCGAGCAGGCCGGCGAGCCGTTCTGCGGGCTCGGCCGCGACCAGGCACGTGGCCAGCACACGCAACGGCGGCGCCTCGAACGACCGCGCGCATTCGAACGCCGCCGGATCGGCGTCGCGTCGGTCGCAGCGTGCACGGAGCCGCACGAAGCGGCTCCATTCGGGCAGATGGCGGAAGTCCGCCGCGACCGGGTCGCGCGGCCACAGTACGCCGCCGCCAGCGGCGCGCAGGCGCAAGGCGCCGTGCGGCGCGAACTCCGCCTCGTGCGCAGCGAGCGCGCGAAGGTCCGCGTCGGCCGGCACGCTGTCGCGCAACCGTGCGGCGAGCGCCGCGAGCCGCTTCGTCACCGCGTCGTCGCCGGTGCGCAGTCCCGCCTGCAACCGCGGCTCGACGTCGGCGATCACGCGCGCCGCTTCGGTGCGGGCCTGCTGGCGGAGTTCGGCCACGAGCGGAACCGGCGCCCGCAGACCGAGCCACGCGAGGATGCACGCCGGCAGCGCCGTCAGCAGCAGGAACAGGGCCGTGTTGGTGCGCAGGCTCGGCACCTCCTGACGATGCCGCCAGCACCCGTCGAGTTGTTTGGGAACTGCTAGGAGGTGCCGCAAGGCCCGGCCGTATGCGCGCGGTGCGCTCGCCGCTGGCGGCACGCTGCGCCCACGGCACGCCGCGACCGCGGAATCGACGGGTTTCCGTTCCGGTCGCGCGGCGTCCGCGCGGTGCAGGCAGCGACCCGAAACCCAACCCAGAGGAGTCGATCCGATGCGTTCCATCCACACGCCGTTCCTGTACATCGTCGCGCTCGCCGCCGTTGCGGCGCCCGCCATCACCCAGCAGAAGGTCTGCCTCAGCGTGCATCAGCAGCAGGCCCTCATCCCAGCCGCCGGCAACGACGTCTGGGGCCACCCGTCGCGCGTGACCGCGTGCGTCGCCGGCCGATGGATCGCCGTCTACCCGCAACCCGGCACCTCGGACGAAGACGTCAGTGCCGCGCACGAGCTGGCGTTCCAGAACGCCGGGTTCACGACCCAACGGGTCAGCCCGACCGAGTTCTGCATCACCGCTGCGCCCGGCGGCGCGGACATCGTCGCGGGCGCCGTCTACGAGGTGACCGACCTCAACCTCGCGGCCGACAGCAAGGTGCACGACGAGACGATCAGCAACCCCGTCACGAAGTCGAACGGTGTGCTGATCGCGCTGCCGGCGCCGAGCCAGCCGCCCGTGGCGTTCGGCGGCCAGATCGACGTCGACCTGTTCTTCGAGCCGATCGGCGCCACCGGCCCGGCGACCGTGTCGGTCCCGGTGCCGCTGCCGCCGTTCCAGCCGGCCGCCCAGATGGTCGCGAACATGCGCCAGCGGCTGCTGCTCGCGGGCTTCCGCAGCAGCACCGTGCTCGTGCTCGATCCGGCGAGTCCGTCGGGTGCGGTCGACGCGCTGCAGATCGAACGCACGACCGCCGGCGAGCCGGTGTTCGGCATCGAGATCCACTGGGACGCGGGCGCGCGGCAGATCGTGCGGCCCCTGACGGGCGCCGGCGTGCAGCCGCTGTTCGGGGCGAGCGAGTACGGCGTCGCCACTGCGGGCACCGCGGCCGGCGAACCCTGGTCGTACGTCACCGGCACGCCGCTCGTCGGTGGCACGTTCGGCATCGTGCACGAGACGCACCTGCCGGTCTCGATCGAGATCACCGCGCTGTCGCTGGTGCCGGCGCCGTTCGCGGTGCCGGTGTTCAACGGCAACCTGCTCGTCGATCCGAGCTCGATGCTGCTCGAGATCGGCCTGACCGATGCACTCGGCGCGGCCGCGCGCCCGTGGCTGGTCCCGCCCGACCCGATGCTGTCGGGCTTCGAGCTCGCGTCGCAGGCGGTCGCGCTGGCGCCACCGGGCAACCCGGACACGTTCTCGACCGGCGTGCGCGTCGTCATCCGCTGACGCGCCTGCCGCTCACTTGCCGGCCGGCGGCGCCAGCACGATGCGGCCGTCGGCGAAGGCCGGTTCGAGCGCACCGCCCGTGAACATGTACTGGCTGATCGAGCCGAGCACCTCGGCGGCCGACGGGTGGTAGCCGAGGAAGTCGACGTACCAGAAGAAGCGTCCGTCGAGCACCTTCGGGTCCACGCCCTCGGCGAGGACGATCGGCACGTCGAGCAGCTTCGAGAGGCGCGCGATCACGTCGCGCAGCGTGTTGGACCTGACCTGCGACAGCCGCAGGTGCGTGTTCTCGAGCCGCCGCCGCAGGTCCTCGGGCGCGGCCTTGGGCTGGGCCGCGACCGGCGCGGCATCACCGAGCTCGGCGCGCGCCGCCGCGTCGCCGAGCTCGGCCAGGCCCGCGAGCGCCGCTTGTCGCACCTGGCTCTCGTCGGCGTCGCGGTACTTCTGGAACAGTTCGCGATGGCCCTTCGCATCGAGTCTCGCGAGCGCCGTCAGCGCGATCGTCTGCAGCTCCTGCCGGTCGTTCTCGCCGAGCTTCGGCTCGGCGGCGATGCCCTCGAGCATCGCGGCGATCACCTTCGCCGAACGTTGCTGGCCGAGCAGCGCCAGCGCCTGCGTCGCACCCCATCGGCGCAGCATGCTCTCGTGCGGATCGGCGACGATGTGTTCGATGCCGGGCGCGAGACCGGCGACGCCGGTCAGGCCCAGATACCACAGCTCGTCCTTGCTGGCGGTCGGCAGCTGCTCGGCGAGCACCGCTGCGACCTTCGCCGACGACTCGGCGTCGGCGAACATCGCGAGCGCGTCGGCGGCTGCACGCCGCAGCTCCGGCCCGGCGTCGAGCAGCAGGCGCAGCTGCGGCACGACCGCTTCGGCGTCGAGCCACATCAGCACGGAGACCGCCGCGACGCGCTCCTTCGGATCCCGGTCCTCGGCGAGCAACGGCAGCAGGTCCGGGATCGCCTCGACCGCGTGCAGCTCGGTGAGGTCGCTCAACGCACCCATGCGCTTCTCGAGCGACGGATCCTGCAGCGCCGCGAGCGCCGCGACGAGCGCGTCGTGCCGCTGCACCGCGGCGGGCGGCACCGGCTGCTCGCGTTCGGTCAGCAGCGCGTCGAGCTCGGGCAGCTCCTTGCGCGCGTCTGGCGCGACGACGGCGAGCGTTTCGAGGATCTCGCGCCGCGCCGACTTCGCGTCGTAGCGGTCGCTGCCGGCGAGACCCTCGTGGCTCGCGATCAGCGCCGGCTTCGCCGCGGCCGCCGCGGGACCGATGCCGCGCAGAGCTTTGGCCGCGTACTCGCGGTACTTCATGTTGCCGGAGGCCAACAGCTCGACGAGCGCGGGCACCGCCGGCGCCGACGCGGCGCCGCGCGCGCCGAGGAACTCGGCCGCGAGCCGGCGCACGCCGCCGTCCTGGTCCCCGAGCGCCTCTGCCATCATGGCCACGGTGGCCGCGAGCAGCGCATCGCCGGCGCCGACGAGGCGCGTCAACGACTCCGCGGCGGCGCGCCGGCACGACCACGAATCGTCTCCCTGCAGCACCACACCGATGGCGCGCACGTTCTCTTCGCCGGGGAACGCGGCGAGCGCGCGCACCGCACCCTCGCGCGCGGCCCACTCGCGGTTCTGCAGCGTGTCGCGCAGCGCGGCTGCGGCCGGCACGCCGTCGACGGGCCCGATCGCACCGAGCGCGAGCGCCGCGGACTCGCGCACGTTCCAGTGCTCGGTGCGCGCGTGCGGCAGCGTCTGCACGATGGTGCGGTCCAGGTCGGCGGCGTCGTCGCGCAGGATGCCGACGAGCGCGTTCGCCGCGGGCTGCGCCGCCGCACCGAGCTGCGCGAGCACCTGCGCGGCCGCGAGCTTCAGGTCCCAGTCGGCGCCCTGCAGCGCCTCGATCAGCTGCGGCATGCGGCTCGCGTCGACCTGCACGCGCAGCAGCGCCACGGCCGCCGCCTTCGCGACCTCCGGCTCGGAGTCGCGCGCCAGCGCGGCGAGCCGGTCCGCTGCCGCGCGCGCTGGCACCGAGCCGGCCCAGCGCGAGCGCAGCGTACTGCCGGACCTGCGCGCGATCGTCATCGAGCGCACGCAACGCCGGGCGCACCGCACGCTCGCCCATCGTCACGAGCGACTGGACCGCGCGGTCGCGCGTCGTGTCGTCGGCGGCCGCGAGGTCGCGCACCCACTCGGTCGCCGTGCGGCCGTTGAACGACTGCGCGGGCGACAGCATGGCGAGTGCCACAACGAACAATGGCGACGACACGCGGCATGGGGAACGCATCACGGGGCGACCTCGGGACCGCGCATGCTACCCGGCCGGCACCGCGGCGCGGCACGACGCCGCTTTCGGCGCGTTACCGGTCGGCGCACGCGGGCTATCCCCGGCGTCCTGTTTCTCGCCGGGGCCCCGATCCACATGCGTGTCCGCGCCGTGCTCGTGCCGTGCTGTCTGTGGTGGTGCGGCGCCGCGCCGGCCCAGGCGCAGACCGCACACGCCGGTCCCGATCCGTACACGAACGGCGATCCGGCCGCCATCGCGAAGGCCGGGTACGTGAGCTACGGACCGTTCCCGTTCGGCGCCCGCCACACGACGAAGGACGTCGAGGAACTGCTCGGCACGGAGCCGCTGATCTGGATCGAGACACCACACTTCCGGCTCGGCTGCGCGCTGCCGGCCGTCGAACTCACGAAGGGCCAGGAGTGGAGCGTCGAATGGCTCGCCAGCGTGCAGCGCGAGCTCAAGGCGCTGCGCAGCGTGCTGCCCAAGGTGCGCGTGCAATCGAAGCAGCTCGATCCGTGGCTGCGCGCGCACCTGTTCGCGCACCGGCTCGAGGCGCTCTACGCCGAAGTGCGCGGCAACCTCGGCTTCGTCGAGCCGACCGACGACGAGGTCGAGGCACACCGGGCCGGCACGGGCCACGGTCGCTACCTCGGCATGGACGAGAAGTTCGCCGTGCTGCTGTTGCAGCGCAGCTCGAGCCACGCCCGGTACACGCGCGCGTTCCAGGGCCAGGAGATGGCCGACCCCATCCGCTATGACGACGCGGTCTTCGGCTCCATGTACTGGGGTGGCAGCGAAGAGACCGCCGACGGCCTGCTGCGCAGCGACCTCGCGATGCACACGCACGTCGTCTTCAACGTCGCGCACAACCTCTACTCCGGCTGCCTCGGCAGCGCGCGCGAGCTGCCGCCGTGGCTCGCCACCGGCCTCAGTCACTGGCATGCGCGCCGCGTCAGTCCGCGTTTCCCGGTCTACGACCGCCGCGACGATCGCGACCACGATCCGCGCAGCCTGTTCTGGCGGTGGGACGAGCGCGTCGCCGGCATGGCGAAGAACGGCACGTTCGAACCGATGGCCACGTTCGTCGAGCGGGTCAACGCCGGCGGGTACCGCATCGAGCAGCACATGCAGTGCTGGTCGCTCGTCGACTTCCTGCTGTCGACGCGCGCCGACGCGACGTTCCGCTTCGTGCGGCTCGCGAAGCAGTCGGGCCTGAGCCGCCAGCACGGCTTCGAGCAGGCGTTCGGCTGCACCTACGAAGAGATCGACGCAGCGTGGCTGCGATGGCTGCGCGGCAAGTAGGCGGCCCGCCGCGGCGTGCACCCCGTCGCCCTGGCTCGGCGCGTCGGACGGCATCCGCCCAACGCGCCTTGCCAGCGCCGCGTCGCACTCCGCATCAAGACCGCCGGAACGCCTGCTCGATGGCGCGCGACATGAAGCGTTCCCTGCACCTCGTCATCCTCGTCCCGGTACTGCTGGCGGCCGCGTGCGAGAGCACGTCCTCGGTCGGCTACACCGACGGCTTCGTCAAGAGCAGCCCCGTCGCCTACCGCTTCAGCGCGCCGCCGCTGCTGACGGACATGCAGGGCAAGACCTACCGGGTCCGCGTCGACGGCGAGGCGCAGCAGGTCAACGTCGCGTCCTTCACCAAGAACGGCATGAAGTGCTCGACTCGCACCGCCGACGTCGACGTGGTCGTCGAGCTCGGCGAGGTGAAGCAGGGTGAGCCCGGCGCGGTCAAGATCGGCAAGGTCTACCACCCGGCGTTCACGGTGACCGTGCCGTACCGCATCGACGTGCGGCAGGGTGCGCAGCAGCTCGCGAGCGACGGCGGCAAGTACGAGAACATGCTGACGTTCAAGAACGGCTACCAGTTCGAGACGCGCGAGCAGGCGGTCGCGGCCATCGACGTGATCCGCAAGCTCGGCCAGAAGGGCATCGAGGAGAACGCGCGCAAGGCGGCCCGCGAGGACGCGCAGCAGCACATCGACCAGGCCGCGACGCAGCTGTTCGCACCGCGCGAGATCTCGCTCGAGGTGCCCGTCGTGCGCTCCGCGGCCGGCCTCGACCTCGAGCCGGCCTACCAGATGCTGAGCAAGGCGCGCGGCCCGGAGCAGGTCCAGCAGGCGCTCGCGAGCTACGAGCAGTTCGGCACCGAACAGCAGAAGGCGGACGGCACGCCCAACCGCACCGCCAACTACGGCGTCGCCTGCGGCATCGCCGCGGCGAAGCTCATGCTGCGCGACCTCGCCGGCGCGTGGAGCGCGAGCAAGGCGGCGAACGAGTTCGAGCCGAGCGGGCAGGAGGTCGAGCGCATCCGGTTCGTGATCTACCAGCAGGAGAAGACCACCGGCGTGCGCGTCATCCCGGACGAGGATCGCCAGAAGATCGCGCAGCAGGAGAACCTGGCGGGCGCGCTGCAGCAGCTGTTCGGCGCTCCGGCCAAGTAGTACCGCCGATCGACAGCGGTCCGTTCAGCCGCCGAACCAGGCCGGCGCGCTGCCGGGTCGCCACTTGATGTTGCACCCGATGCTCGGCCGCTGCTCCGCGGCGACGGGCCGGCGCGCCAGCACGGCGTCGATCGCGGCGCGCAGGTCCGCGCCCGTGACGGCGACGTCGTTGCCGGGACGGCTGGCGTCGAACTGGCCGCGGTAGACGAGGCGGTGGTCGCGATCGAACAGGAAGAAGTCCGGCGTGCAGGCGGCGCGGTAGGCCTTGGCGACGCTCTGGTCCGCGTCGACGAGGTACGGGAACGTCCATGCGTTCGCCGCGGCCTCGCTCGCCATCTTGTCGGGCGCGTCGTCGGGGTAGGCCTCGAAGTCGTTGCTGTTGATGCCGAACATCGCGAGGTCCGCGGTGCGGTAGTCGCGAGCGAGCGCCGCGAGCCCGCCGCGGATGTGCTTGACGAACGGGCAGTGGTTGCAGAGGAAGAACACGAGCGCCGGCCTGCCCTTGGCCGCGCGCAGCGTGTGCCTCTTGCCGTGGGCGTCGGGCAGGTCGAAGTCGGGAGCCGCGGTGCCGAGCGGCAACATCTGCGAAGCGGTCTTGACCATGGTGTGCGTCAAGATACCGGAGCCGCGCGCGCTGGGCACGGACGCGCGGCGCTCACTTCTTCGCGCTCACTTCTTCGCGGCCTTCTTGGCCTTCTTGGCGGCCTTCTTGGCCTTCTTGGCGTCGGTCTTCTTGGCCATCTTGGCGACCTTCTTGACGTTCTTCGCGGCCTTCTTCGCGGCCGGGCGCGCCGGCGGCTTGCGCACCTTCGCGGTCGCGGGCGGCGGCGCGACCGCACCACCCTGCAGTTCGACCAGCTTGCGGTGCACCTGTTCGGCATGGCCGGCCGCCTTCACGCTGGCCCAGTGGTGCGCGACCCTGCCATCGGGCGCGATCAGGACCGTCGAACGGATCACGCCGACGACGGGCTTGCCGTAGAGCATCTTCTTGCCGTAGGCGCCGTAGCTCTGCATCACGCTGCGGTCGGCGTCGGTCAGCAGGCGGATGCCGAGCGCGTGCTTGGCGATGAACTTCGTGTGCGCGGCGGCGCTGTCGGCGCTGCAACCGAGCACCTCGGCCTGCAGCCCGCGCAGGTGCTCGAGCGCGGCCGTGAACTCGCAGGCTTCGACGGTGCAACCCGGAGTGTCGTCGCGCGGATAGAAGTAGAGCACGACCCAGCGCCCGCGCAGGTCGGACAGGTTGACCGGGACGGCATCCTGGTCGGGCAGGGTGAAGGACGGCGCGAGGTCTCCGACGTGCAGCATGCGCGGATGATGCGCGCGTGCCGCACCGCGTCAAGAGCGGCGTGACGGTGGCGCGGCCCGCGGGTTCGATGCTGGATCAATCGCCGTCGAGCCGGCCGTAGCGCCGGATCTCGGGCCAGACCAGCGCGACCATCACGACGACGAGCACGGTGCCCACCCCGCCGGACACGACGGCGAAGACCGGCCCGAGCCAGTGCGCGACCACGCCGGACTCGAAGCCGCCGAGTTCGTTCGAGGTGCCGATGAACAGGCTGTTGACCGCGGACACGCGCCCTCGCTTCTCGTCCGGCGTCAGCAGCTGCACGAGCGTCTGGCGGACGACGACGCTGACGTTGTCCGTCGCGCCGCACAGGAAGAGCATGCCCCACGACAGCCAGAAGCACGTCGAGAACCCGAAGCCGACCGTGCAGAGGCCGAAACCGATCACCGACCAGAGCAGCGCGCGCCCCGCCCTGGCCATCGGACGCCGGCGCGCGAGGACCATCGCCGACAGCAGCGCTCCGACCGGCAGCGCAGCCTGGAGCAGGCCGAGCTGGCCCGGCCCGACGCGCAGGATGTCCTTCGCGTAGACGGGCAGCAGCGCCGTGGCTCCGCCGAGCAGCACCGCGAACAGGTCGAGCGTGATGATGCCGAGGATGACGCGGCTCGCGAAGACGAAGCGGAACCCCGCGACGAGGCTCTGCAGCGACATCGGTTCGCGCACGGTGCCCTGCCGGCGATGGCGCAGCAGACAGAGCAGCGTCAGGCAGAGCAGCGCAGCGACCGCGTTGACGGCATAGACGACCGCCGCATGGCCCAACAGCGCGATCAGCGCGCCGCCCGCGGCCGGCCCGGCCACGGACGAGAGATGGAAGCTGCCCGTGCTCCAGGCGACCGCCCGCGGGAACGACGCGCGCGCGACGAGCTGCGGCAGGAACGACGCACTCGCGGGCCAGAGGAACGTGCGCGCCGTCGCCACCGCGAAGAGGCAGACGTAGATGCACGCCGTCGGGGCACGCAGCGCCGAGACACACGTCAGCGCCGCACTCGCCAGCGCGATCACGCCCGTCATCGACACCATGATGCGCTTGCGATCGCGGCTGTCCGCCAGGTGCCCGGCCGGCAGCGTGAAGAGGAACATCGGCGCGATGTTGGTCAAACCGACCAGGCCCAGCGACAACGCGGAGTTGGTCTGCTCGTAGAGTTCCCAACCCACGGCCACGGTCAGCATCTGCTGCCCCAACGACGCGACGAAGCGCGCGATCAGGTAGAGCACGAAGTTGCGTTCGCCGAGGGCGGGATCGGCGGAACCGGGCGCAGGCCCGGCCGGACCGCCGGGATCGACGGCGTCAGTCATCTACGCGGCTCGACATCGCAGGAGACGTTGGCGGCCAGGGACGTTGGCGGCCAGGGTGGCTCAGAAACGCAGCGACCAGCTCAGCAACAGGCTGTGGCTGTCCATGCCGGCGTCCGTGAACGTGTCGCCGCGGATGTAGGCCAGCCGGATCGCCTGGCTGCGGTCGATCGGCATGCCGAAGGACACTCCGTACTGGAGGTTCTTGCGGTAGTCGCCGAGCTGCGCGCCGTTGATGGCCGACTCGCCGGCCCAACCGTAGGCGATGCCCGCGGACACCCAGAGTCCCGAATCGAAGGACCGCACGACGTGGCTCTGCACGAAGTAGAGTGGATCCTGCTCGAGTTCCCTGCCGACGTAGAACTCCTTGTTGTCCGTGTAGAAGAACACCGAACCGGTGAACTCGTAGGACCACGGTCCCGAGTGGTGCACGACGCCGAGCTGGGGTTCGATCGAGTAGCGGTTCTGGCCCAGGTTGATGAGCCGGTCCTCGTGGTATTCACCCCACGGCAGCCGGACCGCGACCGCCGCGCCGACCAGTGTCCTCGATTCGTGCTGCGACAGATACTCGCGAAACTCCTGCCCCTGCAGGGCCGGCGCGCCGACGAACGTGACCGACAGGCGCAGCCGCGGATCCGCCAGGCCGTCGCGGCTCGTGGAGGCCGGCGTGCCGTCGAGCAGGCCCTGCCAGCGCCCCTGCTGCCACGGCAGCAACGCGTCGATGCGCGCCGTCTGCCCGAACAGGTCGAAGTAGTGGTTGTACGACAGCAGCACGGTCTGCATGTCGACGCTCGCGTCCTGGATGCGCGACGCGGGGTCGAGGCGCAGGTCGCCGGCCGTGTAGACGTAGCCGAGGCCGAGGAAATCGGTGTGCGTCGGCAGGTGGGACCAACGCCGCGGTTCGATGTCCTGCGCCACGGCGAAGCCGAGGCTGAGGGCGACTGCCAGGAGACAGGTCAGGGGCCGCGGGCTGCGGGCGGCTTCGAGTCGGTCGCGCATGCGAGACGGGTACGGGCAGGGGCACCTCCCGGACCCCCGAGAGAGGTCGCTGATGTTCTTGGCAGACTCGGCCGCGGACAAGTGGGCAGTGGTCGAAGTGCCCTCGGACGCTGCGCCGGGTCGGGCTACGATGTCCGGATGTCCTTGCGCCCGCGTTTCACGGTCTGCCTGCTGACGGCGTTGCTCGTCGGTTGCAACGCCGAGAACGTGCAGTGGGCGTTCGTCTCCAATCCTGGCGGCAGCTTCGGCACGACCGGCGGTGCGGTGGTCGTCATCCGCATCTCGAGCTCGAGCTCGGCCGGCGTCGAGGGCCGCTTCCTGCGCGTCGCCGGCGACGACGAACGCGGCCCGGTCGAGGTGCTGCTGCCGTACCAAGGCGACTTCGCCGTGCTGAGTCGCGCCGGTTCGGTCGAGGTGCGCTCTCCGTCCCTGTCGTACGACAACGGCGGCAACCGCACGCCGGGACGTGTGGAGGTGCAGGGCGCGACGCTGCAGACGGGTGCTCCGGGCGGGCCGGCGGCGCTCGATCTGCGCCTGCCGAACGCCGCGGTCGTGCATCCCGGTGGCGTCGGACCGGGCGTGCTGCACATCGCGTCGAACGGCACGTTGATGGTCCTCGAGAGCGGCGCGGGCCTGGTCGTGTTCGGCGAAGAGCCCGAACCCGAACTCATCGGCCTGTCGGCGACGCTGACGACGACGCCGTTCGGCGATCAGTACGCGCTGCTCGGGCCGAACGGCGTGCTGCGCGTGCTCGTGCCGCCGCCGGCACCGCGGCCCGAGGCGCGGGTCGTGTTCGTCTCCGAGCACGACTCGGTGCGCATCCTCGGCCCGACCGGCGAGGCACTGGCCGAGATCCCGCGGCAGAACGTGCAGCTGCAGAACGGCGCCGCGGGCGTGTTCCTGACCGCTTCGCTGCCGGACGGGCTGCCCGGCGATCGGGTGCCCATGAGCCTGCTGATGGCCGCCGACAACCGCTACCTGCTGCGCGC
>DASUFY010000272.1:0-87028 GCA_036274315.1 Planctomycetota bacterium | reverse complement strand
GTAGCTTGATTACGTGTTACTCGCCCGTCCGCCACTCTACTCACCTTGCGGCTTTCGCGTTCGACTTGCATGCCTCATCCACGCCGCCAACGTTCGTTCTGAGCCAGGATCAAACCCTTCACTTGAAAAGTTCGTCTGACTGTCTTGTCGCTTCCCTCGCCAACTTCCGCTGGCAAGGTGGCTTCGCTGCCATGCCCGACTTCAGAGTCCACCTCGCGGTCGACCCGGAAACACGGACTGGCAGCACTCGCTCACACGCTTTCTTTCGAGGCCACCCGGAATGTCAAAGATCTGCGCGTCGAGACCCTCGGGCCTCGACTGCGGGGGGGCAGAAGGTAGCGAGCGTTCGAATCGCGTCAAGGCCGGGCCATGTTTTCTTCGCGGAGCAGGTGCGGCGGCAGCTGCGATGGATCGCGCGCGACCCGGCCGCCCTGTGCAGGGCGGTCAGCCTACCGGGGCGACGGTCGCAGGACCTTCCTACGAAGGTCCTGCGACCTGGATTCGGCACACCGTAGGACCGCCTCTTGGCACCTTCAGCTGCGGCAGGCGGTGAGCACCGCGACCTCGGCGGCACCCGCGGCGCGAACGATCGCGGCGCAGCAGCGTGCAGTCGCACCGGACGTGAACACGTCGTCGACGAGCACTACGCGACGACCGACGACGCGCGCCGGACGCACCAGGCGGAAGGCGCCCTCGATGTTCGCCTGCCGTGAGCCCACACGTGGATCGCCCTGGGGCAGCGTCGCGCGCGTGCGCGCGAGCACGCCCGCGGCAACCTCGAGCCGCAGCCGCGAACCCACCTGCCGCGCCAGCCACTCGGCCTGATCGAAGCCGCGTTGGCGACGGCGGCTCGCGTGCAGTGGCACCGGGATCAACACCGCGCGCAGCCACGCCCGGTCCGCACCGCCTGCCCAACACGCCGCCATCGCCCGGGCCAACCATCTGCCCGCCGATGCATCGCCATCGAGCTTGAATCGCCGCACCAGGGCGCCACCGGTTCCGACGAAGCGGAACGGCGCCGCAAGGCGGCGCAGACCCCGCAGGTCACGATGGTCACCACCGCACGCAAGCCCGGTCGCGAGCACCGGCTCGCCGCAGCGTGGGCACGCCGGCTCCGGGCGGGAGACGAGCAGCTGCCGGCAGGCGCGACAGAGCCCATCCGCGGGCTCGCGACAGCTCGGGCAGGCGGTCGGCAGGAGCAGGTCCCACAACGCACGCTGCAGCTCCCTCGCCGGACGCCGCCAGAGTCGCCAATCGGTTTGCACATGGATGTGGCTCGTCCAGGGCAACAACCGCCAAGAAATCCGCGCCGGGCATTGGCCGGCGCCGTCCCCGACCGTCAGCGACCGGGCAGCGCGATGCGCCGGGCGCGGTCGGCCGTCGAACTCTGCTTGGGTGGCGCCTGCACACCGAGCGCATGTCGCACGCGCTGTACGTAGACCTCGACGGTCATGTCCTTGGCGTGCGGTACGCCGAGCGCCTCACCGATCTCCTTGGTGATCTCCATGTTGTCGGTGAACGACCACTCTTCGTGCTGGAAGAACTCCCGCAGCAGCTTGCGGAAGGCGCGGCGCGAGCTGTAGGCCCCGATCGAGTAGACGGCGCCGGCGAACACGACGATGCCCAGGCAGAACGCGAGCGTCGTCAGCTCCATGTTCCAGGTCGCCACGACCTGGAGCAGGAAACCCGTCGTGAGGAACAGGAACCCGATGATCACCTGCATGTTGTTGAGTGCGGTGTCCCGCACCTTCAGCAGGCTCTTGATGCCGACGCCAAGGGCATCTTCCAGCGCCTTCTTCGGTTCGCGGAAGCGAATCGAGTTCGCCAGGAAGAAGACCCCCACCACGTTGCAGGTGAGGCCGATGACGGCAAGTTCAGGGTTTTCCATGATCAAGACGCGCGGAGGAACGCCGAGAAACCCTCTGGGCTGACCGTCCCAGAGAAGGGTCTGGAGCACGCCTCCAGGCGCACGCAAGCGCATGGTAGCTGCCGTCGTGCTCGCTTCCAACCTCGCCGACAAAAGCCGTGATCCTCGCCAGCATTCGGCGGCGGTGTCCCTCCAGATCCCGCTGGCACCGACACTTCCGCTCACTAGCATACGACGCTCCTGCATGTCGAGTCCGCCAGCGATCGATCGAGCCCTGCTGCAACAGCTAGCCGAACTGGCGCGATTGCACCTGCCGCAAGACCGGCTCGGCGTGCTGCTGCCGCGGCTCCAACGCGTGCTGGCTGCCTTCGAGGCCTTGCGCGATCTGCCGACCAGCGAAGCCGAACCCTCGCCCTATCCGCGACCGCTGCCCATGGCGCTGCGGCTCGATGCTGCGGAACCGGCCCTGCCGCTCGAACAGGTGTTGGCAAACGCACCGCGCAGTGCGGCCGGGGCCTTCGTGGTGCCGCGGGTCGTCGAAGGATGAACGCACTCAGCCAGCTCTCGGCTGCGGCCATCGTGCGCGGCCTGCGAGCGGGCGACTTCCTCGCTCGCGACGTGACCTCCGCGTGCTTGGATCGCATCGCGCAGCTCGACCCGACCCTGCACGCCTTCCTGGGTTGCCGCCCCGAAGCGGCGCTGGCGAACGCCGCGGCCGTCGACGCCGCGAACCGGCGCGGGGAGCCGCTCGGTGCGCTGGCCGGCGTGCCGGTCGCGTGGAAGGACAACTTCGTGCTCGCAGGCGAGATCGCCGCGGCCGGCAGCCGCATGCTCGAGCACTACCGGTCCCCCTACACCGCCACGGTGTTGAAGTCGCTCGAGGCAGCGGGTGCGGTGTTGCTGGGCCGCACGAACATGGACGAGTTCGGCATGGGCAGTTCGACCGAAGCGTCCGCGTTCGGTCCGACGCGCAACCCCTGGGGCCGCGACCTGACGCCCGGCGGCAGCAGCGGCGGCAGCGCCGCCGCCGTGGCCGCGGAGCTGTGCCCGCTCGCCCTCGGCAGCGACACCGGCGGATCCGTCCGGCAGCCTGCCTCGCTGTGCGGCATCACGGGCCTCAAACCGACGTACGGCCGGGTCAGCCGCTACGGTCTCATCGCCTATGCGAGCTCGCTCGACTGCGTCGGCGCCCTGGCCCGCACGGCCGAAGACCTCGCGCTGTGGCTCGATGTCGCGTCGGGCCTCGATCCGGCGGATCCGACGAGCGCGCCGTGCCACGGCGGCGTCTTCGACCGCCTGCACGACCGCCGCGATCTGCGGGGCATCAAGATCGGTCTGCCCTGGGAGCTGAACGGACCGGGGCTCGACGACGAAGTCGCGGCGGCCACGCGCAACGCCGCCGGGCACCTGCGCGAGCTCGGCGCCGAGCTCGTCGAGTGCTCGCTGCCCAACGTCGCCCATGCGGTCGCGACCTACTACCTGATCGCAACGGCCGAGGCGGCGTCCAACCTGGCCCGCTACGACGGCGTGCGTTATGGCCTGCGCCGCGACGTCGCGGGGCGCTGCGAGGCCATGATCACGGCCAGCCGCAGCACCGGCTTCGGCGAGGAGGTCCAGCTCCGCATCCTGCTCGGCACGTTCGCGCTGTCGTACGGCTATCACGACGCGTACTACGGCCAGGCGACGCGGGCTCGCACGCTGCTGCGCCAGGACTTCGAGCGCACGTTCGCGACCTGTGACCTGCTGCTCTGCCCCACGTCGCCGCTCGCGGCCTTCCCGCTAGGCAGCCGCATCGACGACCCGCTGTCGATGTACCTCTGCGATGCGCTGACCGTGCCGGCCAGCCTCGCCGGCCTGCCAGCCCTGTCCCAACCCTGCGGGTTCGCGTCCGACGGCCGGCCCATCGGCATGCAGTGCATGGCGCCCGCCATGCGCGACGACCTGTTGCTGCAGGTCGCCCACGTCTACCAGCAGCACTCGGAACACCACCTGCGCAGGCCCCTGCCGTGACGACCTTCACGACGGTCATCGGGCTCGAAGTGCACGTGCAGCTCGCGACGCAGAGCAAGCTCTTCTCGCCGGCACCGGCCGCGGCGCTCGGCGATCCCAACACTCGCGTGCACGTCATCGACCTGGGCCTGCCCGGCGTGCTGCCGCGCCCCAACGCCGCGGCGATCGCACTGGCCGTTCGCACGGCGTTGGCACTGGGTGGCGACGTACGACGCGTGTCGCGCTTCGCGCGCAAGAACTACTTCTACCCCGACCTGCCGAAGGGCTACCAGATCAGCCAGTACGAGGAGCCCGTGTGCCTCGGCGGCAGCGTGCCGCTCGACGACGAACGCAGCTGCCGCCTGCATCGCATCCACATCGAAGAGGACGCCGGCAAGCTCACGCACGGCGACCTCGGCACGCTCGTCGACCTCAACCGCGCCGGTGTGCCGCTCGTCGAGATCGTCAGCGAACCCGACCTGCGCAACCCGGCCGACGCGCACGCGTTCCTCGGCAACCTGCGCGAGATCCTGCGGTTCGCCGGCGTCAGCGACTGCGACATGGAACTCGGCTCGATGCGCTGCGACGCCAACATCTCGTTGATGCCCGCGGGGGCCACGGAGTTCGGCACCAAGGTCGAGATCAAGAACCTCAACTCGCTGAAGATGGTGCAGCGCGCGCTCGAGTACGAAGAGCGGCGCCAGGCCGCCGTGCTGTCGGCCGGCGGGCGCATTGCGGCCGAGACGCGCAGTTGGAACGACGAGACCGGCGAGTCGCGCCCGATGCGCAGCAAGGAGTCGGCGCCCGACTACCGCTACTTCCCGGACCCCGACCTGCCGCCGCTCGTGCTCGACGAGGCGTTCGTCGAGACGCAGCGCCGCGCCCTCGGCGAACTGCCGCAGGCCCGCCGCCGTCGCTACCGCAGGACCTACGGCCTGCCCGAGTACGACATCGGCGTGTTGACCCAGGAGACCGGCACCGGGGACTGGTTCGAGGCCGTCGTGCGGGCGGGCATCGACGCCAAGACCGCCAGCAACTGGGTCATGAGCGACGTGCTGCCGGCGCAGCGCGAACGCGCCACCGCGCTCGCCGACTTCCCGGTGTCACCGGCGCGGCTGGCCGAACTGCTGCGGATGCTCGACGAGAAGGCCCTGACGCAGGTCTCGGCGCGCCAGGTCTTCCGTCACATGCTCGAGCACGACGGCACCGCGGCCGATGCCATGCGCCAGCTCGGTCTGTTGCGCATCGCCGACCGCGATGTGCTCGGGCCGCTCGTCGCCGCCGCGATCGACGCCCTGCCGGAGGCGGCCGCCGCCGTGCGGGCGGGCAAGGATCGGGCGATCGACGCACTCAAGGGCAATGTCATGCGCGCCACGAAGGGCCGCGCCGACCCGGGCCTCGTCGACGAAATGCTGCGCGCCGCGATCGGCCCGCCCAGCGACATCGCCTGATCGGGGCACCCGCGAAGTATGAGATTACACGGCGCCGCGCGGCCCGTTCCGCGTAGCATCCGCGCCCCAAAATCCGTTCCCATCGAGAGGCTTCATGCTGCGTCCCGTCGTCGTGTTCTCGAGTCTTGCACTGCTGTCCGTCGCCCAGGAGAAGGTCGAGCCCACGAAGGGCGGCCTCTCGATCCAGGACCTCGCCAAGGCCAAGGCGCAGGCCAAGGCCGAGAATAAGGACCTGCTGATCGACTTCACGGGCTCCGACTGGTGCAGCTGGTGCATCAAGCTCGAACGAGGAAGTGTTCTCGCTCGAAGCGTTCCAGACGAACGCGCCGAAGTCGTTCGTGCTCGTCAAGATCGACTACCCGCGCAACAAGGACCTGCTGCCGGCGGCGATCCATGCGCAGAACCAGGCCCTGCGCAGCGAGTACCCGGTCCAGGGATTCCCGACGATCCTGCTGGCCGATTGTGAGGGCCGGCCCTACGCCACGACCGGCTATGAGCCCGGTGGCCCCGAGAAGTACATGACGTCGCTCGCCGAGCTCAAGAAGAACGGCGAGCCGTTCGCGACGGCCATGAAGGGTGCCGCCGACAAGCAGGGCGCCGAACGCGCCGCGGCGCTGGAAGCCGCGCTCGCCAGCCTGCCGGCAGAACTCGTCGAGTCCTTCCACCTGGCCACGATGCAGGAGATCGTCAAGCTCGACGCCGACGGCAAGCTCGGCCTCAAGGAGAAGTACGAGACGAAGGTCAAGGAGATCGTCGAACAGCGCGAGATCGAGGCCGCGGCGAACATGCTGCAGGAGCTGATCGGCCCCCACATGGAAGCCGGCGAGGGCGAGAAGGCGCTCGCGAAGATCGACGAGGTGCTGCCCGAGATCAAGAAGCAGGTGCCCGAAGGCGGCGGCGTGGAACAGGGCAAGTAGTCCCGGCGCCGCGCTATCGCACGGCGCGGAAGCCCGTGAGTTCGATGCGCGGCGACAGGTAGTGCTCCTGCACGGGCTCCTCCCGGCACAGGTCGGTCGACAGGTACTTCTTGTTGCTGTCGCAGAAGATCGTGACGACCGCACCGGGGTCGGCGCGATCCTCGACGAGCTGCACCGCGCCGAGGAAGTTGGCGCCGCTGCTGATGCCAACGGCCAGGCCCAGCTGCCGCGCCAGGGCCTGGGCCATGAGGATCGCGTCGCCGTCCCACACGTCGACGAGCCGGTCCAACGAGTCGAGGTCGACCACGGCAGGCACGAACTCGTCGGAGATGCCCTGGATGCGATGCTTGCCGACCTTGTGCCCTGTGCGCAGCGTCGGCGAGTTGGCCGGTTCGAGCGGGTGCACCTTGACCTTCGAGAACGCCGCGCGCAGCGCCCGGCCGACCCCCATCACGGTTCCGCCCGTTCCGACACCGGCGACGAACGCTCCGGGCCGCACGCCGAACGCCTCGAGTTGCAGCAGGATCTCGGGCCCGGTCGTGCTCGCGTGCGCGCGCACGTTGGCCTGGTTCTCGAACTGGCGCGGCAGGAAGACCTCGTCGTGTTCGCGCGCGAAGCGCTCGGCTTGCTGCACCGACCCGAGGAACCCACCCTGCTCGGCCGACACCGGCACGATCTCGGCGCCGAAGCTCTCGATGAGCTGCACCCGTTCGCGGCTCATCCAATCGGGCATGTAGATGCGCACCGGATGACCGAGCGCGGCGCCGAGCGCCGCGAACGAGATGCCCGTGTTGCCGCTGCTCGCCTCGACGATGGTGTCGCCGGGCCGCAGCTGCTCGCTCGCGTAGGCCTCGGCGAGGATGTGGCAGGCCATGCGGTCCTTGACCGAGCCGGTCATGTTCATCGACTCGTACTTGGCGTAGAGGCGCCGTTCGTGGCCGTCGAACCGGTACAGCACCTCGAGCAGCGGCGTGTTGCCGACCAGCTGCCGCACGGCCGACGTTGTGCGGGCGTTCGACGGCTGCGAGCAGTGGAGCGTCATACGGCAACGAGACCACAGCCCGCGCCCTGGCGCGTCAGGCGATGTGCGTAGACGGGGCGGACTCCGCGCCGACCGCGCGCCGCCAGGTGCTCGCGACCTGCCAGACCGCGGCGGCCGCACAACCGGCGAGCACGAACAGCACGGGCCGGATCGGCTGCAGGTAGCGCGGGTCGGGGATCACGGGCAGGTAGGCCAAGGTGCCGAACACCGCGACGAGTCCGAGCACCTGCGGCGTGCCCACCGATCGCCCACCCCGGTTCCACGCCGACACGAGCGCCCCCACCGCCGCGAGCAGCATCACGGGAACGTGCAACCAGCGCATGAGCCAATGTGTGCCCATCACGACGGCCTGGCGTTCGTAGGGCGAGTTGGCCACGTCGTAGACCTGCACGTCCCGGCCCTGAACGAGGTCCCACCGCCACAGCCACAGCGGTTTCTCGAGCGCGTACCACACGACGTAGCGAACGGGATCCGCCGCGACGCGCGCGCCGAGCACCTCGCGCAACTTCGCCCACGAGCTGCCGAACGCGGGCTGTTCGGGATCCTCGTGGTACGGATAGCCGACCAGCCTGGGATCGTGGAACACCATGCCCGGGTAGCTGCCGTGGCTGATCGACGCGATCGCACGCTCGCCGCCCGTGCGGGCGAGCGTCGTCGTCTGGTTGCGCAGCGCCCACAGCGAGAAGGGCGCCAGCGCCAGCAGCAGGAACGCACCCGTGCGCCGCGTGCCCATGCGCCGCAGACCGAACGCGACCACGAACGGCAGGAACACGAACGACTCGTTGCACAACACGGCGGCGCCCAACGTCAGCGCAGCCGCGGTGCACCGCCACCGCGACTGCACGTCGGCACAGAGCCACAGCCCAGCGACCACCGCGAACGTCGTCACGCATTCGGTCAGCACGTAGCCGCAGCTGACGACGAGGTGCGGACTCAGCGCGCACAACGCCGCCGCCGCCAGCGACGGCGCGAACGGCAGGAACGACCGCGCCAACCGGTACGCGAGCAGCACCGTCAGCGAGCCGAGCACGACCTGCAGCACGACCGCGACGGTCTGCCAGCCGCCCTCGCCACCCAGCAGGCGGCAGATCGCGAGCACGAACGGATAGCCCGGCGAACGGAACGAGTCCGGCGCCGGTGGTGCCGAGGTGGCGAGCGAGTAGACGCCGTGCTCGACGAGGTTCTTCGCGTACAGCGCGTACTGGCCCGCGTCGGCGCGCAGCGGCGACAGGATCTGCGCGCTGGCGACGAAGCCCCAGCGCAGCGCCACTGCCACCGCGACGACGATCCCGACCACGACCCCACGTTCCGGCGTTCGCACGGGTCCTTCATCGGCTCGGTCCGGCTGGCACCCGCAGCTGCGCACCGGTTTCCGGCACCCGGGCGGGCGTGCGGGGCGCCTCGACCCACGCCGGCCGTGCTGCCATGCGCCACCCAACCATCGCGCGGCGACCACGGCACGTCTACGTTCTGCGGCACCATGCGCGCGGTCATCGTCCAGCACGAAGAGCACGAAGGCGAAGGCCTGTTCGGTCCCGCGCTCGAGCAGCACGGCCTCGACCTCGTGCACCGCTTCCGCCGCGTCGAGCCCGCCGACGCGGAGGCCGGACTCGTCGTGGTGCTCGGCGGTTCGATGACCGCCTGCCCGGGCGCCAGCCAGCCGTTCCTCGACGCCGAACTCGCGCTGCTGCAGGAACGGCTGCGCCGCGGCGCGCCGTGCCTCTGCATCTGCCTCGGCGCGCAGCTGCTGGCGCGCGCCGCGGGCGCCACCGTGAGGCCCGGTGCGCGCGGGCTGGAGATCGGCGCGCTGCCCGTGCGTTGGACGCGCGCGGCCCAAAGGGACCCCGTGACCGCGGCCGGCACCGCGACCACGGTGGTCGCGCAATGGCACGAGGACACGTTCACGGCGGTGCCCGGCGCGACGCTGCTCGCGTCGAGCGACGCCTACGAGCAGCAGGCGTTCCGTCTCGGGGCGTCGTACGCGTTCCAGTTCCACCTCGAGCTGACGACCGCGGCGTTCGTGGACTGGATCGAGGCCGCACGCCCGAGGCTCGAGGCGCACGGTCGCGACTGCGCCGCGCTGCTGGCCGGAATCCCGGCGATGCGCGCCGGCGACGCCGCGCGGCAGGCGCTGGTCGCGCGGCTGGCCGCACACTTCGCCGCGGCCCGGTGCGGCTGAGCTGACGCGCGGGCTCAGCTGCGCCGCCGCCGGTTCCGCACGTAGTCGACGAGCACGAACGAGCTGATGTCGCTGGCGCTCGAGTAGAAGGCGCGCCCGTGGTTCTCGGCCGTGAAGCGTTCGACGAAATCGACGAGGCTCGGATCCTCGGTGAGCATGAACGTCGTGATCGGGATGCCGAGCCGCCGGCACTGGCCGGCCTCCTCGAGCGTCTTGTTGACGACGCGGCGATCGAGGCCCATCGAGTTCTTGTAGATCGTGCCGTCGGGCTCCGTCAGCGCCGACGGCTTGCCGTCGGTGATCATGAGGATCTGCTTGTTGGCGCTCTTCGCGCGCCGCAGGATCTCGCGCGCCCGCCGCAGGCCCTCGCGTGTGTTCGTGTGGTACGGACCGGCGCCGATGTAGGGCAGATCGGCCACGGCCACCTCCCAAGCGTCGTCGCCGAACAGCACGACGTGCAGCGAGTCCTTCGGGTAGCGGCTCTTGATCAGCTCGCACAACGCGAGCGCGACGCGTTTGGCCGGCGTGATCCTGTCCTCGCCGTAGAGCACCATGCTGTGCGAGATGTCGACGAGCAGCACCGTCGCACACGAGGTGTTGTGTTCGGTCTCGAAGACCTCGAGGTCGTCCTCGCCGAGCCGGAACGAGCCGCTGCGCGCGAAGGCGTTCCTGAAGCTCGCGTTGAAGTCGATCGCGTTCGTCGAGTCGCCGAACTGCCACGGGCGCGTCTCGCTCGTGCGTTCGCCGCCGTCCCCGGGCGCCCGCGTGCGGTGTTCGCCCTGCACGTCGGGCCGCAGGCCCTCGAAGATCGTCTCGAGCGCCTGGTTGCGCAGCGAACGCTCGCCGCGCGCGCCGAGCGCCGGGCGGGCACCGGCGACGCCGCCCTCGACCCTGACGATGCCGCGCCGCTCGAGCCAGCGCCGGAAGTCCTCGATCGTGAACTTCGGGTGGAACCAACCGTAGCGCTTGCCGATGCGGTCGAGGTGCGCGAGCGACGCCTCGACGTCGCCGTCGGTGAGCAGCAGCAATTCGTTGAAGATGCGCTCGAGCTTGTGCAGCAGCTCCTCGAGCCGCGCCAGCTCCGGGTCGAAACGCGTGTAGCGGAACTCCATCGTGGGCCTCAGTCCTTCTTCAGGCTGCGGACCATCTCCTCGAAGCTGTCGCGGTAGACGCGGCCGCCGAGCAGTTCCTCGCGCGCGACCATCGCGTTCTGGTGCAGCCCCTCGAGCACGAACTCCATCGCCGCGGCGAGTTCCTCGTCACCTTCGGGGTGCAGCAGCGCCGCCGCGACTTCGCGCAGGCCACCGACGGCCGACAGGCGCTGCAGGAGCTCCTTGCCCGACAGGTCGTCGGCGAGGTCGACGACGGCGCCCTTCTGGAAGTGCGCGAGCACGCCGTCGAAGCGGCCCATGTCCTTCGCGCTCGACTTCTCGAGGCGGCTCGGAGCCGGCGCGACGTCGTCGAACACGGCCTTGAGCGCCTTGCCGAGCAGGTGCTGCGCGACCTTCGCGGGGCCTTCGCGTTCGCCTTCGTAGACGAGTTCGACCTTGCCGTGGATCGCGCTGCCCGCGCCGAGCAGATCCGCCGTGCGCGCGACGACGCGCTCGCTGCCCGTGAGCAGCGCGCGCCGCTCGGCGTTCGACACGACGCTCTCGTACAGCGCGATCGACAGCCGTGCGCTGACGCCCGAGCTCTGGTCGACGAACTCGCTCGCGCGGCCCTGGATCGCCACCTCCTCGATCGCGCGCCGCAGCCACGGCGGCGTGCGAACCTCGACGCTGGCGCCGCGCTCGATCCAGCTCTCCTGGTCGGTGATCAGAGCCGCCTCCTCGAGCTTCTTCGGGTAGTGCGTCAGGATCTGCGAGCCGATGCGGTCGCGCAGCGGCGTGATGATCGAGCCGCGGTGCGTGTAGTCCTCGGGGTTCGCCGAGAAGCACAGCGCGAGGTCGAGCTCGAGGCGCAGCGGGAAGCCGCGGATCTGCACGTCGCCCTCCTCGAGGATGTTGAGCAGGCCGACCTGGATGCGCGGCGGCAGGTCGGGCAGCTCGTTGATCGCGAAGATGCCGCGGTTCGAGCGGGGCAGCAGGCCGAAGTGCACGACCTCGGGATCGGCGAGGCTCGTCTGGCGCGCGGCGGCCTTGATCGGGTCGAGGTCGCCGATCAGGTCCGCGATCGTCACGTCCGGCGTCGCGAGCTTCTCGTGGTAGCGCTGCCCGCGGGCGATCCACGTGACCCTGGTCGCATCACCTTCGCGCCGCACGCGCTCGCGACAGGCGGCGCAGATCGGCCGCAGCGGATCGTCGCGCACCTCGCAGCCCTCGATGGCCGGGATCGCCTCGTCGAGCAGCGCCGTCAGGCTGCGCAGGATGCGCGTCTTCGCCTGGCCGCGCAGGCCGAGCAGGATGAAGTCGTGGCACGACAGGATCGCGTTCTGCACGTCGCGCAGCACGGTGCGGTCGTAGCCGACGATGCCTGGGAACAGCGGCGCCTTGCTCGCGAGCGCCGCGATCAGGTTGTCGCGCAGCTCGTGCTTGACGCGCCGGGAGCGCCAACCGGACGCGACGAGCTCGCCGAGCGTCGAAGCTTGCTGGTTCTTGGCCGCCATACGGACGAGCTTAGCGCACCGCGGCACGGCGCCAGCGCCTGCGTGCGCGCGCCCGGCGAAACGGGCGGGCCCCGGGGGCCGCCGGTCACCCCGGCGCCGCAGCGCGCCGTCTCCTCGGCAGCGACCCGTCCGAAATCCGCCGCCGCCGCGTCACGCCGGCGGCGCACCGGGGATTCGTCTCCACAACAAGGAGTCCCACCCGTGCAACCCGTTCTCTCCCCGTCCGTGCTCCGATCGATGGTGCTCGTCGCATGCGCCGCCACGGCGGTGCCGGCGCAGTGGTATTCGCTGCCATTGAACGCGCCGCAACAGGTCTTCGCCATGAACTGGTACGTGGCCCACGACACCGGGAACGGCATCGTCGCGTTGTCGGCGATCGCCCAGAACTGGACGACGGTCTCGCCGGCGGGCTCGACGATGCTGCGCCTCGCCGACGCGGTGCTCCTCGATCGCGAGGGACCGACGACGCTGCGCGGCTGGAGCGCCTACAGCAACAGCTCGGCCACGCAGACCGTCTCGGCCAACATCAACCCCGTGTCCAACGGCGCCAGCTACGTGGTCGTGCTCGACAACGCCCCGGCCACCTTCGGCGTGCTGCGCGCCTACAGCGGCTTCACCAACACGTGGGCCAACCTGCCGCTGGCGCAGATCCCGACGTTCTCGCTCGCGTCCGCGTCCGACGGCAACGTCGCCGTGCAGCAGGTGGGCGCCACCTACCACGCCTACTCGGCCTACACCGGACAGTGGGTCACCTACACCGCAGCCGTGGCCGGCGCCTACACCATCGTCGGCCCCGACTACGTCGCCGTCGACCTGCACGGCACCGGCGGCCCGCGCCAGTACGCGGCCTTCAGCGCCCAGCGCGGCACGTGGTCCGTGTCGCCGGTCTACGCGGCAGCCGGCGCGGCACCGGTCGCATCGCAGTCGGCGAACGCGTTCGCGATCCGCGCCGACAGCGGCGTCGCGACCTCCTTCAGCTACGCCGGCTACAGCCCGCTGACCGGACAGTGGAACACCTCGTCGCTCGTGCACACGACCGGTTCGACGCAGACCGGCACCGCCTTCGGCAGCCTCGTGCGCATCCAGGACACCGACGTCAATGCGCGCTTCGAGATCTTCGGCGCCGCCAACGGCATCTGGCAGTCGCTGACCGGTCCCAACCTCATGGAGGCGGGCCTGCGCGAGGAGTACCAGGTCGTGAAGGACTCGACGCTGACCTCGTCGACCGTCTACGCCGCCAGCGCGTTGGTCGGCGGCGGCTACACGTCGATCACGGTGCCGACCTACTATCCGGGCGTCAGCCAGGGCAGCCACGGCTGCCTCGTGTTCGGCGGCAGTTCGCCGGCGACGAACGCGGCGTGGGGCTACAGCGCGATGACGAACACCTTCACCGCGCCCGTGGCGCAGCCCGACGCGTCGGGCGTGTCCCAGGCGTCCGGCGGCGCCGTGGCCGGCTTCAACGTGCAGGGCAGCTCCGCGTACGGCACGCACGCCGAGGCCTACACGGCGCGCTGGGGCACCTGGGTTCCGGGTCCCGCGATCGGGCCGGCGGAAAGTTGGAACACGTACGCCGGCACCTCGCTGTTGCTGACCGAACGTTCGCTCTTCCCGGGCTACGACCTCTACGTCTTCGACGAGCATCGCAACGCGTGGTTGCCACCGGTGACGACGTCGGCGACCGGCTTCACGGTCGGCAGGCAGTGCGCGATCTACCACGAAGGCGGCACCTACCACGCCTACAGTTCGCAGCGCGGCGTCTGGTCGGCGCAGAGCGGCATCGGCACGATCACGAGCGCCGGCGGTTTCGTCAACGTGCTCGACAACCTGGCCTGGTTCACCGACTCGAACAACCTGATCTGGGTGTTCGCAGCCCCCGATCGCACGCAGAGCTGGTTCCAGGGGCCGTTGTCGTCGCACTTCGCCAGCTCGGGAGCGACGCCGGGCGGCACCACACCGTACGTCGGCGTCTCGGTGAAGGGTGGGCCGACGCAGTACGGGCTGCTCTACGCCTCGCTGACGCTGCCGCCGGCGCCGATCGCCATCCCCGGGCTCGGCGGCTCGCTCGACCTCGGCGTGCCGGGCCTCGTGCAGATCGCCGATCTCGGCCTGTTCGATGCCGACGGCGTGCGCGAAGTGCGGTTCGCGTTCCCCGCAGTCGTGCCGCCCGGAACCCAGCTCTGGATGCAGGCGGTGGCCGTCGACCTGCTCAGCTTTCAGATCGATCTGCTGGGGCGATCGACGGGCTCCGTGTTCTTCTGATCGCGGCGCGCCGAGCCCGGCGGCCGTTCGGGCCGCGGGAAGGCGATGCAGCGGCGCACGGGAAGTGTGGCGCACGGGAAGATCGCGGGCTCCGATCGGTCCCAGGGCACGGAGATCGGTGCGGCCCGGCCCGACGGTTCGGAACTCGCGTCGTACCTCGACCTCGTCGGCTGCGTCAGCATCGACATCGCCGAGCGCGTCGCGGGCGTGAAGATGGAGATCCGGCCGCCCGCCGCGCGGTCGCCATGCGCGAGCACGGCGATCCGGCGCCCGAGAGCGCCGCCGCCGCTCGGCGAGGTCAGAATCCGAGCGACAGCCAGTGGGCGTCACCGGCGTCGAAGCCGAGCGGCTGCGCCGGCTCGACGAACAACGCCTGCGCCACGAGGTCGAGGCCGACCGCGGCGGGCAGGTTCGGCAGCGCGAGCGCGCCGTTCCAGTCGCCGCTCGGCGAAGCGAAGACGGTGGCGACGACCACCGCCTGCAGCGGATCGACGTGAACGCAACGGTGTGCGGCGATCGGCAGGCACGCCGGCAGCGGCCGGCCAACGGCGACGATGCCCACGTCGGACGGCAGGAGCCAGGTAGCGTGCAGGCCCTCGCTGGCGCCGAGCACCGGATCGCCGACGTCGAACCGACGCGTGCTGTAGCGCTGCAGCACGTCGCGCGAGCCGGGCACCGGCAACACCCAGGGCTCGCGGCCGTGCACGCCGTCGTCGGCGATGAACACGAGCTCTCCGCCCGCGAACACGCCGACGTTCGTCACGAAGCCACCGGCGGTGATCAACGACGAGCCGGGCCCCGGCAGGATGTCGGCGAGCAGCGTGGTGCCAGCGGGCGTGCCGTCGGTGAGCCAAGGTTCCTTGCCGAGTGCGGACGTCTCCACCGCCAGCACGGCGCGCCGTTCGCCGATCCGCGTGAAGCCGCCGAACGACGAACTGCCGGCCCCCGGCTCGAGATCGCCGAGTCGCACCGTGCCCGCCGGCGTGCCGTCGGTGGCGTGCGGCTCGCTGCCGAGCCCGCCGGTCGTCGCCCAGAAGACGACGCGGTCGCGCAGGACGAACGCGAGCGAGGCGTTGCTGCTCGCCGGACCGGGCACCACGTCGACGACGCGGGTGCCCGCGGGCGTGCCGTCGCTCACGACCAGCTCGCTGCCCGCTCCCGGCACGGTCGCCGCGAACACCCAGTTCGCGCCCCAGGCCACGGAGTAGGCGGCCATCGCGGTCCAGGCCTGCAACACGTGCGGCGGCGCGAGCCCGTCCCAACGCGAGAGACCGGTCGCGCTGGCGATCAGCAGCGCGCGGCCAGGGACCGGCAGCAATCGGTTCGGGAACGGCACCACGATCGTGGGACTGCCCGCCAGGTGGCGTGCGGTCACGGCAAGCGCGAGGCCCGTCGGGCCGATCTGCAACGTCGCCTGGAACAGGCCCCAGTCCGGCGTCACGACGAGGGCGCCCGGTGCGCTGCCGACGACGCTCGCAGTGTTGCCGTCGCTGACGATCAGCTGGCCCTGCGACCCGTAGAGCAGCGTCGCGCCGGGCAACGGGGCCTTCCAGGTGGCCGATGGCACGCCGAGCGAGAACGTTCCCGCCGCGGTGCCATCGGTGCGCCAGGTCGTGCCGTTGTCGGCGAAGTACGACACGCTGCCGTGCGCGACCTCGGCGTTCGGGTAGAACAGGCCCGACGACACGGTGCCGGCGTGCAGCAACGTCGTGCCGGCCGGAGAGCCATCGGTGCGCCACAGTTCGAGGCTCGTGCCGCGCTCGACGACGAACAGCGTGAGGTCCGCCATCGTCGTCACCCAGCGGAAGATCGCCGGACCCGTGAAGTTCGTGACGCGCACCGTGCCCGCCGTGCTGCCGTCGGTCTGCCACAGCTCGTCGCCGTGCATGCCGTCGTCGAACACCAACGTCGCGGTGCCGTCGACCGCACCGCGCCCGAACGACGTCGGGTTCGAGCTGACGCCGGGCGCGGGATTGCCGTCGATCAGCAGCTGCGGCAGTTGCGCCGCTGCGCTCGCCGCGACCGCGAGGATCGACAGCAGCGTGGG
Organism: Planctomycetota bacterium; assembly: GCA_036274315.1. Taxonomy (GTDB): domain Bacteria; phylum Planctomycetota; class UBA1135; order UBA1135; family UBA2386; genus DASVAL01. The sequence continues at coordinate 70,672 of DASUFY010000272.1, read as the reverse complement.
AACGGACGCGACCGCGCGCGGCACTGGCAGCATGGCCGGATCATCGTCGATGCACGGCAGGCCGTCGAGGTGCGTGGGCAGGCCGAGCCGGAAGGCCATTGGCGGCCGGGGCCGAGCCCCGGGCGCGTCACTGCGCGCCCACGGTCAGGACCAGCGCGTTCGTGCCGGTGACGGCGAGCAGATTGCCGAGCCCGTCGAGTTCGAGCGGCACGGCTTGCTCGTAGAACGTGCCGCCGACCAGCGCTGCCGCGTTCGGGATCGCCAGCGCGGTCGCCACGCTGCCGCCGTTCGGCAGCCGCGCGTCGAGCCAGGCGGGAATCGCGTACTGGTTGCAGCCGGGCAGCCCGAGCGGCAGCGGTAGCAGCGTGCTCTGGAAGCCGATCACGTCGAGCACGAACGCGTTGGCCGGCATGCCCGTCGCCAGCGCGCGAAACGTGGCGCCGAGCCAAGGCAGCGTCACCGCCGTCAGTTGATTGAGGCCGCCCGCACCCGTGCAGCCGCTGCCGAGCACGACGGCCGTCGCCGGGCACGTCGACGCGAGCCGCGCGAAGTACGGCGAGACCTGGCCACCGGCGAACTCGAACGCACCACCGACCGCGTACGAACCATCGGGCAGCGGCGCGAACGCCCGGACGGCGCCGTCCACGCCCGGCATCGCCGACCAGCTGGTGCCGTTCCAGCGCGCGATGCGTTCGACGGACACTCCGCCGACGCTCGTGAAGTCGCCGCCGACCAGCAAGTCGCCGTTCGGCAACGCCTGCAGCGCGAGACCGGCGACGAGGTCGATGCCGCTGCCCATCGCGTGCCACACGATGCCGTCCCACCGCGCGATGTGGTTGGCCGCGACACCACCCGCCGACGTGAAGTCGCCGGCGGCGATCACGTCGCCCCCGGGCAGCTGCGCCAGTGCGCGCACGGTGCCGTTGGTGCCGGGGCCGAGCCCGGACCAGGCGCTCCCATCCCACCGCGCGATGTGATTGGCGGCGATGGAGCCCGCCGTGACGAACGAGCCGCCGACCAGCAAGCCGCCGCCGGCGTCGACCATCATCGCGAAGACGCTGGGGCCGACACCGCCGCCGAGCGACAGCCAGGTGCTGCCCGTCCAGCGCGCAACGTGGTCCGAGAACGCCCCACCGGCAACCAGGTCGCCGTTCGGCAGCACCGCGAGGGCGGACACGCTGCCACTCAAGCCGGCGCCGAGTGGCGACCACGCGCTGCCGTTCCACCGGGCGACACGATTCACGGCAACGGCACCCGCCGCCGCAAACGAACCACCGGCGATCAGGTCGCCGTTGGGCAGCACCGCGAGCGCCGAGACGATGCTGTCGAGCCCCGCGCCGAGCGCCGTCCAGGCACCGTTCCAGCGCGCGACGTGATGGACGACGTTGCCGCCGGCGGTCTCGAAGAAACCACCGGCGAACAGTTCGCCGGACGGAGCCCCGGCGAACACCAGGATCCAGTCGTCGAAGTCCGCACCGGGCACGCTCCAGGCCGCACCGTTCCAACGGGCGAGGTTCTGCGCCGGCAGGCCGCCGGCATTCGAGATGGCGCCGCCGACGAGCAGGTCGGCGTTCGGCAGCGGCAAGAAGGCGTAGGCGATCAGGAGCCCGCTGCCCAGCGGGGCCCACGTGGTGCCGTTCCAGGTCGCGATGCCATAGGCTGGCACCCCGCCGGCGGTCGTGAACCCGCCCGAGGCGACCACGTCGCCGTTCGTCGCCTGACCGAGTGCGGTGACCGTGCCGAGACCGGCGCCCGAGAACATGCCGGAGCCGACCGACGACCACGCGACGCCGTTCCAGCGCGCGATGCCGATCGCGGTGACCCCGCCCGCGGAACCGAACAGGCCACCGACGTACACGTCGCCGTTCGGCAGCGGCAGGATCGCGTTGACCGCGGCGTTCACACTGCCGCCGAGAGCCGACCAGTTCGTGCCGTTCCAACGCGCGATGCCGACCGCGGCGGCACCACCCGCACTCGTGAACCAGCCGCCGACGAGTACGTCGCCGTTCGGCAGGGTGGCGACGCTGTTGAGTCGCGGCGTGTTGGACGGGTAGGCGACGCCGCTGCCGAGTGCGGACCACGTCGCACCGTTCCAGCTGGCGACGCAGCTCGCGGGTTGGCCACCGGCGGACGTGAACTCGCCGCCAGCGATCAACTCGCCGTTCGGTCGCACCGCGAGCGAGTTCACGACGCCCGACATGCCTGCGCCGAGCGGCTGCCAGCTGCTGCCGTTCCAGCGCGCGACGCGATTCGCCGCGACGCCGCCGGCGCTCGTGAAGTAGCCGCCGGCGACGAGGTCGCCGTTCGGCATCACGACCAGCGCCTGCACACCGGCGTTCAAGCCGGAGCCGAGCGTGCCCCAGGTCCCGCTGACGGGATCGAGGGTGGCGATGTTGCCGGTCGTGTTCGGGCCCGCGATCGTGAAGTTGCCGCCGAGCACGGCCACGGCTGCCTGCGGCCCCGGTCCGTCCGGGTCCCACGTCACCATCGCGGCGATGTTCCCGTTGGTGCCACCGAAGGCACCCTGCGGTTGCCATTGCAGCGTGCACTGACCCGGCAGCAGCGCACCCGCGAGCGACGCGGCCGCGATGATCGAGTGGAATGAGTTCATGCAGTGTCGACGCCGCTGCTGATCGTAGCTGCAACGGCGCCTGCCGTGAGCGCGCGCTTCACGGTCAGGTCAAACGCTGCTCGTTGGCCGCCCCCAGTCCCAGACCCATGCCGCGACGACCACGTCCATCGTCCGTCCCGCCACGTTCGAGCCCGATACCGCGGCGTCGAAGGCGAGCACTACACTCCGGCCGCGATGCGTGCCGCCCTCCTTTGCGCCCCGCGTCGACATCGCCATCCACCTCGGGCTTCGGCTCGCAACCGACTGGTGGTCGCCGGGCGCGGGTTTGTGACCAGCGTGCCACGCGCGACGACCGTAGCATGGCGGCGCGCCCGACCCCGGTGCGACCCGTGCCATGAAGATCCCCGACACCGCCCCGTTCCTGCTGCCCCTGCTGTGCCTGCTCGGCTTGACCTCGGCGCTCGTCGCCCAACGGCGCGGGCGCCAGGATCCGGACCGCGAACCGTCGCGCGCCGAACTGCTGGTCGGCGAGTACGGTCGCTTCCGCGCCAACAACGACCTGGTCCACTACGACCTCGACATCCGCGTCGACCCGGAGCAGCGCCGCATCACCGGTGTCAACACGATCCGGTTCCGCATGCTCGCCGACGACAACCGCATCCAGCTCGACCTGCAGGCCGACCTGCAGATCGACAAGGTGCTGCTCGGCACCACCGAACTGCACTGCGAACGCGAACTCGACACCGTCTGGGTGGACTTCCCCGAGCAGCTCGCCAGCGGTCACACCTACGAGATCGCGTTCCACTACTCGGGCACGCCGCGCACCGGCGGCCGGTTCGGCGGCTTCACGTTCGGCAAGGACCCGGCCGGCCGGCCGTGGATCTACACCGCGTGCGAGGGCCAGGGCGCCCGCAGCTGGTGGCCGTGCAAGGACCAGTGGCGCGACGAGGTCGACGGCATGCGCATCCGCGTCGCGGTGCCCGACGGCCTCACCGACGTCAGCAACGGCGCGTTCCTCGGCAAGACCGGGCTCGGCGACGGCTACACGCGTTGGGACTGGCTCGTGCAGTACCCGATCAACTCCTACTGCGTGTCGGTCAACATCGGCGCCTACGAGCACTTCGCCGACCAGTTGCACGGCATGCCGCTCGACTTCTACGCGCTGCCCGAGGACCTCGACCGCGCCAAGACGCAGTTCGCGCAGGCCAGGCCGATGCTCGAGGTCTACGAGCACTGGTTCGGCGAGTATCCGTTCGCCAAGGACGGCTACAAGCTCGTGCAGGTGCCGTACTCGGGCATGGAGCACCAGAGCGCGGTCACCTACGGCAACCGCTTCACCAACGGCTACCTCGGCCGGGACTGGACCGGAGTCGGCGTCAGCACGAAGTTCGACTTCATCATAATCCACGAGAGCGCGCACGAGTGGTTCGGCAACGCGGTGTCGGCGGCCGACGCCTCCGACATGTGGATCCACGAGGGCTTCGCGACCTACCTCGAGGTGCTCTACGTCGAGTCGATGTTCGGCTACGACGACTCGATCCGCTACGTCAACGGCCTCGTGCAGAAGGTCGCCAACCGCGAGCCGATCATCACGCGCCGCGGCGCACATCGCGAACCGACGCAGGACCAGTACTTCAAGGGCGCCCTGTTCCTGCACACGTTGCGCAGCGTGGTCGACGACGACGTGCGCTGGCGCAGGCTCATGCACGACCTGTTCCAGCACTTCAAGTACCAGAACATCATGACCGAGGACCTCGTGGCGTACGTGAACGCCGAACTCGGCGTGGACCTGACGCCGGTCTTCGACCAGTACCTGCGGCACACGGCGCTGCCCGTGCTCGAGCTCAAGTTCGATGCGGCCGCGGGCACGGTCGCGTTCCGCTGGCAGTGCGACGAAGCCGCGTTCGCGATGCCGGTGCGGGTCGGCAGACCGGGGCGCTGGCAGACGATCCGCCCGACGACCGCATGGGCGACGATGCCGACCACGCTGCCCGAGGCCGAGTTCGCGGTCGCGACCGAGCTGTACTACATCGGCGTGCGCAAGGTGGAATGACGGCCGATCCGCCGGTTCCTCAATGGCCCGGGAACACCTGCAGCGTCGCTTCGCTCTCGGCTTCGGGCGGGCCGGCGCGGCGCAGCACGACGGCGAGCTGCGGCTTGCGGCGAGGCACCTTGAGCACCGCGGCGAACGAGCGCGCTTCGGCGTCGCTCGCGAGCTCCTGTGTCAGCGTCAGCACGTCGACGCCTTCCTCCTCGCCGACTGCAATACCGAAGTCGGGCCGCACGGCCGCCGCCGCGGCCACCACGACCACCACCGTGTCGAGCGAGAAGTCGCACCAGTCGTTGGTCAGCGCCGCCACCGCGCCGCCGACCTTCCGGCGCAGGGCCTGCCACTGCATCTGCGTCGCCGCGCGTTCGCACACCGTCTGCTCGCGCGGTTCGACGTCACACTCGAAGCGGCGCAGCACGACGGCCGACGAAGGATCCGCGACGACGAAGCGCGCGACGATGCGATGCCGGGTCGCATCGTCAGCGGGCGTGGTCTCGACGACGAGTTCGCCCGTGCGGCGAGGCACCGCGAAGACGAGCGCGTCGTGTGGCGGCTCGTCGGGCGCGGGTTCGACGACGCGCAGCGCCGTGCGGAACGGACCCCGCAGCAGGCCCGTACCGGACTGGCGCCGGATCGGCGTGACCACGAGCACATGGGTCGCGAAATCGCATTCGGGCGGCGGCTTTGCCGGGTCCGCGTCGAGATGCCAGAACGCCTGCCACGACACCTGGTCCTGGAAGCACCTCGCCACGGCGTCGGGAGCGCGCGCGGAACTGAACTTGCCCAGCCAGCGAAGCTGACAGGGCGTGCAGACGCTGCGCCAGACCTCCCCCACCTTGCCGTCCGCGACATCCGTCTCGAAGCGGATGTTGCCGCGCCACGGCTGGAAGCTCGCCGGCAGCAGCAGCACGGCCCAGCGGCCCTGAAGCACCGGTGCGGCCCGGTCGCCGGCGAGGCGCACGAGCTGGGTCGAGGCGTCGTCGCCCCAGGACCACAACGAAACCGCCGGCTCGCCCCCGCGACCGCGGCCGTGGCTGACGAGCACCAACGTGCTCGCGCTGTAGTCGACCTTGGGCGGTTCGATCGCGACCCGCCAGCTGGCCAGCATGTTCCTGCATTCGGCATCGCTGCGGGCCAGCGCCCATCGATCCGCCATCGGCTCGCCGGCCCCATGCGCGAGCACCGTGACGCGCTCCGGCTCGTGCAGCCGGGCCGTCGCGGGCGCCTGCGCCGCCGCCGCGGCGCCGAGCAGTGCCAGCATGCAACCTGGGCTCGTCGTGCGCACCTCACCACGAGAGAGCATGCCATGCACGGGCGCAAGGCCCGGCGCGTAGCATGCACGGCATGCGCCCCGTCGTCGTCGCCGCCGTGCTCACGTCGCTCCCGCCGCTGGCTCGCTGCCAGACCGCGCCGAGCCCGGAACTGGCCGAGGTGGCCGCAGCCTACGCCGCCAAGGTCGCCGCGTCGGCGCTGTTCGTCAGCGGCCGCACGCTCGAGTCCGTGCGCGCCGAGGAGCTGGCGCCGACGCGCCCGATCGAGGTGATCGTCGCGCCGCTGCTGCGCTTCGACGTCGACGCCGCGGGGAGGACCGTGACCTGTCGTGTGGGCCAGGCGAAGGCGACCGCCGTCGCCACCACGAACCTCGGCTGCACGCTCGTGCGACCCGACGTCGCGGCCCATGTGCTGCGCGAGCGCACCGCACCGGCACCGGCCGTTGCGCTGCCGGACCCGGCCGCCGTCGATTGGCCCCTCGGCGACCGCCTGCCCGCGGACCCACCTGCGGGGGTCGACCACGCGGCGCTGGCGGCAGCCGTCGACGCTGCGTTCGCCGAGATGGGAGCAGGCCCGCGTGTCGGCACGCGCGCCATCGTCGTGGTGCACAAGGGCCGGCTCGTGCTCGAGCGCTACGCGAAGGGCTACGACGCAAGCATGCCGCTGCCGGGCTGGTCGATGACGAAGACGATCGTCAACGCGCTCGTCGGCATCCGCGTGGCCCAGGGCAAACTCGACCTCGACGCGGCGTTGCGCGTTCCCGAGTGGCAGCAGACCGGCGATCGCCTGCCGCTGCACCTCGCGGACCTGCTGACGATGAGCGCCGGCCTGCCGTGGAACGAGGACGAAGCCGATGCCGACAGCGACCTGCTGCGCATGCTGTTCCGCTCGAGCGACCACGCCGGCGTCTATGCGAGCCGTCCGGCGGCGACGGCGCGCGGTCGCGAGTACCACTACGCGAGCGGCAGCACCAACCTCGTCTGCCGCGTGCTGCGCGGCACGTTCGCCAGCGATCGCGACTACTGGGCCTTCCCGCGCACGGCGCTGTTCGGGCCGCTCGCGATGCGCAGCGCGCTGGTCGAGACCGACCCGAGCGGGACCTTCGTCGGCAGCTCGTACGGCTTCGCCACCGCGAGGGACTGGGCGCGCCTCGGCATGCTCTACGCACACGATGGCGTGTTCGCTGGGCAGCGGGTGCTGCCCGAGGGTTGGGTCGCGCGCTCCTCCCGACCGGCGCCGGCCAGCGGCGGCAGGTTCGGCAGCCACATCTGGCTCAACGCAGATCCCGACGGCGACGGGCCGCGAGCGCGCATGTGGCCCGATCTGCCGGCCGACCTGCTGCACATGGACGGCTTCGAAGGGCAGTACTGCGTGGTGTTCCCGGGTGCGGACCTCGTCGTCGTGCGGCTCGGCTGCACCAAGAACGGCGGCTTCGGCCTGCACGGCCTGTTGCGGGACGTGCTGCGCGCGTGCTCCGGTTGATCGCCGGTCAGCCGCCGCGCGGCACGGGCAGTTCGCTCCACGGCCCGATCGGATCGCGCACGCCGGCCGCGCGCGGCTGCAGGTAGTCGGCCCAGCGACGCAAGAGGCGCAGGTCGCCGGCCACGAGTCCCTGCAGGCCCGGGTGCAGGCCGAGGATCTGCTCGAGCACCGACGCCTTGGTCCGCACGGGCACGCGCGCGAGCGGACTGTCGACGGGCCGGCCGTAGGCGAACACGACCCCGGCACCGTCGGCGCGGCGCAGCTTCACGCGCACCTCGGGATAGCTCGGCCCGCGCAGCCAGCGTTCGCCGAGGTTCGTCGCGTCGACCTCGAGCAGCGGCGGGCAACCGGCGACGAGCGGCGCCAGTTCGTCGCGCCACTCGACGGCGATCGCGGCCGCCGCACGCACGCGAGACTCGGTGACGACCGCGCCGGCCTCGAAGGCCATCGTCGGAGCGCCACCTTCGCGGTAGAGCACGACCACCGGCAACGCCGTGTCGACCCACGGCAGCGCCACGGCGTCGCGATCGACGAGACACAACGGCGCCCCCTCGGCGGTGCGCACCGCGAGCACGGGCCGGCGCAGGGCGAGGTGGAGCTGGAACCGGTCCGGGAAGACGCGCTCGATCGACGCGTCGCGCACCCACGGCACCGTCGCGAGGCCATCGCGCAGGCGGCGGGCCAGCGCCTCGTCGAGGATCGGCACCTCGTCGCGCAGCCACGGCGACACCGCAGCGGACATCGCCAGCAGCAGCGGGTTGTCGAGCCAATCCGGTCGCGACACGAAACCGACGCGATCGAGCGCGACGCCGGGGCTGTTGCGGCCGGTCTGGTCGAGTTTCGCCGCCAGCACCGCCATGGCGCGCGGGCCGCACAGCCAGACGGTCACCGCGAACGCACCCAGCACGAGGATGCGCGCGGCCCACCGCGGGGCCGCGGAACCGGCGACGGAGCTTCGAACCGTGGAATCGGCCAACGTGCGGTGCCGAAGGATGGTTGCGACCCGCGGGCGCGCGGGCCGCGCGGTGCGGCTCAGTTCAGGCGGGCGACGACCGGCTTCTGCTCGACCTTGCTGCGGTCGCGCGACGTGCCGCTGACGGCCTCGCAGTCGTCGGTGAAGATCTCGAGCGTGTCGAGCGTGTTCTCGATCAGGTGGCGGTCGATCGTGACCTCGCGCGAGCCCTTCGCGGCTTCGAGTTCGTGCTCGAGCAGGCGCGAGAGGATCTTGATCTGCGAGAGGTGGCGGCTGACGAACTTGCCAACGTTGACTTCCGACTTGTTTTCCATGGCTGTCTCCGAGGTTGCGTGCCGCGGTGACCACCGCCGCACGGGGGATCGCGACCTTGGCAAGGCCGCGACAGGACCGGTTGCGAAACGCCCCGCCGCGTGGCGAAGCGCGCGCGAGCATAGCCCGCCGGCAGCGCCGCGCCAGCATCTGCTGCGCGCCGTCGGGCCCCCGCCTGGCGCCGTGTGGACAGGTCTCCACAGACTCGCCGCGACGGTGTTCCAGCCCGGCGCGCCGCCTGCAGCATTCCCAAGCCTCGTGCCGTGTGCGATGCTGCAATGAGTGGCGGTTCCCGAATCCCAGACGCCGTCGATGCAGTTCAAGGGCTACTCGCTCAACGCCTTCCAGGTCGAGGCGGCGCAGGCGATCGAGGACGGCAAGAACGTGCTGCTCGCGGCCCCGACGGGCTCCGGCAAGACGCTGGTCGCCGAGTACGCCATCGACCTCGCGGTCAGGAGCGGCCGGCGCGTGATCTACACGAGCCCGATCAAGGCGCTCAGCAACCAGAAGTTCCGCGACTTCAAGGAGGAGGGCCTGCGCGTCGGCCTCATGACCGGCGACCTCACGCTCGATCCCGACGCGCCGATCGTCATCATGACGACCGAGATCTTCCGCAACGCGGTGTTCGAGGACCCCGCGCGCTTCCACGACACCGACTTCGCGATCTTCGACGAAGTGCACTTCGTCGACGACCTCGAGCGCGGCACGGTCTGGGAGGAGAGCCTGATCTTCGCGCCCGCGCACGTGCGCTTCGTCGGCCTGTCAGCGACGATCGCCAACCTCGAGGAGTTCGGCGCCTGGGTCCGCACCGTGCGCCCGCACGAGCTCGCGATCATCGAACACACGCAAAGGCCCGTGCCGCTGTCGCACCGGCTGTTCCACCCCGACGCCGGCGTCTTCCAATTGGCCCAGCGCGCGCGCGCCATCACGTTCCACGAACGGGCGGCGGCGCGCGACAAGCGGCACGGTGGCCGCGCCGGCCGGCGCGAGCGCGAGCGCAGCCGCTGGGGCGACAAGCGCGAACGCGCCCAGGGCCGCCGCATCTCGTTCGGGCCGCGCCCGTACGCGCTGCTGCTCGACGAGATCCAGCACCGCCAGCTGCTGCCGGCGCTGTACTTCTGCTTCTCGCGCAAGGAATGCGAGATCAAGGCCGAACGCAGCATGAGCCGCCGCCTGCTCGACCGCCGCGAGCGCGAGGTGATGCAGGCGCAGTTCGAGCAGATCTGCGCTCGCTTCGAGCTCGACCCGGCCGCGGACCCGGGCCTGCGCGGCATCCTGGGCCGGGCCCTGCAGGGCGTCGGCTACCACCACGCGGGCATGCTGCCGATCCACAAGGAGGTGGTCGAGCGCCTGTTCACGTCGGGCCTGCTCAAGCTGCTGTTCACGACGGAGACGTTCGCGCTCGGCATCAACATGCCCGCGCGCACGGCGATCTTCGATCTGCTGCGCAAGTTCGACGGCGTGCAGATGGACTACATGAAGAGCCGCGACTACCTGCAGATGGCCGGCCGCGCCGGCCGGCAGGGACTCGACAAGAGCGGCCTCGTCATCGCGATCCTCGAGGACGAGGACCTCGTCGATGCGCCGCTGTCGCGCTACCACAGCGGCAAGGTCGAGCCGATCACCTCGCGCTTCAACCTGTCGTACTCGACGATCCTCAACCTCTACGACCGCCTGGGCAGCAAAGGCCTGCTCGAGGCCTACGACAAGAGCTTCGCCGCGTTCCAGGCGCAGAAGGGCACCCCGTCGGCCCGCGCGAAGAAGCGCGCGGCGGCCCGCGCGGCGCTCGCGAGCCGCGTGCAGATCCTGCGCGACGCCGGCTATCTCGGCGCCGACGGCCTGCTGCCGCGCGGCAAGGTCGCGCAGCGCATCAACGGCTACGAGATCCAGGCGACCGAACTGCTGTTCAGCGGCGTGCTCGACCAGATGGACCTGCACCAGCTCGCGGCGACGTTCACGGCGCTGATCCACGAGGAACGGCGCCGGGCCGAGCCCCACTCGCACCGGCGCGAACCGGGTCCGCTCATGCGCACCGCCTCCGAAGCCGTGCGGCGCTTCGTCGCCATCGAGGTGCTGCAGGGCGCCAAGACGACGATCAAGGAACCCGACTGGGGCATCGGCGCGGCCGTCGACTGCTGGAGCCGCGGCGGCACGATCGAGGACCTCGAGCGGCTGGCCCACAGCGACGCCGGCGACGTGGTGCGCACGCTGCGCATGGCGATCCAGATGATGCGGCAGGTGCGCATGACGGTCGGCAAGGGCGAGCAGCTCGCGGCGCGCCTCGAGGAGGCGATCGTCGCCGTCAATCGCGACGTCGTCGACGCCAAGCGGCAGTTCGAACTCGGCTGAACGGGCGCGGCGGCGCGGTTCGGTGCCGTCAGTTCGCGCCCGGTCGCGCCATGCCGGCGAAGCCGAACTTGGCGTGCAGCACCTGGAAGAACTGCGGCGTGCCGAGGCCCAGGTGGCGGAAGCGCACCGCGGCCGGGCGCAGCATCACACGGGCGCCGACCGGTACCTGCATCTGCACCTGACCGTCGACGAGGCAATGTGCGTACTTCCTGCCGCCCGTCTCGACGACCTCGATCTCGATGCCCTGCCCGACCGGCAGCACGAGCGGACGCGCGCTCAACGTGTGCGAGGCCAGGGGCGTCAGCACGAGCGCGTCGAGGTCGGGCGACAGCACGGGCCCGCCGGCGGCCATCGAGTAGGCCGTCGAACCGGCCGCGGTCGCCGTGATCAGGCCATCGCCGCGGTAGGTGGCCAGCTCGCCGGTGCCGCGGAACGCACGCAGGATGATCATGCCGCCGACGGCGGCCCGGCTCACGACGACGTCGTTGATGCCGAGCACGGGCTCGGTCGCGGCGCCGTCGTGCCCCACCATCGAGCACCAGAACATCAGCCGCTGTTCCTCGTGCAGTTCGCCGGCCAGCAGCAGGTCGAGCGCGCGCTGCGTGTGTTCGTACTCGAACGCGGTCAGGAAGCCGAGCCGGCCGCGGTTGATGCCCAGCGTCGGCCGCTGGTGCTGCCCCATGCGCCGCGCGGTCGCGAGCAGCGAGCCGTCGCCGCCGAAGACGACGACACAATCGGCGTGCCGGTCCTCGAGCGAGGAATCGCGGTCCATGACGATCTCGACCTCGCAGCCGCGCCCGACGAGCCAGGTCGCGTGGTGCTGGACCACCGCCTTCGAACCGCCCTTGCGCTCGTCGCCGACGAGCAGCACACGTTTCCCGACCGGCACCGGCATGGTTGCGTTCAGGGACTGGTTGGGTTCAGGGCGGGCCCGAGGTGGTTGGCGTCAGGGGACCGATGCCGTCTTCTCGGCGAGGAACCGCTCGGCGACGTGGGCCGCGGTCAGGCCGCAGTGTTCGAGCACCTGATTGCGGCTCATGTGCTCGAGGATCTCGTCGGGCACGCCCATGACCTGGACCTGCGCGCGCACGGGGCCGTGCGCGGCGACACACTCGAGCACGGCGCTGCCGAAGCCACCGCTGCGCGAGTGGTCCTCGAGCGTGACGACGCGGTCCTGTCGATCGCAGACGGCGAGCACGCCCTGTTCGTCGAGCGGCTTGCAGAACCGCGCGTTGATGACCTCGATGTGCACACCACGCCGGTCGAGCAACGCCGCCGCTTCGAGCGCGGTCTGCACCATGTGCCCGTACGCGAGCACCGCACCGTCGGGTCCCTCGCGCAGCCGTTCCATGCGGCCCAGCTGCACCGGCTCGTGGCGCCCGTGCCAGCCCGGCAGCTCGTGCGCACCCGGCGCGTTGCCGCGCGCGTAGCGCAGGCCGCTCGGCCCCGGCAGGCTCAGGGCGAACTGCAGCATCTCGTGCAGCTCGGGCCCGTCCTTGGGCGCCATCAGCACGATGCCGGGCAGGCAGCGCAGGTAGGCGATGTCGTAGAGGCCGTTGTGCGTGGCGCCGTCCTCGCCGACGAGGCCGCCGCGGTCCATCGCGAACACGACCGGCAGGCGCTGCAGGATCACCTCCTGGAACACCTGGTCGTAGCCGCGCTGCAGGAACGTCGAGTAGATCGCGCAGACGGGTCGCATGCCGCTCGTCGCCATGCCGGACGCCATCGCCACGGCGTGCTGCTCGGCGATGCCGGCGTCGACGAAACGATCGGGGAACCTGTCGCGGAACTCCATGAGCCCCGTGCCGTCGGGCATCGCCGCCGTGATCGCGACCACGCGCGGGTCCTTCTCGGCGAGCTGCTGCATGCCTTCGCCGAACCACTCGGTCCACGACCGGCCGGGCTTCGTCACGGGCACAACGGGCTGCAGCACGCACGGCTCGACGGGCACCTTCTCGGGCTTCTTCTTGGCCGGCTGCGGCTTCGCGGCGTGGGCGCGGTCGTAGCGATCCTCGCTGCCCGGCACGCCCTTGCCCTTCTCGGTCAGCACGTGCAGCAACACGACGCCGTCGAGCTTCTTGACGTCGCCGAGCGCATCGAGCACCTGGTTGACGTCGTGGCCGTCGACGGGGCCGAAGTAGCGGAAGCCGAGCTCTTCGAACAGGTGCCCCGGCGCGACCATGTTCTTCAACATGTCGGCGGTGTCGCCGAGCTTCTGATCGAGGTCCTTGCCGACCAGCGGGATCGACTGGATCAGGTGGTGCATCGCCTCCTTGGCGCGATTGTAGAGCGGCCCCGAACGCAGTTTGTTGAGATGCCGCGACAGGGCGCCGACCGTCTTGGCGATCGACCAGCGGTTGTCGTTGAGGATGACGAGCAGGCGGTCCTTCTCGAGCGAGCCGGCGTAGTTCAATGCCTCGAACGCCACGCCGCAGCCCATGGCCGCGTCGCCGACCACGGCGACCGAATGGCGCTGCTTGCCCTGCATGCGGTCGCCCATCGCGATGCCGAGCGCCGCCGAGACCGCGGTGCCCGCGTGCCCCATGAGGTAGGCGTCGTACGGCGACTCCCACTTGTTCGAGAACCCGCTCAGGCCGCCCTTCTGGCGCAGCGTGTGGAAGCGCGCCTTGCGTCCGGTCAGCAGCTTGTGCGGATAGCACTGGTGGCCGACGTCCCAGACCAGGCGGTCGTCGGCGAAGTCGAACAGGTAGTGCAGCGCCACCGTCAGCTCGACGACACCCATGCCCGAACCGAGGTGCCCACCCGTCACCGACACCGTGTCGAGGATCACCTTGCGCAGCTCGGCGCACAGCGCCGGCAGCTGCTCGCGCGGGATCTTCTTGAGGTCGGCGGGGCTGTCGACCTGGTCGAAGAGAGGGGTCGGCGAAGGTTGGTGCAAGGCCTGCTCCACGGCAGCAGTCGGGGACATCGAAGGCCGTGTTCCCGCCTCAGCGGCGGCGTTCCACGGCGTAGAACGCCACATCTTGCAGCAGGTTGCGAGCCACGTCCAGCGTGGCCGCCGGAACCCCGCGCCAGGCGGCCGCCGCGGTCGCCACGACACCGGCCAGACCGGCCGCCTGCTGCGCCAGGTCCCGGGCCGTGGCCAGGCTCTGTTCGAGCCCTACCAAGGCGGGCCAGGTAAGCTTGCCGAGCGCCACGTCGGCCAGCGGGGTCTTGCCGAGCTCGGCGGCCGTGCCGGTCAGGTCCAGGCAGTCGTCGGCGATCTGGAACGCCCGGCCGAGCCGCAGGCCGCACTGCCGCAGCGGCTCGAGCACGGCGTCGGGCACCCCCTGCGCGGGCGCCGCGGCGTGGGCGCCGACGAGCAGCGAGGCCGTGATCAGCGCCCCGGTCTTGTGGTCGTGGATCCACTGCACGCGGGCCAGCGTGTGCTGCGCGGCATCACCCTCGGCGGCGAGGTCTTCGACCTGCCCGCCGACCATGCCGCGGCTGCCTGCGGCGCGCGCCAGTTCGACGACCGCAGAGGCCCCCGCGCTGGCCGCACCCTCGAAAGCCAGCGTCAGCAGCGCGTCGCCGGCCAGCAGCGCCATCGCCTCGCCGTGCACCTTGTGGCACGTCGGCCGCCCGCGCCGCAGGTCGTCGTCGTCCATGCACGGCAGGTCGTCGTGCACGAGGCTGTAGGTGTGCAGGCACTCGACGGCGGCCGCGGCACGCAGAGCGCTCGCGGGGTCGCCGCCGACGGCGCGGCAGGCGAGCAGCACGAGCATCGGGCGCAGGCGCTTGCCGCCCGGAAACAGCGCGTAGTGCATCGCCTCGTGCAAGCGCTGCGGCGGCTGCGCGACGGCCGGCAGCAGCTCGAGCAGCGCCCGTTCGACCGACGGCGCCCACTGCTGCACGAACGCGCCGAAGGCCGCGCCCGATGCCGGTGCGTTCACTTCGTCACGACCATGCCGAACATGGCATCGGTCGCCTGCTTGGGTGTCACGTCGGGGAGCAGCATGCGGTAGCCCTCCCCCGTGATCGTGGACTCGACGCCGCCGCGGTGCAAGACGCCGTCCTTGAGCAGCAGCGAAACGACACCCGCCTGGCGATCGACCTCGACGCCGAGCTGCGCGCAGTAGGCGGTCGACAGCACGCGGAACATCTTGTCGGTGCCGACGAGTTCGACCGTCAGGAAGCAGCCGTCCTGCATGCCGCGGAAGCGCGTGACGCGCAGCAGTTCCTTGGTGCCGGCCTGGGCCAGCAGCTGATCGAACCGGTCGAGCCACTGGCGCTGCGTCGACGCGTCGACGTCGGTCTTGGCGCGCTGGTGGCCCGGGGTCGGCTCGGGCGCATACGCGCCCACGGCGCGCACGAGGAACGGCAGCCGCTCCTCGAACAGCCGCCCATCGACGGGCTCGAACACGATCGGCCAGCCTTCTTCGGGCAGCGGCGTCAGCTCGCCGTCGGTGGATCGCTGGCCCTCGAAGAAGCGCAGCACGAACCGTCCGGTGCCGCGGTCGAGCTCCGCCACCATGCGCGCGGCGTGCACGAACGTCGTGCCGAGCCCGTCGGCGTGGCTGTGCAGCATCTCGACCTCGTGCAGCCCCTCGTCGTCGAGCAGCCGGGCCGACAGGAAGCGGTCGCCCGCGAAGCCTTCGATGCGCAGGCAGCCCTGTAGCGTGCGCAGGCACGTGCGCACCCCCTCGGGCATCGGTGCGAGGCTCTTCTTGGCCCGCTGCTTCGCGGCCTCAGCGGCCCGCTCCATCTCCTCGGCGCGCGCCTTCAGCGTGTCCGACATCGCCTGCAGCTGGGCCTGGCTCGCCGCGACCTCGGCCTCGAGTCGCGCGATCGTGCCGGCGTCCTCGGCCGGCGCGGGCTCGGCCGCGCGCGCGGCCGCTGCGGCATCAGCTGCGTCGGCCGCGGCCCTGGCCTGCGCGGCCTCGCGCCGGGCCTGCCGGGCGTCGGCCTCGAAGCGACCCGCCAGCTCGGCGAGACGGCGCGTCTCGACGACGAAGAACGCGAGCAGCGCGACGGCCGCCAGCAGCGAGCAGTAGGTCAACCATCGACGCATGGACGCGGGCGACTCGGACGGGCGAACGCGAGCGACCTTCCGGACTCATTGCCGAGAACTCACGCCCGTGCGGCCGCGCTCACCAGGGCAGGTTCTTGTTCTTGTTGTACCAGGTCTGCCACTCGCGGAAGGTCGTGAAGTTCTGCCGCGTCATCTTCGCGAGCGTCGAGTGCCACTTGTCCTGCAGCGTGGCCAGGCGGTTCTGCGCGTTCTGCGCCTCGATGTTCGACGACCCCATCTGCCCGGCCTTCTCGGCCAGCGAGCCGTAGGCGGTCATCAGCTCCTCGACGATGTCCTTGCGGACCTGCTCCTTCGACTCCTCGAAGTTGCCGAGGGCGTCGCCGGCCGCGGCCTGCAGCGCGGCCTCGACGTCGGTGCGCGCGATCTTGGTCAACCACTTGACCATCGACTCGTCCTTGGTCCGGCCCAGGTACTTGAGCAGCTGTTCGCGCAGCGGGACCCAGTCCTTGTTGTCGTCGAAGCGCTTCGATTCGAAGGCGTTCTTGAGCACCTTGGCGCCCTCGGTGCCGCAGTAGCCGAGCGCCGCCGCGGCGGCGTAGTAGAGCTTGGTGTCGTCGTGCGGCCGCACCTTGCCGCGCATGAATACGCTGTCGAGCGCCTTGACCACGTCCTTCTCGTCCTTGGGGTCGAGGCCCGCCTGCATCTTGATCAGCAGATCGTCGATGATCTGCCTGCCCTCGTCGTCGCGTGCCATCTTGCGGTCGAGCACAACATCCTTGAGCGTCGCGATCTTGTCGGCGACCTCCTTGTCGGGCCCCTTCGGCTTGGGATCCTGAGGCGCAACGGCCGCTGACACCGGAGCCAGCACCGCGAGCAACGCGAACAGACGGACGGTCGGCAAGGGGTTCATGAGCACTCTCACTGGTGTTTCGGCACACGACGCCCCGCGGGTGGAACCGCTCCCGCGGTAGCAGCCGGAGCCCGATGCATGGTAACAAAGGCCGTACCGGCGTGGCCGTGCGCAGTGCAACTTTCGCGAGCTGGATCGCTCGCCGGCGCGCGGACGCCACCGCCGGGCGCCGTCACCGCAGCCGATCGAGCAGCCGCCGGCCCGCCTGGCGCACGACCGCCATGTCCAGTTCGTGCCAGCGGCACGGCAGGCTCCCGGCCTCGGACACGCCGAGCGCGCGCAGCTCGTCGACGAGCTCGTGCCCGAGCCGGCCGAAACCGCCGTGGTGTGGGGACTCGCGATCGGGCTCGCCGAGGAAGTCGGCGACGTGGGCCAGCACCAATTCGGTGTGCGGCGAGTAGACGAGCGCGGCCAGCTCGGCGCGGCGCTCCATCTCGGCCTCGATCGCCGACGGCGACAGCGCGAACTGCAGCAGCAGGCCGAGGCCGCGCCAGAGGTTGCTCTCGACGGGCAGGTAGTGGAACGAGTCGACCAGGTGCTGGCGTTCGTGGTTCTTGATCGTGTCCAGGACCGCCGCGTCGAGGTCCTCGTCCCGCACCGGCGACATCACGCTGAGCCGCCAGGCCACGTCGAGCGGATCGTAGCCCGCACTCTCGGGCAGCGGATCGTGCAGCAGCGCGTTGCCGTCCTCGGCGGCGATGCGACGCCGGTCGGCGACGCCGCGCGCCCACTCGCGCACCGCGTCGAAGTCGATCAGGAAGTGGTTCAGCAGCGCCACGCCCGCCAGGTCGCCGCCGAGCGCACCCGCGATCGCGCGCACGTCGCGATCCATCGCGATGACCTCGAAGCAGCGCCCCGGCAGCGCGACATCGGCCGACTGCGGCAGGTCGGACAACGACAGGCGCGTGAACAGCATGCCTTCCGCCATGCCGCCGCTGCGGCGGCCGAGCACGAAGTGGCGGTTGTAGAGGTCGAAGTGCTCCGACAACGAGCCAACGAACGGGTCGAGCATCTCGCCGACCATGGGCACCGAGAACGTCTTCGGTTGGCCGATGACGTCGCGACCGAAGACCTGCATCGACAGCGCGCGCACGCGTTCGACGACCGTCTCCAGCGAGCTCGTGTCGCCGGTCTGGTAGCCGTGGTAGAGCAGCCGCCGGATGCCGCCCTCGAACGCGAGTTCGCGCCGCGCCTCGTCGCGCAGCGCCACCGCGCGCGCCCCGGCGCCCGGCCAGCGGTGCGCGACCGACTCCGCCAACAGCTCGACCTCGGCGAGCCAGCCGACCGCGCGCAGCGATTCGAGCAGCGCCACGGCCTGATCGGCCGAGGCCAACGGGTCGCCGTCGTACCAGGGTCCCTGCAGCAGGGACAGCCAGCGTCCACGCAGCATGTTGGGGTCGGCCCCGACGAGCCACGAAGGCACGTCGGTCCGGACCATCTCGAGGAACTGCCGCACGTCGCCGAGGCCGAGCACGAGCCGCCGCTGCAACCGCCGCAGTGCCGGTTGCCGCGCGTCGACGCCGCTCGCGGCCAGCAGCGCCGCGACGGCCTGCGGTTGGAACGCGCGCTGCAGCACCTGCGCCAGCACCGGCGCGCCCTCGCCGGTGCCGAACACGCGCATGCGGTCGGCGTCCTCGCGCAGCACGTCGAGCACCTGGGCCGCCTGATCGTCGCTCGCGCCCGCGTACAGCCAGTTGGCGACGATGCCCTGCACGCCGGGGTCGAACGGTCGCTGCCGCAGCGCCGCGAGCAGCGCCACCCAGGCGTGGGCCCGGTCCTCGCGCGCGAGCCACGCCTGCGCGAGACCGAGGTCGCCGATGCCGGCCACGCGCGAGTCCGCCCTCAGGGCCTCGTAGACCGAGACGGCCGCGTCGATGCGTTGGGCATCGCGCAGCAGCGCCGCGTAGGCGATGCCCACGAGCGGGTGTCGGCCGCTGGCTTGGTAGAGCCGTTCGTAGATGGCCAACGCCCGGCCCGGATCGTGTCGCCGCAGCGTGTGGGCCAGTCCCAACCACGGCCACACCGACTGCGGCCACAGCTGCGCCGCGCGGGCGAAGGAGCGCAGCTTGACGTCGTCGTCGGTCACGACGCGGCCCAGCAGGTAGAGGGCGAGCCCGTCGTCCGCGCGCCGTTCGAGCGCCCGTTCCGCCTCCTGCCACAACAGCCCGCGGCGACCTCGCTCGCGCAGGATGTCCTGGCGCACGCGATTGGCGTCGACGTGGCGCGGCTCGGCGGCCAACAGGCCCTCGACCATGGCCAACGCCTGGCGCGCGTGGCCGCGTTCGAACTCGCTCCTCGCGTTCATCGCGACGAGGTCGGCCGGCGCCTCGCTCCAGGGCAGGTCCACGATCGAGTCGGGCGGCAGGCCCACCGAGGCCGTGCTGCAGGCGGCCGCGAGCGCGCCGAGCAGCGGCAGGAGGCGAGGACAACGCATGCGCCAGTGATACGGCAGGCGGCGACTCGCGTCGAGATTGCGTCGCCGTCCGCGGCGTTCCGGCGCCGCCGGCTCGGCCCGCGCCTCGAAGAGCCCGGAAACCAGGACCGAGCGAAACGTTCATCCTGGACGTGCGGCAGAAAGGCAGTCCCGCGGTGTTGCGTGGCACCGCGGGCGCCCGACCAGAGGCCTCCATCCCCATGGACGCCGCCGGTGCTCGCCTGCCAGCCGCCGAGCCCCCACCCTGCGGCCGTCAGTGCGCAGACCCCCTGATCCCGCACAGTCTGCGCAACGCCGCGTTCGTCCCCCCTGACGACTGCGCGGCGCGCAGTGGCAAGATCGGCGCGCGGACCGCCGTTCTTGAAGGGCCGGCCGAACTGCCGATGGCAGCGAGCCCGGGCCGGCTACTGCACGGTCAGCTGCAGCACGGCGCCGAGCCCGATCTCGCGCGTGCCGAACTGCGCCGTCGTGCCGCTGCCCCACACGCGCCCGACGGGCTCCCAACCGCACACCTGGACCTTGCGCGCCTGGCTCGTGACGAGACCGAGCGCGTTCGCCGTCGCGTCGAACGCCGCGGCCTGGAAGCGGATCCACTCGCCGACGACCATCGGCGAGTTCGGCACGACGAACGGGAACACCGCGCTGCCGTCGTTGGCCGCCACCGAGTACCAGAGCCCCGCGAGGTCGATCGACAGGAAGCAACCGGGCCCGCCGAGCGGCGCCAGGTCGAAGGGCAGCACGAAGCCGCCCCAGCTGCCCGCCTCGATCGACCCGAGCGACAGCACGACGAGCGAGCCCGGCGGCGCGTCGAGCACGCGCGACACCCACGGCCGGCCCCAGATCACCTGCGTCGTCGCACTCTCGACGCGCAGCGGCACGCCCGTGGACTGCAGGCACGACAACGGCCCGACAGCGACCTCTGGACTGTCGCACACGTACGTGACGTCGAGCGAGTAGGCGCCCGGCGGCTGCCCGTACACGACCACCTCGAGCAGCAGCCCGCCGTTGGCGGGGTCGTAGGCGAACGGCGTCGCCAGCGCGATCGACGGCAGGAACGCGTTCGGCGACGCGAGCGTCGTCTGCGCCGGCAGCGTCAGCAGCTGGCGCGGCAGCACGACCGTCTCGTCGGGACCGCGATTCTGCGCGTAGTCGGCGTTGAGCCCGAGCAACGTCGTCGCCATGGTCGACAGGCGCAGTTCGCAGTCGACGACCTTGCTGGCCGCCGTGGCCAGGCCGTCGATGCGGAACGCGAGCCCGGTGATCGTCGCGGGTCCCGCGAACAGGCTCGCGTCGTACGCGTACTGCACGCGCGTCGGCGTGCTGCGGCCGAACGGCACGTTCGTGGCGCTCGTGCCCTCGACGGCCGCGTGCGAGGCGGGCACCGGCAGCAGCGACTGGGCGATCACGGAGCTGGCGAGAAGCAACGGCAGCAGAGCGAGTCGATGGACCATGACATCGGGTGCATCGACCGTGCCGTCGGCTGCCCTTGACCTGCCGCGCCGCCGCGGCCGAAGAACGTCTGCTTGCCGAATCCCGCCGACCGCCGACTCGGAGTCCTCGCCCTGTTGCAGGATCCGACACCCATGCAGACGCTGCTGCAGGCCCTGCAGGCGCAGGGCATCACGGTCGACGTCGCGGTCGACCTCGCCGGCGCGCGGCGCCTGTTCTTCGGCGCCGGTGGCCACGACTGCCTCGTCGTGGGCCCCGACGTGCGGCCGGGCCTCGCCGCGCGCGTGCTCGAGTCCCTGCGCACGGTCGACCCGCACCTGTCGACGGCCACGTTCGGCCCCGACCTGCGCCAGCAGGCGGCCCCGCTGCGCTCGGCCAGGCTCGCCGGCTTCCATCCGGGTTCGCGCGCCGGCGCCGGCGCGCTGCTGCGCTTCCTGCGCACGCTGTCGCGCGACTGACGGCCCGCGCGCGCCGGGCCTACTTCTGGGCCGGGACCGATGCGCGCGCCTTCTCGGCGGCCCGCGCCGCCTTCGCCCGCGCCTTCGCGGTCGCGGGCGTCTCCCATCGAGACCACAACAGCGCCGTGCCAGCGGCCACCACGAGCAGCGCGAGCGCCGCCGCCAGCCAGCGCTGCAGGTGCGGCGGGCGCTGCCGATCGCGCGCTTCGTCGAGGGTCTTGTCGAGGAAGAACATGCCGCAGCGAGCATACACCGGGCCGGACTGCGGCGCCGCCGGCCGCCCGCGCACACAGCGCCGCGAACGCGAGGCTACGCCTCCGGCGCGCGATGGGACGCGGCGTCGGGCGACTGGCCGAGCAGCCCGGCGAGCCGCGCCAGACCGCGCGCGACGAGGCCGCGCACGGCCGCGTCGGTGGTGTTCTTCTGCCGCGCGATCTCCTGGTAGCTGAGGCCGGCGATGCGCGACAGCAGGACCGCGTCGCGCTGGGCCTCGGGCAACAGCTGCAGCGCGGCTTCGACGCGCGTCAGCTCCTCCCTGGCGCCCGCGATGCGCGACGGCGTCAGGCTGGCGTAGGTACCGAGCAGCGACGCCTCGTCGCTCTCCTCGGGCAGCGCCTCGACGCGCGCCGGATCGCGCATCTCCTGCTTGTGGTAGCGGTAGCGGTCGATGACCTTGCGGGACGCCTGCAGGAACAGGTAGGCCCGGAACTGCTCCTCGCCGCCGAACGCGAGGCTGTCGAGGTCGCGCAGCACCTCGCGGCAGACCGACTGCGCGAGGTCGCGCACCGATTCGCGCCCAGCCAGCTCGCCGCCCACCTTCGCGCGCAGGAACGCGACGAGCGCCGGCAGGTTCTGTTCGAACAACTCGTCGTACGCAGCCCGGTCACCCGACGCTGCGGCCTGGATCCTGGTCTCGAAATCGTCGGCCACGTGTGCGCTCCGCGCCCACCGTCGCGGCAGGCTCTCTTGTACAGCGGAGCGGGTCGCGTCGGCGTTCGCAACTCCGGTCGATCGCACGCGAAATCCGCGGCGGCGCGCCGGCACCGGTGGGATCGGTGGTTCTGGGTCGCGCACCGCGCGCCGGGGAACCGCGCACGCCGCCGGCGCGGCATCGAGGATTGGGGTGGCTGACGGGATTTGAACCCGCGACCCCCAGGACCACAACCTGGTGCTCTAACCAACTGAGCTACAGCCACCGTGCTGGCACGGTCCTCTGCCGGCGTGCGGCCCCGACAGCGGGCGAGCACTTTGCCGTCGCACCCGACCGGGGTCAAGGATCCTGGTCCGCGCGCGGCGCACGCACGCGCGACGCAGCGCTGCCGATCGCGGCGTGCACGCGACAGCGAGTGCGCGGGCCGAGCGTCGCGGGCACGCGCGCCGTCGCAGGAAAGCCGGCTGCGAAGGCTTGCGTCGCTCGCACCCGCTCGCTAGCGTCCTCGCCCCGACACGAGCCTCCGTAGCTCAGCCGGTAGAGCAGCGGATTCTTAATCCGCGGGTCGAAGGTTCGATCCCTTCCGGAGGTACCACACGCAGGCGGCCGCCGTGCCCGACACGGTGGCCGCTCCTGCCTTCCGGGTCGCAGGACGGTGCGCCCGGCTCACAGATCCGCCAGCAGCGCGGTCTCGCTGATCGGCGAGTGGCGCGGCTGCCGCGGCTGCTTGGGCAGGTGCAGCACGAACGTCGTGCCCCGGCCGACCTCCGACTCGAACGTCACGAAGCCACCGTGGCCCTGCACGATCTCCTTGACGATGTGCAGCCCGAGCCCCGTGCCGCTGACCCCGCCCGTGTTGCTGCCGCGCTCGAAGCGACGGAACAGGCGCGGGCGGTCCTGCTCGGGGATGCCGATGCCGTTGTCCCGCACGCCGATGCGCCACTCGTGCTCGCCGTCCTCGGCGAAGATGCTGACGATCGGCAGCGCATCCGCCGGTCCGTAGGCGATCGCGTTGCCGACGAGGTTCATGAAGACCTTGGTCAGGGCCCAGGCGTCGGCCGTGATCACGGGCAGCGACTCGACGCGCAGCCGCACGTCGCGCTCGTCGATCTCGTAGCGCAGCGTGCGCAGCACGTCGGCCAGCAGCAGCGTCAGGTCGCACGGCGCGAAGTCGAGACGCATGCCGTCGTGGTCGAGCCGCGAGCTGTCGAGCAGGTCGCGCACGAGCCGTTCCATCTGGTTCACGGCCATGAGCCCGTTCTGCACCGCCTGGTGCACCGGCGACGACAACGAACCGAGGTAGCCCTTGTCGAGCGTCGACAGCATGAGCCGGACCGCGCTCAGGGGCCGGTTGAGGTCGTGCACGGTCTGCTGCGCGATGTCGACGAGGTCGTTCGCCTTGCGCTCCCACAGCAGGCGCAGCTGGTCGACCTCGCCGAATCGCTGCGCCAACTCGAGGTTCGAACGCACGGTCTTGTCGAGCAACGAGTCGTCGACCTCGGCCTCCGGTCGCGCATCGAAGTCGACTGATCCCGCCGACAGGTCGAGGTCCAGCTCGGCGTCGGTGAGCACCTCGACCATCGGCTCGGCGCCGGCGCGCGACGTCTCGCGCAGTTGGTAGGAGAAGTCGCCCTCCTCGCCGACGACGATGCCGAGCCCGCCTGGTGCGGCCGGCGTACGGCCCGCCGTGGCCGGTTCGGTCTCTTTCTCCTCGATGCCGTGCTCGCGGCGCGGTTCGCTCGCGACGTCCTTGGCCTTCGGGGCCGGCACCGGAATCGGCACGCCTTCGTCGTCGGCCAGCGCCAGGCGCGTCTGCGGCAGGTTGTCGATCGCCACGGTCGAGCGCGAACGACGCACCTCGTCGCAGATCTCCCACAGCTTGCGGCGCACCTCCTCGGCGACGTCGCGCGCGGTCGTCTTGCCGCGCCCGAGTCCATACAGCTCGACCTTCTTCTCGACGAGCATCGAAGTGGCCTGCACGAACGTCTCGAAGACGCCGTGGCCCTCGGTCGCGACCGAGGGGAACGCTTCGACGTCGGGGCGGAAGCGGAACTGCCGGTCGAGCTCCTCCTCGCTGAGGATGTCGGGCAGGTCGCGCTTGTTGTACTGCACGACGATGGGCACGTTCTCGGACGTGCCGCTGCTCGTGCGCAGGTTCTCGCGCATGCTCTGCAGCGACTCGAGGTTCTCCTGCAGTCGGCTGCGCTGGCTGTCGACCACGAACACGACCGCGTCGGCGCCCTGCAACACGTACTTGCGCATCTGCCGGTACTTGGGCTGCCCGGGCACCGTGAAGCCCTGGATGCGGATCTTGAAGCCGCCGACCTGGCCGAGGTTGATCGGCAGGAAGTCGAACAGCAGCGTCGAGTCCTCCTCGGTGTTGATCGAGACGAGCTGCACCTCGTTGCGCGGGCAGAAGATGCCGTGGACCTGCTGCAGGCTCGTGGTCTTGCCCCCCACGCCCACCCCGTAGTAGACCAACTTGGCGTTGATGGTGCGTTCGGCGACGTTGATGAAACCCATCTGGTGCTCGTTGCTCGCGGGCCGGACCCCGGCCGCACCCCACGAACATCGGCATCCGCGGTGACGCACCTTCACCTGGAGGCCCAGCCCACGCTCGGCACCGGGTACGGCATGAGTCCGCCCCACCAGGTGCGCTCCGGCCGCAGCAGCGCGCGCAGCGTGTCGTGCACGCGGTCTGCGGTCACGGCCTGCAGCGCCGGGCCATCGATGCCACGGTGCGCGGCCAGCAGCCGCGCCTGCACCCGGCCCGGCAGCAGCGCGCGTTCGCTGGCGGCGTCGACGAGCCCGATGTCGGGCGCCGTCGCCGCCAGTTCGACCTGCAGGCTGTCCCGCGCGGCCGCGATCTCCTTCGCGCTGGGCGGCACCTTGCGCAGGTCCTCGAGCAGGCCCTGCAGATCGCGCTGCACCGCCGCTCGTTCCGCCTCGGCGTCGGCCGCGGCCTGCTCGCCGGGCCACAGCCGCACGGGATCGAAGCCGCGCCGACAGAACACGACCAGCGGATCCCCATCGAGCCACGACCAGTTCACGAGCGGCGCGCGCGCCATCGCCTCGCGGCCGACCATGCGGAACCGTCGCTCGGCCCGCCGGCGCGCCACCTCGACGCCCACCGCCAGACACGGCAGCTCGACGTCGGCGGGCACCAGGAACCCCGCCGCGACGAACGGGGCGTCGACGCGCGCGTGCAGCACGAACTCCGGCCCGGGCACCGGCGCCGCTGCCTCGATGCGCAGCTGCGAGACCCCGGCGACGGCGCCGGTCATGGCCGCTTCGCAGCGTTCGCGCAGCGCTTCCGGCAGCGCGCCGATGCCCCAGCCGCGCCGCGGCACGGGCTCGCGCAGCAGCGCGCGTACGCGCGCGGCGGCGAGCTGCTGGATCGCGGTCGCCGAACCGACCGCGGGTCGCGCCGCCGCACCGGTGCACAGCGCCAGCCGCGCGCGGCCCTGCAACACGAGACCCGGATACAGGAACTCGCCGTCGTCGGCCGCCAGCGCCGCGCGCGCCGCGGTGCGGGCCAGCAGGTCGTCGTCGAGCGGGCGTGTGTCGTCGAGCAGCGCCGCCACGAACGCGGCGCCGCGCGGCCAATCCGCCGCGGCGGTGAGCACGAAGACGACGCTGGCGTCGGCACCCACACGCAGGCCGCTGGCGACCGTGCCCTGTACTTCGGCGCGAGCCCGTTCGAGCCGGCACTCGGCGAGCACACGCGCGGCGCCGCATTCACCGGGCCGATCGTCGTCGTAGCCGCGCCGCCAGAGCACGGCCAACGCCACCGTGCCCGCATCCGGCACCGGCTCCCACACCCACGATCCGGGCAACGGAGCCTCCGGCGCCGGCGCGGCGGGCGCGCCGGCGAGCAGCCAGACGAAGGCACACGACGACTTCATTCGCACAAGCGACCTCCCTGCAACGTCAACACACGGTGGGCAATGCGGTGCGCGAGCTCCAGGTCGTGCGTGATCAGGACCACGCCGAAGCCGCGGCTCGACTGCATCTGCCGCAGCGACTGCACGACGGCGGTCGCCGTGGTGCGATCGAGCGACGCGGTCGGTTCGTCGAGGATCAGCACGTCGGGCCGCACCGCCACGGCGCGCAGCAGCGCGGCGCGGCGCCGTTCGCCGCCCGACATGCACGATGCCGGCGATGCGAGCACGCCGAGCGGCAACTGCAATTCGGCGGCGGCGGCGGCCACGTCGAACCTCGGCGCCGACGCCTCGGCCAGCAGGTCGCGCAGCGTGCGCCCGGGCGTGAACGAGGCCAGCGCATCCTGGCCGACCAGTTGCACGGCGGCGCGGCGGTCGGGACGACCGACGCGGCCGAGATCGGGCGCGCGGTGCCCGGCCAGCACACGCGCGAGCGTGGTCTTGCCCGCGCCCGACTCGCCGACGATCGCGACGACCTCGCTGCGGTGCAGCACGAAGTCGAGGCCGCACAACACAGGGCGCCCAGCGAACGACACGTGGATCGCGTGCGCCTGCAGCACCGGCACGGCCCCGGCCCCATCCTCGGCCGCTCGCTGCGGCCACGACACGTCGGGGGGGTCGCCGCGCTCGAACACACCGTCGCGCAGCGAGTAGACGGCCGCGTCCAGGTCCCGCAGCACGCGGTGGTCGTGCGTCGCCAGCAGCAGCGCGCTGCCGCCGCGCACGAGCGTTCGCAGGTGTTCCATCGTCTCGCCGTAGTTGCCGCCGTCGAGGCTGGCCGTCGGCTCGTCGGCGACCACGAGCGCGGGCGCGCGCAACACGGCGATGGCCAGCAGCACACGCTGCGCTTCGCCGCCGGAGATCTCGTGCGGCAGTCGGCGACCGAGCGCGCCGGCATCGGCGACGCCGAGCCGCGCCAGCGCGGCCGGTGCGTCGCCGGCCGCACAGCCCGTCGCCTGGCGGATCTGGCGCGCCACGGCCTGCAGCGGATCCAGCGCGGCGTGCGCATCCTGGATCAGGAACGCCATGGCGTGGCGCAGCAGCCGCTCGTGCTCGAGCGCGGGGCACCGCAGCACGGACGTGCCGTCGAGCGACACGGTGCCTTCGGTCGTCCAGCCGCGGCGCCGCAGCAGGCCGAACATCGCCTGCAGCGCCGTCGTCTTGCCGCCGCCGGACGGCCCGTACAGCGCCGCCGTCTCGCCGCGGTGCAGGCGCAGCTTCGGTACCGCGATCGACCAACCGTCGTCACGACGCACGCGGAAGTCGGCAACATCGAACAGCGCAGGCACGCGCGCCCATCGCACGACATCGGCGCGCCGACTGCAAGGCCTCGGGCGGGAGCATCGCCCGACCCGCCTGCCCGCCCGCCCCCGCTATGATGTGGCGCATGCAACGCGCAGCACTTTCCCTCCTCCTGTCGTGCCTCTCGCCGGGCCTTCTGGCCCAAGGATCGCTCGCCGACCTGCAACGCCAGTTCGGCGAGCAGATGCGCCAGCTCGGCGGCGGCAAGGCGACGCGTGAACAGCAAGCCGAGTTGCGCGATCGCCAGACCAGGCAATTGCAGCAGTTCCTCGCCGACCAGGCTCGCGGTGACGATCGCTGGAACGGCCGGCTCATGCTGGCCGACTTCCAGTTGTCGCGCGACGACGACACCGGCGCCGCCGCGACGCTGCGCAGCATCGACGCCGACGCGGCTCCGGCCCTGCTGCTCGTCAGCGCGGCGACGATGGCCCAGCACCTCAATCTGCGCGATCTGCGCGACGCCTGGATCAAGGCGGCCTCGACCAAGAAGGCGCCGCCCGCCGACCGTCTGGCCATGGCGCGCCTCTTGATGTCCGTGCTGCACGAAGTCGAGGCCGGCGAGAAGGTCTTCGCGGCGGCGCTCGCCGAGGCCACCGACGACGAACAGCGTGCCCTCGTGCGCTGGCACCGCGCCGACGCGCTGCGCGACCGCGAGGACCTGCCCGACAACGCCGCCTTCGAAGAACTCGAGAAGCTCGCCAACGACCTGCCGAAGACGTACTGGGGCGACGTCGCCAAGGACCGCCTGCGGGCAACGAGACTGCAGGTCGGCGACGACGCCATCGCCTGGCGCGCGCGGACCCGGGCGGGCAAGGAGCTCGGCTCGGCCGAACTGCTCGGCAAGGCCATCGTGCTCGCCTTCTGGTCGGCCGGCGACATGGACCTGCCGACGCTCGTGTCGACGATGCGGCAGCTGCAGCAGCAGTACGGCCCCGCGCTGGTCGTGATCGGCGTGTGCCTCGACCGCGACGACGATGCGATCGGTGCGGCGGTGAAGGAGCGCGGCATCGACTTCCCCGTCGTCGGCAACGGCAAGGGCGTGCTGACGGACCTCGCGCTGCGTTGGTTCGTCGAAGGGCCGACCATCCACATCATCGACAAGAACGGCAAGATCGCCGGCCTCGGCCTGCACGTCGGCACGGTCGACAGCCGCGCCGAGATCGCCGAGGTCGTCGCGCGCGCCTGCAAATCGTAGGCGCGGGCCTATCGGCTGGACGACCACCCGAGCGCGCCGGCGCCGGCGCGCAGAAGCACGAGCAGCGTGCGCAGCCCTTCGCTGAGCACGGCGGCCATGGCGGGCGCCGCAACGAGGCGATCGTCGCTGTCGGGTGTGCCGATGGCCGTGGCGAGGAAGACGACGCAGAACACGAGCAGCACGAGGTCGGCGCCGATGCGCCCGCGCCGGCCGAAGCGCAGGCCGACGCGCAGCACGCCCGCCACCACACCGAGGCCGAGCAGCCCGAACAGCGGCAGGCGAAACGGCCAAGCCGCGGGCCACAGCCCGGCCGTGCTCATCGAGGACGGCAGGGCCTCGACGGGCACCACCACCGCGACCGACAGCAGCAGCAGCGCGACGGCGGGCGCCAGCAACGCGGTCGCAGTCCACGGCAGCAGGCGGCCGTTGATCGAACGTATCGGCAGCCGTTCGAGGCCCTGCCGCCGCACGACGCGCACGCCGCGCAGACCCAGCTGCACCGCGGCGATCGTCAGCACGACGCCCGGCACGAGCAGGCATTCGCCGCTCGACGGCAACGTCGCGACCGCGAGGCCCTGGGCGACCGTCGCGCAGAGCACGAGCCCGGCCACGAACGGCAGGCGCGGGGCGCGGCCGCCGTGCCGCTGCCGTGCGGACTGCGCCAGGCACTGCAGCAACACGAGCGACAGCAGGCAGAACACGGCCGTCGGGGTCTCGGGGCGCAGCACGTGACCTTCGGCGCCGATCGGCGGCAACATCAGCAGCGCGCCGACCGCGAGCAGGGCCTGCAGCCGGCCGCGCGCGAGCAAGACGCCGAGGTACAGGAGCAACGTGATTCCGAGCAGCGAGACGAGCTGGGCGGTGCGCGCCTGGGCGACGACGGCCGCCGCGGCTTCGGGGTCGGCCGGCACGCTGGCCGTGCCGAACAGCATCGACACGTAGAACTGGCGCGCGACTTCGCTGCCGACCGCCGCCGTCGAGCCCGTCGGGGCGAGCGCCGACCGCAGGTGCTCGAGCTCGGCCGGCGTCGGCGGCGCATCGATGCGGGTCCCGGCGACCAGCACCGGCAGCAGCAGCACCGCGAGCACGATGCAGCCCGTGGCGACGGGTCGCCACCACTTCGGCCCCGGCGCCGCTTCCCGGCGCGGTGCAGTCATCGCAGACCGGCCTTCAGAGGTCACCGGTCAGAGGCAGGCGATGCAGTCGATCTCGACCAGGCCACCCTTCGGCAGCTCCTTGACCGCGACCGTCGCGCGCGCCGGCTTGTGGTCGCCGAAGTGGCGGCCGTAGACCTCGTTGACGGCGGCGAAGTCGGCCATGCTGGCGAGGTAGATCGTCGTGCGCGCGACGTGCCCGAGCGTGCCGCCGGCGGCCTGCAGCACCGCCGTGAGGTTCCTCAGCACCTGCTCGCACTGTTCGGCGGCCGTCTTGCCGACGATCTGCATGGTGCCGGGGTCGAGCGCGATCTGGCCCGAACAGAACAGCAGGTTGCCGACACGTTGCGCCTGGCTGTAGGGACCGATGGCTGCCGGCGCGGACGGGGAGTGGATGGGTTCGAGTTTCATGATCAGGAAGCGGGAGGACACAGGCGCAGGCGCAGGCGGCGTTCGACCGGCGGTGGCAGGAAGCTGGCGACGTCGCCGCCGTTGCGCACGATCTCGCGGATCAACGACGACGACACGTAGCTGTACTGCACGCTCGGCATCACGAACACCGTCTCGATGCCGGGCGCGAGGTGGCGGTTGGTCAGGGCCATCTGGTACTCGTACTCGAAGTCCGAGATCGTGCGCACGCCGCGCAGGATCGCGCCGATCTGCTGGCTCTTGCAGAAGTCGACGACGAGGCCCCGGAACGTGCACACCGACAGCTTGGGGTTCTGCGGCAGCACCTCGCGCAGCATCTCGGCGCGTTCGTCGGACGTGAAGGTCGTGCTCTTGCGGCTGTTGTGGGCGACCGCCACCGTCAGATGGTCGAACAGCGGCAGGGCGCGCTCGACGAGGTCGAGGTGGCCGCGCGTCACCGGATCGAAACTGCCGGGATAGAGGGCAGAAACCATGCGCCGACTGTAACCGCGGCGAGTTCCCGGGCACGGAGCAGCTGATGGAACCTTCGCGTGCACCGGCGCTCCTCTGGGGCAGTCTCTTTGCATTGCCGACCGCGGCCGTGGCCCCCGTCTGCCTGCCGGCGGCGGCGGCCATGGCCGCGTTCGGTCTGCTGTTCGCGAGCCACGGGCGCCATCGCTGGCGGCTCGCGGGCCTCTGCGCACTGCCGGCGTTGCTCGCGGCGATCCCCGCCCCGCGCGCCGCGATGCCGCCCGTGCGTCCGGGCCCCGTGCTGGTGACGGGCACGGTCGCGAGCGTCGTGCGCGCGCCGCAGCTCGGCACGACCTCGGTGCTGCTCGACGACGGGCTGCACCGCCAGCGGTTGTCGTTCGGCGAGGACTTCGAGGTGCTGCCCGGCGACCGGCTCGAGGCGCTGGCCCGCGCCGGCGAACCCGCGGCTCCCGGTCTGCCGGCGCCGCTGCACGGCATCGCGACGACCGTGCGCGTGACCGCCGGACCGTGCTCGCTGCGGCGCGCCGCGGGCCAACTGCGCCGCGCGTTCGAACGGCAGCTGCTGCGGCTCGTGCCGGGCGAGAACGGCGCCACGCTCGCGACGCTCGTGCTCGGGCGCGACACGCGCACGTCGGCGGAGCTGAGCGCCGCGCACCGGGACACGGGGCTCAGCCATCTGCTGGCGGTCAGCGGCGCCCATGCGGCGATGCTCGCGTTCCTGCTGGGGCTGACCGGGCGCGGCCGCGGCCGGCGCCTCGCCGCCGGGCGCGGGCGCACGATCTCGATCCTGATGCTGCTGTTCGCCTACGCGGCGATCACCGGCAACGAGCCGCCGGTGTTGCGCGCCGTCGTGACGTTCGCGCTCGCGGCGGTCGCGACGCAGCTCGGCCGACCCTGCGGACTGGCGACCGGGCTGCTCGCGCCGGCCCTCGTGACGTGCCTGCTGCAGCCCGAGGCCCTGCTCGGTCCGAGCTTCCTGCTCAGTTACGCCGCCGTCTTCGGCCTCGCCATGGCGGCGGGCCGCGGCGACGACAGCCGGCTGTGGCGCTGGCTGCTCGGGCCGCTGTGGGCCTCGTCGTGGGCGACGTTGCTGACGGCGCCGCTGACGCTGCTGTTCTTCGGCCAACTCGCGCCGTGCACGGTGCTGCTGACCCCGCTGCTGGCCCCGCTCGTCGCCGCCATGCTGCTCGGCGGCCTGACCGCGGCGCTGCTCGGCTGCTGCGTACCGCCGCTCGGCGACCTGCTGGCGGCGCCGCTCGGTTGGCTGTGCGAACTCTACGCCACGCTCGTGCGATGGGCGGACCTGCTGCCGGGCACGCCGGTGCACGCGTCGGTGGCGCCCGGGGCGGTTGCGCTCGGCCTCGCGGCGCTCGTCGCCGCATTCGTCCTCGAACGGCGGCCCGACCGCCGCGGGGTCGCCGCCGCGGCGGTGCTGCTGTCGTTGCCGTACTTCGTGCCGCTGACCGGCCAACGCGAACCGCGCCTGCAACTGTTCGCCATCGGCCACGGCCAGAGCTGCCTCGCCGAGACCGCGGCCGGCCGGCAGATCGCCGTCGACTGCGGCAGCCTGCAGCATCCTTACCTGGCCGCGCAGCTGCTCACGTCGGCGCTGGTGCGGCGCCGGCTCGACCTGCTGGTCGTGACGCACGCCGACTCCGACCACCACAACGGCGTGCCGGCGCTGCTGCAGCACCTGCCGATCGAGCACGCGATCCTGCCCGCGTGCCTCGGCGGCACCGCACTCGACCAGACGCTGCGCGCGCACGGCACCGCCGTGACACTGCTGCAGCCCGGTCAGGCGCTGCAGCCGGAGCCCGAGGTGCGCGTCGCCGCGCCGTGGCTGCCGCCCGGCGCGAGCGACAACGACCAGAGCCTGTGGACCAGCGTGCAGATCGGCGCCACGTCGGTGCTGCTGACCGGCGACGCCGAAGCGCCCGGCACGGCGGCGGCGATCGGTCAGGGCCTCGCGGTGCCGTGCGACGTGCTCGTGCTGCCCCACCACGGTCGGCCCAACGCGCTCGCCGACGCGCTGCTGCAGCGTGTGCACCCGCGCGCGTGCCTCGCGTCGGCCACCACCGCCGACGGCGACACGTCGCAGGGCGGCAGCGTGCGCCGCTTCGGCGCCGACCTCTGGGTCACGGGCCAACACGGCACGATCACGCTCTGCGACGACCCCGCGCGACTGTGCGGCAGCACCGGCATGCGGCCGCTCGCGCCCGGCCTTCGTTAGCGCGACGCGAACGTGGCGACGCGCGAACGCCCGAGGTCGAACACGAGCCCGCGGCGCATCAGCCCTTCTTCGCGGGTGCCGGCAACTTGACGAGCTTGGACACGCGACCGAGCACGTTCCAGTCCTCGACGTAGAGGTTGCCCGCGGCATCGACGCAGATGCCGTGCGGCGACAGGAACACGCCGTCCTGCCACTTGTCGCGCGCCACGCCGAACTGGGCGCGCAGCTTCTCTTCCGGGTTGTCGCCGAGGTGCACGACGAGGTGGTCGTCCTCGTCGAGGATCGTGACGCGGCCGGCGAGGTCGGCGATGGCGAGGCCGCCGTCGGGCAGCGGCGCGACGTTGCACGGCCGGCGCAGGTCCTGGTCCATGAGCCGCACGAACGTGCCGTCCATCGAGAACCACTGCAGGCGATGGTTCTCGCGATCGCAGACGAGCAGCAGCGGTTCCTTGCCGCGCGCGTCGAGCCACATGCCGTGCGGCGTCTTCATCTTGCCTGGTTCCACGCCGGGCCCGCCGAACGACTTCACGTAGTGGCGGTCCTTGTCGAACAGGTGAACCCACGACTTGCCGTAGCCGTCGGCGACGAAGATGCGACCGTCCGGGCCGACCACCACGGCGGTCGGCTTGAACTGATCCTCCTGCTGGTAGATGCCCGACGCCTCGGGCCAGCCGATGGTCCAGAGCACCGTGCCGTCGATCGTCGTCTTGACGACCTCGTGCCGGCGCGTCTGTGCGAGGTAGAGCACTTCCTTGCCGTCCTCGACGCGCAGGCACATGCCGTGCAGACCACCCTGGAAGTCCTTGCCCCACGATCGCAGCAGCTTGCCGTCGGGCGAGAACACGACGACCGCCGCTTCGGTCTCGGTGTTGGCGAGGATCTCGCCGGCCTTGTCGACGGCGAGGCAGCCGTGCGTGCTGCCGAGTTCCTTGCCGTCCGGGGTCGCGCCCCAGCCGACGACCCATTCGTAGCTGTGCGCGCCTTCGCCGAGAACGATCGGTGCCGGGGGTTTCGCGGGCATGAGCGGAGTGTCCTGGGCGAGAACGGGGAGAGCCAACGAGCTCACGATGACGAGGGTGCGCATGGTCGGAGTGCGGCCGGGTCCCCGGACCGCGGGGATCCGTTGTAGCGCGCCCCCACTCGCAGCGGAACGAAACTCACCATGGCTCCGGCACGGCCCGCTGAGCGCCGGCGACCGCGGCAACACCCCGGACATGGGCCCGCGTTCCCCGTGCACCTGGTACCAAAGTGGTGCACCGCACGTGCACACAACCCAGCACCCGCCGGCCATGATCTTCCGCGCGTGCGCCACCGCCCCCCAACCCGCGCGCGCACCGGAGTTGACGATGCGGATTCCCCGAACCTGTATGACGAGTCTCGCGGCGACCCTGCTCGTGGCCGCTCTTGTTCCCGCCCAGGGCGGCGGTCGAGGTCGCAACCGCCCCGAAGAGATCCAGAATCGCGTCGGTGTGTACTTCAGCGACATCGCTGGCCCGGCCACGGAAGGCGACAAGGTCGCCGACCTCAACACGTGTGAACTCGTGCGCGCGGCCGCCGCGGCCAATCAGGTCACCGTGCTCTACCTGTACGACAGCAGCGACGACCGCGACGTGCGCGAGACGTTCGAACGGGCGTTGTTCGGCAGCGACGAGATGGGCATCCAGCTGCGCTGCTTCCACTGCGGTCGCATCGACCTGGCCAAGGACGAAGCGCTCAAGGCGAAGTACATCAAGCAGGCGCCGCTGTTCGTCGTGTTCGACAAGGACGCCAAGCCGAGCGACATCTCGATGAACGGCTACAAGGTCGCCGGCAACGGGCTCGAGAAGCTGCTCGAGAAGGCGGCGCAGGGCGTGGTGAAGCCGTCGCTCGCGTCGTTCGCCAAGGAGTACGGCGGCTTCGTGCGCGACATGGAGCAGCTGCTCAACAAGAAGAAGCTGGCGACCACCAAGCAGGCCAAGGCCGGGGCCGACAAGGGCAAGCGCCTCGAGGCCGAGAAGGACCTCAAGGTCGTCGAGGGCGAGGAACAGAAGCTGCTGGCCAAGGAGAAGGAGCTGCTCGAGAAGGTGAAGCTGCCCGAGCGCCCAGCCGATGCCCAGCGGCTCGGCGACCGCGGCTGGGGCGGCGGTGGCGGCCGCGGCGGCCAAGGCGGAGGCGGCCAGGGTGGCGGCGGCCAGGGCGGGAGCAGGAACGGCGGCTAGCCGGCGCCAACGGCGCGGTCAGTGCGTGTGCCCGGGCTCCGGGTTCGCGATGTGCGCGAGCGTGTGCACCGCCGCGGCCTCGAACGTGCTGCCCGTGCCCTCCGCCGCGAGCTCGCGCAGCAGCTGCACGGCGCGCTCGTCCTGCCTGGTCTCGTGCAGCGCCTTGCCGAGGTAGAGCAGCGCGCGCTGGCGGTCCTCGCCGAGGTCGCCCAGCGCCAACGCGGCCGTGAACACGGCCGCCGCCTCGGCCGGCTTGCGTTCCTTGAACAGCACGTAGCCCTCGGTCACCTGCGCCCGCGGCGTCTTCGGCGCGCTCGCGAGCCAGCGCCGCGCAGCGGTGACGTTGCCGTCGAGCGCGTACAACCGCGCGAGGCGATGGCGCGCGTCGGCGATGCCGGCGGTCGCGGCGTCGAGCAGCAGCGGTTCGCACTGCGTGCGGCACCCGAGGTGGAGCAGCAGGCAGCCGAGCTCGAAGCGCTGCGCGGCCGACGCATCGGCCGCGGCAACCGCGGCGCGCAACGAGGCGAGGTGCGTTCGCGAGTCCGCACACAGGCGCAGGAACGCCGCGAGTTCGGGCGGATCCTGGGGCCCGGGGCGCGCCGCGTAGACGCGGCCCTCGCCGTCGAGCACGGCGATGCCCATGCCCTCCCCGCCGCCGATCCACGTCGTGTAGAGCCGCTCGCGTTCCGAGCCGTCGGCGATCGCCGCGGCGAAGTGGCCCGCGCGCAGCGCGGCGCCGATCACCGGGTCGGCCAGCGACGCCTGCATGCGGTCGCTGGCCTCGCGGCCCGGCAGCGCGAAGTAGACGACGAGGTCCTGGCGATGCTCGCGCGCCGCGGCGAGTGCCTGGGGCAGCTGCGACTGCCATTCGGGCGTCGTCGCGCACGCCGCGAGCAGCAGCGCGGCGGCCGCGACGGCGCGGCTCACTTCGACTCCGCGTGCGCCTCGGCGCCGCAGAACCGGTCGAGCCAGGCGAAGAACTCGCGCTGCCACAACAGGCCGTTCTGCGGCTGCAGGATCCAGTGGCCCTCGTCGGGGAACACGAGCAGCCGGCTCGTCACGCCGCGCAGCTGGGCGGCCGTGAACGCCTGCAGCCCCTGGTCGTACGGCACGCGGAAGTCGCGTTCGCCCTCGATGACGAGCAGCGGCGTCTTCCAGTTCTGCACGTAGCGGTGCGGCGAGAAGCGCCGGTAGGCCGAGGCCACCTCCTCGGAGGCCCAGAACGGGCCACCGAGGTCCCAGTTGACGAAGAACAGCTCCTCGGTCGCGAGGTACATGCTCTCGAGGTTGAACACACCGCAGTGCGCGATCATGCAGGCGAAGCGATCGCCGGCGTTGCCCATGAGCCAATAGACCGTGTAGCCCCCGAACGACGCGCCGACCGCGGCCGAGCGCTCGCGATCGATGTAGGGCCGGTTCTGCATCGCGTCGCAGACGGACAGCAGGTCGGCCATCGCCTGACCGCCCCAATCGCGCGAGATCCGATCGTTCCAGGCCTGGCCGAAACCGGGAAGCCCGCGCCGGTTGACCGCGGCGACCACGTAGCCCTTGGCCGCCATGAGGTGGAAGTTCCAGCGGAACGAGAAGCCCTGCCCGACCATCGATTGCGGACCGCCTTGGCAGTAGAGCACGAACGGGTACTTCTTGGTGGGGTCGAAGCCCGGCGGCTTGACGATCCAGGCATGGATCTTCTCGCCGTCGGTCGCCTCGAACCACTCGGCGTCGATGGCGGGCATGGTCAGCCCCGCGTAGACCGGCGCGTTGAAGTCGGTGATCGCCGTGATGGCGCCCGTGCCCACGTCGATGCGCACGACTTCGGCCGGCCGTTCCATCGTCGTGCGCAGCGCGAAGACCGTCAGGCCGTCGGGCGCCACCTGCAGGTCCGAGAGCGCGTGCCGCCCCTTCGTCACCGCGACCGCCTTGCGTTCCTCGAGCAGGGTCGTGTAGAGCTGCGTCGTGCCCTCGGTCTCGACCGTGAAGAACAGCCGCTTGCTGTCGGCGGTCCAACGCACGTCGTGCGGCGACGCGTCGAGGCCCGGCAGCAGCTCGACGTTCTTGCCGAGGCGCCGGTCGTGGATCATGAGGCGCAGACGGTCGGACTCGAAGCCCGCGTGGGCCATGCTGCCGAACGCGATCCAACGACCGTCCGGCGAGTAGACGGGATCCTGGTCGTAGCCCGGCATGCCTTCGGTCAGGTTGCGCGCCGCACCGCCGCCGACCGGCACCGCCCACAGGCTGCTGTCGGTGCTCGCTTCGGGGTCGGGCACGCGCCGGGCCGTGTAGCACAGTTCGCGGCCGTCCGGGGACCAGGCGATCTGTTCGCCGCCGCCGAACGGCGGCAGCGGCGTGTGCACACGTTCGCCTTGCATCAGGTCGCGCGCCGCACCGCCGCCCGTGTAGGGCTGCACGAACAGGTGGCTGTAGCTGCCGTCGTTCCACTCGTCCCAGTGCCGCACCATGAGGTCGTCGTAGGCGCGCGCGTTGGCCTTCGGCAGGTCCGGGTACTTCTCGGTGACGAGCGTGTCGATCTTGACCGGGTGCGTGTAGCTGAAGTTCTCGCCGTTGGGCGACCAGTGCAGGTTCTGCACGCCGCCGGCGACGGGGATCTGCACCACCGGACCATCGAGCAGCGGCTGGCACGTGATGCCCGCCTTGGTCACGAAGGCGTAGGCGGCACCGCCCGGCAACCAGACCGGCGACGAACCGTCGGCCACCGCGGTCGGCGCCGCGCCGGGCCGCCCGACCGGCAGCAGGTACACCTTCGCCACGCTGCGATTGCCGGCCAGATCGACCGTGCGCACCGTGAACAGCAGGTGGTTGCCGTCCGGGCTCAGGGCCAGTTCGGACACCCGCTGCAGCGCGAGCAGACCTTCCGGGGAGAGCACCTGCTGCGACGGCAGGGACAGAACCGCGGCCAGCGCCGCGACGAGGCTCGAGAGGACCCGCATGTCTGGTCGGCATCATCGCGGCGGGGGGTGGTCGATGCCATGGCGCACAGAGCCGGCCGGAAGGATCCGGGCCGGCAACCGTCTCAAGTCCGTTCCGCTGCGCCGATCCCGCCACGGATCCGGTAGACTGTGACACCGACAACCCGACCCATGTCCATGAACGCATCGCCAAAGCCCGCCCGCATCCGCCCTGCCCAAGCCGGGTTCACCCTCGTCGAGATCATGGTGGTCATCGTGATCCTCGGCCTGCTCGCGACCATGGTCGCCACGAACGTCATCGGTGCCAGCGACGAAGCGCGCGAGACGAAGGCCAGGACCGACATCGGGATCATCCTCGATGCCGTCAAGTCCTACCGGGCACGCAACGGCAAGATGCCCGATTCGCTCGAGGCGCTGGCCACGAAGGACGAACGCGGCCGCAGCGAACTCGACAACCTGCCGCGCGATCCCTGGGACCACGACTACGTGCTGCGCGAGGGCGACACCCCGCGCGACTTCGAGGTGATCAGCTGGGGGCCCGATGGCAACGAGGGCACCGACGACGACATCTCGAGCAAGGACAGCAAGAAGGAGAAGTAGGACGGCGGCCGCCCGGCGGCCGATCAGCCTCGAAGGCTCACGATGCACGGCACGACGATGGCTCCTGCGACGGTGGTTCCCGCGGCGCGGCCCGGCACCGCGTCGGCGCAGCGCGGCTTCACGCTGATGGAGCTGCTCGTGACGATGACCATCATCTCGCTGATCTTCGCGATCGTCGTACCCAACCTGGGCGCGTTCGTTCCCGAAGCGCGACTCGACGGCAGCGGCAAGCGCATCATGCGCACGCTCGACTGGGTGCGCTCCGAAGCGCGCATCCAGGGCAAGCGCATGGCGATGGAGTTCGACCTGCGCCACGCGCGGTGGCGCATCGTCTACCCGCCCGAGCAGAAGCTGACCCGCGACCAGGATCTCAGCACGCTCGAGGAACAACCCGAGGACTGGCAGGCGCTCGAGACCGACGTCGTCTTCGACGGTGCCGGCGACGCCAAGTCCGGCCTCGCGCACGAGGGCATCTACCGGCTCGCCTTCGACGAGTACGGCTTCACGGCCGACCAGGTCATCGTGCTGAAGCTGCAGAGCGACGCGACCATGGTCTGGTCGCTGTCGATCCAGGGCCTCAGCGGCCGGCTCGACATCGAACGTTCGGAGAAGGGCGAAGCGATCCAGCTGGTGGCCCCGACGGAGGCCGCCTTCCCGTGACCGCGCCTCGTACGAACGCGGTGTCGCCGGCCTCGGTGGACCAGGCCGGCTTCACGCTCATCGAAGCGCTCGTCGCGATGATGATCGTCGCGATGGTCGTGATCGAGTACATCGGCATCCGCACGAACGCGCTCATCGATGCGACGCAGGCGCGCAACTGCCGCCTCGCGCGCGAGATCGCCGAGGAGAAGATGTCGGAGCTGCAGGCCGGCGCCCGCGAGACACCGCCCGAATCCGGCCAGGAGCAGCCGCTCGAGAAGTACGCGGGCTTCTCGTTCAAGGTCGTCGTCGGCGAGTCGCAGGTCGCCGAGATCGAGGCCGAGGTGGCCAACAGTGCGGTCGGCGAGAACACCGTTGCCAGCGAGCGGCTCGAGTGGCAACGCGACCGCGAGAACTACCGCAAGGCCTCCGAGCAGGGGCTCAGCGCCACCGCCTACGAGGAGAAGCTGCAGGAAGAAGATTATCAGCGGCGCCTCGCGGAAACCCCGCCGAGTGCCGATGACTTCGAAGAGGTGGCCGTGGTCGTCTATTTCCCCAAGCTGAACGCAGAGCACGAGGGTGATCGCGACGCGCTGCTGATCAAGGCGCGCCTGTCGACGCTCGCGCTCTCGGGGTTGACACCGAAACAGGCCGAGGCGATCGCGGCCGCACGTGGACCATCGTCGTCCGGAGCCAGCGGCGCCGCACCGGGCGGCAGCGGTTCCCCGGCTGGCAGCAGCGGAGGCAAGTGATGCAGAACGAACACAGCCAGCGCGGCTTCACGCTCCTCGAGGTGTTGCTCGCCATCGCCATCACCGCGACGGTCATGATCACGGTCGCGTCGACGTTCCACGTGCTGCTCAATGCACGCGACGTCGTCGACGACCTGACCGAATCGACCGAGGCCGGGCCGCGCATCCTGAACCTGATCGAGCGCGACCTGCGCGGCCTCTGGACCTACAACGTCAAGAACAACGCCGTCTTCCGCGGCCGCGACATGGACGTCAACGGGCGCGACGCCGACCGCATGGACTTCCTGACCACCACGAACGCCGTCGGCTTCGTGCTCGACACGAACGGCCAACCACGCAAGCCGACCCTCTGTGAGGTCGGCTACTGGTTCAAGCCGAACCCGCGCTACCGCGACGTGTTCGAGATGTGGCGCCGCGAGGATCCCATGGTCGACGACGACCTGATCACGCAGGGTTCGTTCCAGCTCGTGCACGACCGGGTCAAGAGCTTCAAGGTGACCTACTTCGAGACGCTCGGTTACGAGGCCGAGGAGCTGCTCGAGTGGGACAGCACGCTCGAGGACAAGCTGCCGCAGCGCATCAAGATCGAGTTCACGATCGAACGCCGGCGCAGCAACCGCAACGTCGTCAGCGACCTCGAGGTCGAGGACTTCGAGGGCGCCGAGAAGACCTACGTGCGCCACATCGTGTTCGATCGGCGCATGAAGGACATCCTGCAGGCGGGCACCGCACGTGTGCCGGTGTTCCCACCCGAGCCGGTCGCCGAGGAGGCCGGTGGCGGTGGACCCGCCGGCCCCGGTGGACCAGCAGGGCCGGGTGGGCCCGCGGGCCCGGGCGGTGCCGAAGGCATGGGCCGCTCCGTCGTGGGCACCAAGAGCAACGCGGGCCAGAGCAGCCGCGGTGAGCAGGCCGGCCGCGGCGGCCGCGGCGGCGGCGACGGCGGCGCCAAGGGCGGCGGCCCGGGTGGCGGCCCAGGCCAATCCGCGATCCCGTTCCCGGGCGGTGGCGGCTCGGGCGCGCCGGCCGGCGGCCTGCCGCCGGGCTTCAACCTCGGCCAGATCTTCGGCGGCGCGGCGGGTGGCGGCAACGCCGGCAACTTCTTCGGCAATCACTGAAACCACGCCGCCCCAGGGGCGGCCTGGTTTCAGTCATCTCCGGGAGCCGTCGCAACGCGGGCGGCCGAGACCAGCGAAACGAGCCATCCAGCCCGCTGCGACGGCCATGGGTGGACCACGCCGCCCCAGGGGCGGCCTGGTTTCAGTCACCAGACGGGCTTGCCCAACACTTCCCGGCCGCCGAAGTAGGGACGCAGGGCCTCCGGCAGCCGCACCGTGCCGTCCGGCAGCTGGTGGTTCTCAAGCAACGGGATCAACACGCGCGGGCTCGCCACCACGGTGTTGTTCAGCGTGTGGCAGAACAGCGGCTTGCCGCCGTCCGCGGGCCGATAGCGCAGGTTGAGGCGGCGCGCCTGGTAGTCGTAGAACCGCGACGCCGAGTGCGTCTCGCCGTAGCTGTCGCGCGACGGCATCCACGTCTCGATGTCGTACTTCATCGCCTGCGGCACGCCGAGGTCGCCGCCGCACACGGCGACGACGCGGTACGGCAGCTCGCATGCCTGCAGCAGGTCCTCGGCGTTCTGCACGATGTCCTGATGGTGTTGCAGCGAGCGTGCCTTGTCGGCGACGTCGACGATGACCTGCTCGACCTTCTGGAACTGGTGCACGCGGTAGAGCCCGCGCGTGTCCTTGCCGTAGGTCCCGGCCTCGCGCCGGAAGCACGCCGAGCGGGCGACGTACTTCTTGGGCAGCTGATCCTCGGCGAGCATCTCGCCGCCGTGCAGCGAGGTGACGGGCACCTCGCTCGTGCCGATCAGGTTGAGGCCGTCCTTCTCGCAGCGGTAGGTCTGTTCCTCCCCGCCCGGGAAGAAGCCCGTGCCGAACATCGCTGCGTCGCGCACGAGCAACGGTGGATCGATGGGCACGAAGCCGCGTCGCACCATGAGGTCGACCGCGAAGCGCAGCACCGCGTCGTGCAGCAGCGCCAGATCACCGAACAGGATGTAGTTGCGCGATCCCGCCATGTCGGACGCGCGCTTGAAGTCGAGCCAGCCCTGGGCCTCGCCGATCTCGTAGTGCGGTCGCGCCGTGAACTCGAACTGCCGGACGTTGCCCTGGCGCTTCGTCTCCACGTTCTCGGTGTCGTCCTTGCCCTCGGGAACCTCGGGATCGGGCAGGTTGGGCACCAACGCCAGCTGTCGATCGAGTTCGGCGCGCAGCTGCCGCTCGAGGTCCTCGAGCACCGCGAGCTCGGCCTTGCGTTCCTTCTGCTGCTCGAGGAACGGTTCCCGCTCGGCGGCACTGAGCCTGCCGAGCATCTTGCCGGCGTTCTTCTGTTCCCCGCGCATCGCGTCGAGCTTGGGCAGCAGGGCCCGCAGCTCCGAGTCGACGGCCAGGGCGCGATCGACCGCTTCGGCGCGGTCGGGCAGGCGCTTCTTCCTGGCTCCGGCCCGCACGGAGTCGGGGTTCTCGCGCAGTAACTTGATGTCCAACATGTGGGCCGCAGTCTAGCGAGCGGGGCACGCGAAGGCACTGCGCGAGCGGTGCCGTGCCCACACCGCCGGACGGACGGCTGGTCTCACTGCCACTTCGACGAGAGCTTGTCGCCGAACATCGGGTGCTTCTTGACGAACAGGCCCATCTTGAGCCCTTCACCGGGCATCTTGACCTTGAGCACGAGCTCGCCGTCGCGGTACCCCTCGGGCATCGGGAAGCAGGCACAGAGCAGGCCCAGGTTGTTGTGCTTGCCCGACGCCTTGTTGACGAGCTCGGGATCGGTGAAGTGCATGAACTTGGCGACGGCGCGAGCACCCTTGCCGTCCTCGCTCTTTGCCCACATCACCTCCGGCACGAGCGTCATGCCATGCATCTCGGTCAGCAGGCAGCCCGACGACTCCTGCAACAGGATCTTGAGCGCGTCGATCGTCGCGTTCTCGTCGCCGCGCCGCTCGAACTGGACCGTGAACGGCGCGCCCATCTTGAGCTCGAAGACCTTGCCCGGTTCGACGCTGAACTGCTCCGACGTGCCCTGGTAGAGCGTCGCCGTCTGGAGGCGGGCACCCTTGCCGGCCATGACGCGGCCGTAGATGACCTTGAAGCTCGCAGCGGGTACCTCGACCTCCTTGCCGCCGGCGACGTCGAAGAACGCCGTCTTGTAGTCGCCGAGACCCTGGATCACGAGCTGGACCGGCGCACTCGGCTTCGGCCCGCTCCAGACGAGCTTGACCTTGCCGGTCTTGAAGTACTCGGGGTTCAGCGGCCGCAGGCCCACTTCGTCGCCGTTCGCCTTCTGCATGTAGAACCAACCGGCCTGCAGATGCAGGAACTCCGAGTACGGCACGCGCGGCCCCTTGCCGAGGCGCATCGAGTCGAGCAGCGGCACGACGGTGCCTTCGCCCTCGTGCTCGCCGAGCGTGGCGATCTTGAACGGCGGCTCGTAGGGGTCGGCGTCGCCGGGGTTGCCGCTGGCGTTGTCGTCGTAGAGCACGAGCTGCTCGTTGCCGATCGCGGTCTTCCAGCTCGACGCGCTGCGGAAGTAGACGTTGCCGACGTCGACCGTGACGGCGAGGTTGCACTCGGCCTCCCCCACCATCTCATGATCCGTGCCCGTCCAGAAGAACATCGAGTAGGGCAGCTTCTTCTCGGCGTCGAGCCAGAACGTGCTGGGCTTCGCCTTGCTGCTCGCGTCGATCTCGACGGCCGACTTGGGGTCGTCCGCCGTGAAGCCCATGCCGAACTTGGTCGTGCCGAGGCGAACCATGTACAGCTCGCGCCGGCGGAACCACGACAGGCGCGTGCTGCTCGGCTCCTTGCCCAGCGAGGCGAGCCACCAGAACGCGGGTACGGGTCCGCCCTTGGGGCCGTAGTCGAGATCAGCATCCCAACTGGTCAGCGTCTCGAACTTGAGTTCGTGCGTCACGGCCTTGGCGTCGGGCATGATCAGGCTCTCGACGCCCTTGGCGTTGGGGTCGTAGCCCTCGGCTTTGCGCTTCTCGCCCTTCTTGGCGTCCTCCTCTATGCGCAGCTTCTCGGCCTTCACGTACTCGGTGTTGCGGACATAGTGTTCGTCGAACGTGTAGCCCCACGCCTTCCGGAACGTCAGGAACTGTTCGATCGCATCCACGACCGCGCGCCGATCGTCCAGGGTCTTGTCGGGCATCTTGCTACCGACCACGCTGGCGTTGCCCCACAGGTCGGCGGCTTCGATGCTGTGACCGAAGCTCTCCATGTTGCGCGCGAGTTCGCTGAACTGCCCGAGCAGCTTCTCGTACTCGGCTTTCACGAGTCCCTTCGACACCTGGTCGACGTAGAACTGCCAAAGCCTGCCCGAGTCGTTCTTCACCTTCCGCATCTGGTCGTAGGTGCTCGGGGTCATGCCGTCGCACCAACGCTGCAGCTTCTCCATCGTCTCGCCGTTCTCGAACGTGCGCGCCCAGGACGCCATCAGCGCGTCCGTCTTGATCCGCGCCGGCTCGTCCCCCTTCTGCTTCTCCCAGTACAACTCCTCGTAGTAGCTGAGCGCATGGCGCGGGGCCCGCTTCGTGGCCCGGTCCATGAGCTTCTCGTCTCCCAGTTCGAGCGCTTTGCTGAAGTCGGCACGGAACTGTTCACCGCTGAGCTCCTGGGCCCGCAACGCCGGGGAAGTGGCCAGGGCCAGGAACAACGACAAGACGGCTAGCGGTCGGATCATCGGCGGTACTCGGGGTCGACCCCCGATCGTAGCGCAACGGGCGCCGCACCGCAGCAGCCTCGGCCTCACCAGGTCCAAGGAGTCCGCGCTAGTCGTCGCGGGTCCGCTGACTCATGCGTTCGAGGAACTGGCGCTCCGCGCGGGTCAACGAACCGAGGCCGTG
The DNA here is from genome assembly GCA_036274315.1 of Planctomycetota bacterium. Taxonomy (GTDB): domain Bacteria; phylum Planctomycetota; class UBA1135; order UBA1135; family UBA2386; genus DASVAL01. The sequence goes on along the minus strand of DASUFY010000272.1, from coordinate 25,761 downwards.
CGCCTTGACCTTGGCGAGCACCTCGTCGAGCTGCAGTTCGCGCGCCGCCGCGGCGCGGCGCTGGCGCCGACCACGCTGCGTGCGCCACCGGGCGATGAGCCCGGCGAAGAAGCCATCCCGCGCGCCGCGATCGACGAACCACTGCGCGCGGTGCGCCAGCGCGCCGAGCATCGCGCCGCCGAGGTGGGCCCCGTGCGAAACTCCGCCCGAGAAGCCGGTCGCGAACTCGACGAACGTGCTGTAGGCGGCGACACCGACGAGCAACACGGCGAGGCCCCAGAGCGGCACCGGGAAGATCACCAGGATCACCATCGACCGCGGCGCCATGCAGGTCGCATAGAGCAGGAACGCGTAGCACGCACCGCTGGCGCCGACGAGCGGCACATCGGCCTGGCCCTGCAGACTCGAGACGCCGAGGTGCAGCAGGGCGCCCGCGAGGCCGCCCCAGAGATAGAGCCGCACGGTGCCCACGGGCCCGAGTCGCTGTTCGGCCATCGTGCCGAAGAAGAACAGCACCAGCATGTTCATGAGCAGGTGCATGGGATCGCGGAAGCTGTGCGTGAACTGGTAGCTGACCGCGCGCAACAGGCCGAGCCCGTGGCCCTCGAGCAGGCTGCTCCACGAGAACGCGAACCAGAAGCCGTCGCTGCCAGCGCCCGGATCGCTGAGGCGCCCGAGCAGCAGCGCGTTGGCGGCGAAGACGGCGAGATTGGCGAGCAACAGCAGCTTGATCGCGGGGGTGATCGCCGGCAGTTGGAAGCGTGGGCCGTCGTGGGTCATGGCTTGCGTTGGGCACCGTGTCGGTACCCCGCTATCTTTCGGCGAAACCCGACCCGGAGACGTAGCCCGTGCCAGCCCAACTTCTCGACGGCAAGCAGATCGCCCAGCGCATCCGCACCCACTTGCGGACCGCCAGGCTGGCCCTCGGTGACCGGCCGATCCGGCTCGTGTCGGTGGAGATCGGCCAGAATCCGGCCGCCGCGGTCTACGTGCGCAACCAGGAGCGGGCCGCCAACGAGGTCGGCATCGTGATGGAGGTCGCCAACCTGCCGCTCGGCACGACCGAGGCGCAGATCGTGCAGACCATCGTGGGGCTCAACCAGCGGGCCGAAGTGGCAGGAATCCTCGTGCAGCGGCCGTTGCCCCCCGGCATCGATCCGCGCGCCGTGCAGTCGGCGATCCTGCCGCACAAGGATGTCGAGGGCATGCACCCCGCCAACATGGGCGCGATCCTGTACCGCGAACCGTCGCTGCCCCCGTGCACGGCGGCGGCAGCCCAGCACCTGATCGTCGCGACCGGGATCGACCTTCGCGGCGCCGAGACGGTGGTCGTCGGCCACAGCGAGATCGTCGGCAAGCCGATCGCCGTGCTGCTGCTGCACCACCTGTCGACCGTCACCGTGTGCCACGTCGGCACGAGGAAGCTCGTCGACCACACGCGCCGCGCCGACATCCTGGTCGTCGCCGTCGGCAAGGCCGGGCTCGTGCACGGGGACATGGTCAAGCCCGGAGCGGTCGTCATCGACGTCGGCATCAACCAGGGACCCGACGGTCGCATCGTCGGCGACGTCGACTTCGCCTCGACGATCGAGGTGGCGGGGTTCCTGACGCCGGTGCCCGGCGGTGTGGGTCCCGTCACCGTCGCCATGCTGCTGCGCAACACGCTGCGCGCGGCCGGCGCGGTGCTGTAGGCCCCGCGTCACGGCCCGCGGGTGGCCGCGATCACTTCGCAGTCGCCACCGCTGCCGCGCTCGCGACCTGGGCCGCATTCGCGCGCCGCAGCAGCACGCCGATCGCGCCGATCAGGACCAGACCGGTCTGCACGCCGTAGTAGGTGAACAGGGCGGTCTTCGTGCTGCTCGCGAAGCCGTAGGAGTGCAGGCCGATGCCGAGCAGGTTGACGTGGAACCAGGAGAACGCCACGACGATGCCCGTCGCCGCCGCCCCGAGGCAGAAGCCGAAGTCGCGCACCCAGCCGCACATCCTCGCGTGCATGAGCGCGACCTGCGCCAGACAGATCAGCAGCGCGCCGTTCTCCTTGGGATCCCAGCCCCAGAACCGGCCCCACGAGTCGTTGGCCCAGACGCCGCCGTAGATCGTGCCGAACACGGCGAAGATCAGGCCGAAGGCGACCAGACCGTACGTGGCCCGCACCACCGACTTGTGGAACACGACGTCGTTGCGCCGGAAGCCGAAGGCCTGCATCAGCAGCCAGGCCGTGCCGACGAACGAGGCGAACATGCCCGCCGCGTAGCCGATGTTGATCGAGGTGACGTGCGTGGCGAGGTAGTAGTTGGTGTCCAACACCGCCTGCAACGGCGCCAGCTGGTCCTTGCCGTCCTCGACTTCGAACGCGCGCGCGAGCGTGATCAGCAGCGCGCCGAAGATGGGCGCCAACGAGATCGCGAACCGGCGCTTCGTGATGACCTCGGTCACGACGGCAGCGGTGACGCCGATCGACGCGATGAAGAGGAACGTGTCGTAGAGGTTGAGGATCGGCGGCCGGCCGCGGATCACACAGCGCAGCACGATGTCCGTGATCAGGAAGAGCAGCGGCACGGCCGTGGCGAACACGCCGGCGCGCCACAGCCACTTCGAACGCGGCGCCATCCAGCCGACGGCGACGACGATCAGCGCCAGCAGGAAGAAGTGCAGTGCGCGGTAGTGCCAGGCCGCGGCGAGGTAGTAGCTCTCGAGTGCGACCTTGCCGTACTCGCCGCGCTCCGTGGCGCGCACGACGGCGGCGTCGTGGAACGCGACGAGCTCGCGTTCGCGTTCGGCCTGGTCCTTGGGCACCATCGCCTTCTGCAGATGCTGCAGCATCGCCAGGTTCGCCGGCGCGAGTTCGCTGAACAGCCCCTTTTCGAGCACGCCGCCGATGCCGAGCCAGGCCTCGTTCTCCGCGACGGTGCCGGTCGGCGGAAACAGCGCCGGCAGGCCGCTGTCCCCGCCGGCGATCTCCTGCAGCACCGACGCGACCTTCATGGCGTTGCCGATCGCCGGATCGTTGGGCTTGTCGCGATACTCGCGCAGCAAGGCCATGAACTGCGGCCCCTTCTCGACGAAGGTCGTGAGGAACACCTTGTCCGCGCCCAGACGTGCCTGCAGCTCCGCACCCTCGAGCGCGAACGGCTCGCTGAGCACCTGCAGCTGCTGGTGCAGTGCGTAGTAGGTGTTGACCTGCTGCGAAGTGTTGACGATGTGCGACTCGACGGGGCTGCGATCGGCGGCCTCCTTGTTGCGATAGCCGCGCGCGAGGTCCATGAGGCGCTGGGCCGGCACGCCTGCCTTGCCCCGCGTGACCATGCGAGCAAACGAGACGTACTCGAAGTCGAAGCGCTGCCCGCCCTCGTGCGGGATCCCGACTGCATCGAGCACCTCGACGTTCTCGATGCGAAACAGCGGGTAGGTGGCGGCCTGTTCGGGGAAGCACCAGACGTCGAGCAGCCACTCGGTCGGCACCAACGTCACCTCGGGCTTGCCATCGCCATCGAGGTCGAGCTTCATGTCGCGCCGGCCGTGCACGAGATGCAGCGTCGCCGCCGCGAGCGCCGACAGCGGCTTGACGCGACCACCCTCCTGCAGCGGCAACGTCGCCATCGTCTCGACGGCGCCCGGCGTCCAGGCATGCGTGCGAACCGGGTGGTCTGCCGGCTCCGCGGTCTCCTGCGCGATGGTGACGCTGCCGAGGCAGAACGACAGACACAACAAGCGGGACGTGCGGATCATGTCAGCTCCGGCAGCGCGTTGCGCCGCGTGCTCGAACGCAGATGTCGGATCAGCTTCTGGAGGAAGTGCACGAGCAGGCCGGCGAAGACCACGTACGACGCGTACTTGGGCCAGTCGTCCGACGGGTTGACGGACACTTCGAAGACCGAGTACCACGGTGGACCGGTCATGTCGCTGCCGGGCTGTGGCCCCCAGTTCGTCTGGAAGAACACGTGCTCCTTGCTGCGCAGCGGGTGGTTCATGTAGATGTGCACCTTGCGTTCGGCGTCGCCGTCGAACACGGTCACCCAGCTGCTGAAGTCGCGCGGGGTCATGGTGCCGGGGTGGTCCGCCTTCTGGAACTTGTCGAGCCGCAGCCGGAACGGCAGATCCCAGAGGACGCGGCGCAGGTCCAGACCCCAGGTCGCGCCGTCGACCTGGAACGTGAACGGCTGGCGATCCTCGGAGAAGGGGCGCGTGTCGAGCCCGTGCAGCACCGCCTGGTGCTCCTGCCGCCCGATCCGCTCGATCACCTTCACGTAGCAGCCGGCGGTGTTGCGTTCGCGCTCGGGCTCCACCTTGGCCTCCTGCAGGAAGAACCCGGAGCCGTCGGCATCCGTGACCACGGGCATGCTGGTCTGCACCATCGGTCCCTTCTGCCGCGGCCTGCAGTTGTCGAGCCAGTTCGACACTTCGATCGAGAACGGCAGGTCCGGTGCCGTGACGGTGACGGTGTTGGCACCTCGCGCCGCCGAGAGGCGCGTGGCCGGCACGACACGTTCGACCAAGCCGTCGCCATCCTGCCGCAACAGCGCCAGTTCGTAGTCGTGGAAGCTCGCCATCGTCGACGTCGCCTTGCCTTCGAACAGCGCGACGTGCCCGGCGTACGAGTAGTTCAGCTTGACGAAGCCAGCGACCAGCAGCAGCGCGATGCCGAGGTGCGCGAGCAGGATGCCGCCGTTGCGCCAGGTCCAGCGATGCCGCACGACGCCGCCGACCACGAGGTTGACGAACAGCGCGAGCAGGATCGCGTAGCCGCCGACCCATGGGATCTTCAGCGTGAGGCCGCCACCGAGCGGCACCTCCGTGTCCCAGATCACGAAGAACGACTCGAAGTAGTCGCGTTGGGTGACGAACAGACCGAGCTTGCCCTGGGCCAGCGTGCCCGCGAACGTCAGCACGCCGAACATCAGCAACAGCACGACGGTGAGCCTCATCGACGAGCAGACGTCGATCACTCGGCGCAACACGCCCGCATGGCCAGCGGAGTCCAGGGCGGTGGGGTTCTTGGGTGTGGACGACGCTTCAGCGCTCATGGTGCCCTCCGCAGCGAGGCACAGAACTTCAGGAACGGTGCGCGCTGCGCCTCGACTTCGGCAGCGGGTCCGACGAGCTTTGCGAACGTGATCGTGCCGCCTTCGAGCAGCGTGACGACCAGCAGGCGGGCGCCGGCGATCTGCTTGCCCGACATGCTGTGGAAATCGCCCGACACATCGAGCAGCGTCGCCTCGCCGCCGAGCATCGGCACCTTGGGCAGCGCGTTCCACTCCGCGTCGCTCATCGCGGCGAGGCCGACCTCGCCGCGCCAGATGTCGAGCGTGGGCCGCAGCCCGCCGCCGAGCTGCGACACGTACACTTCACCGTCGGTGCCGAACGTGTGGTGCAGCGGCCGCGAGCCGGGCTTTGCGGTCCAGCCCGCGGGCACATCGGCCGCGAAGGGCGCGGGCGCCGATGCGGACGTCGGCGCGGCGTGTTCGGTGTTCATTCCGGGGTGGTTCGGCGGCATCGGCTGGCCCGGCTGGATCGGCGGCGCTTCCGGATTGGGGCCGGCGGAGGCCCGGCGCAGCGACCGCGCGAGTTGCAGGAACTTGTCGCGGTTGCCTTGCACGACGGCCTCGGGGCCGGTGAACTTCAACGACGTCACTTGGTCGCCCTCGGCGAAGAAGGCGAGCAACACGGCCTGGCCGGGCTTCTGCATGTACGTGCCCGAGAGCTCGACGAGTCGGCCCGGGTGCCCCGCCAACTCCACGACCGGCAACGCCTCGACGGCAGGCACGTCCTGGACACCGAACTGTTGCGTGTACCAGCGGCCCATGTTCATCGAGACGCCACCACCCACTCCGGCCGACAGATAGCACTCGGTCTCCTCGTTGCCGGCGACGCGCCAGACCGCGTCGCGGAACCGCTGCGGCTGGGCGGGCAGTTCCTCCCAGCCGACCGGGGTGTCCCCCGTCCAGCGCGGCTGACCCGCCTGCTTCGGCTCCGCGCTCGCGCCGCGCATGTCGGGCAGACCGAGCCGTTCGCGGGTCGGCCTGTTCCACGTCGTCGGGCGTTGGTCGCGTGTCGCCGAGCGGGGGGGGCCGAAGTCCACGGCGTTGTCCGCCCCACAGCCGGCCAGGAAGAGAATGGGTAGGAGGATCCGGAGGCCTGGAATTGTCATCGGTTCGCCAGCGCTGAGCCGGCAGGGTAACGCAAGAGAAGGCCCACGACCTGGGGCATCACCGACTCTACGAGAGGGAAACTACCAGTCGATCGGTCGAATTGCTCGTCGCACAAGAGCCCGCCTCACCCCTAGAGCCGCCGGCTGAGCACGAATCCCGCCAACTGGTGCAGCGCGTCGCGGGCCGGCCCTCGCGGCAGCAAGGACAAGGAGGCCTGCGCCTTGCGGATGCGACGTTGGGCCTCCTCCATCGCGTAGGCGATCGCGTGCTCGAGCGGGAACTCGCTGCGCAGCAGGCGCAGCCCCTCGGCTTCTGTCTTGCCGAGCACGGTGCGCAGCCGCTCGGCCTCGCTGGGGCTTCGCTGCATGAGATACAACAACGGCAACGTGATCTTGCCCTTGCTGAGGTCGGTGCCCAAGGACTTGCCGACGATGCGTTCGTCGCCATCGAGGTCCAGGCAATCGTCGACGATCTGGAACGCGATACCCAGCTCGAGACCGTACTCTTCGAGGGCGCGCAGCCGTGCTTCCGTGCCCCCGCCGCGCTCCGAGCCGACGCTGTAGTGGCCGCCGAGGCGGCACGCAGCGGCATAGAGGCTCGCCGTCTTCTCGGCGATGACCGCGAAGTAGCGCGGTTCGGTCCACTGGAAGTCGAAGCGGTGCAGCACCTGCGTGATCTCACCCTGACAGATGATGCGCACGGTCTCCGCCAACCAGCGCGCGGCGGTCGGGTCCGGCAGCTGCACTGCCATGTGGAAGGCCTTCGCGTAGATGTAGTCGCCGAGCAGCACCGCGACTTCGACGCCCGCCATCTGGTTGACGGTCGGGATGCGGCGCCGCACCGACGCACCGTCGAGCACGTCGTCGTGCACGAGCGTCGCGGTGTGCAGCAGCTCCACGACCTTGGCGACCGTGACGACGTCGTCCCCGAGCACGCCACCGTGCGCGGCACCGCGCGCGGCCATGCCGGACAGGAACGTGAGCACGGGGCGTAGTTGCTTGCCGCGAAAGCCGCTGACGTGCTCGACGAGCGGCAGCATCTCGCGGTGCCCGGGCGCCAGGTCCTGTACGAGCTCTCGATTCAGTCGATCGAGCTGGGGGCGGACCAGGCTGACGAGATCATGGATTGGCAGCGTGTCGGTCACCGGCGCATCCTGCAGGAGCCTTCGCGAGGGTTCGCTCAGCGGGTTCGGGGATCCACTCCTGCTCAGACCTTCGGGGGCGAGTCGCCGCCGTTCGTGGGCGGCTTGTCGTCACCTTTGCTCGCACCGTCCTTCAGACCGCGCTTGAACTCGGTGATGCCCGACCCCAGCGACCTGGCCATCCCTGGCAGGCGGTGGCCGAACAGGAGCAGGATCACCACGAGGATGATCAGCCACTCAAATCCATTGGGGATTCCTAACGCGATCATGAAGGCACCTGTACCGAGATCATGGCGAAGCGGCGTGCGCCGCGCCAGTCCGGGCAGGGATTGTCCGGCTGGCACCGCCGGAACGCCGGTTCCCGGGCGGGAGTTTCGCAACCTGCTCACGTGCGCGCCTGCTCAGTCCGCGGTGGCGCGTTCCTGTTCCGCCAGCCAGGCCTGCCATGGGCCGACCTCGGCCCCATGGTCGACGCCGGTCAACCGCTTGAGGTTGTGGTGGCTGGTCGCGCGGATCTCGGGATCCGAGGACGCAAGCGCCGCGATCAAGAGCCGCGCGGCCTCGATGCGGGCGTTGCGGTTCTGGGCACCGGCACCCTGCTTCGGCTTGTCGGCGCCGAACTCGCGGAAAGCCCGCAGCACCGCCGTCAGCATCGCGTGCAGACGCAGCGACTCGCCCCAAAGCAGCAACACGTACAGGCCGAGGGCCGCGACGCAGCCGCGCAGCACCACAGCCTCTCCGAAGTGCTGCCTGAGCCAGTCGAGCCCCGGCAACCATGGCTCGCACACGACCGCCCCCACCACACCGAGCAGGAACAGCGGTGTGGCCTGGCGGAAAACGGCGTCCAAACCTCCGGGGACCTTCACCGTGTCAGTTGCCCGACCTCACCGGCCGAGCACTCTCTTCATGGTGGCGCCGAGGATCGACGGCGTGTCGCAGACGTGCACGCCTGCCTTCTGCATGGCCGCCTTCTTGTCCTTGGCCGTGCCCTTGCCGCCGCTGATGATGGCGCCGGCGTGGCCCATGCGTTTGCCCGGCGGGGCGGTGGCTCCGGCGATGAAGCCGACGACGGGCTTCTTGACGTGGGCCCGCAGGTACTCGCAGGCCTCCTCCTCGGCGGTGCCGCCGATCTCGCCGATCATGATGATGCCGTCGGTGCCCGCGTCCTCCGAGAACAGCTTCAGGCAGTCGATGAAGTCGAGGCCCTTGATGGGATCGCCGCCGATGCCGATGCACGTCGACTGCCCCATGCCCGCACTCGTCACCTGCCAGACTGCCTCGTAGGTCAACGTGCCGCTGCGCGAAACAATGCCGACCCTGCCCGGCCGATGGATGTAGGCCGGCATGATGCCGATCTTGCAACCCTGTTCGGCGGTGACCGGCGTGATGATGCCCGGACAGTTGGGACCGATGAGCCGGGTCTTGCAACCCTTCATGACGTCCTTGACGAACGCCATGTCGGCGACCGGGATGCCCTCGGTGATCGTCACGACGAGGTCGAGCTCCGCGTCGACCGCTTCGCAGATCGCGTCCGCCGTGAACGCCGCGGGCACGTAGACCATCGAGACCGTCGCACCGGTGGCCGCCTTCGCTTCGCGCACGGTGTCGAACACGGGCACGCCCTCGATCGTCTGCCCGCCCTTGCCGGGTGTCACGCCGCCCACGAGCTTCGTGCCGTAGGCCAGTGAGTTCTTGCTGTGGAACATGCCCGCTTCCCCGGTGAAGCCCTGGCACAGGATCTTGGTGTTGCCGTCGATCAGAACGCTCATGGGTGTGCTTCTCGCTTGGGGTGGGACTAGGCGATGGCCGCGACGATCTTCTCAGCGGCCTCGTCGAGCGACGCTGCGGTCTGCAGATCGAGCCCGGACTCCTGCAGCAGTCGGCGTCCGAGTTCCACGTTGGTGCCTTCGAGACGGACCACGAGAGGCACCGAGAGCTTCGTCTCCCGTGCGGCCGCGATCACGCCTTCCGCGATCGTGTCGCACTTCATGATGCCACCGAAGATGTTGACGAGGATGCCCTTCACGTTCCGGTCGGACAGCAGGATCTTGAACGCGTTCGTCACCTGCTGCTTGTTGGCGCCGCCGCCCACGTCGAGGAAGTTGGCCGGTGCGCCACCCTTGAGCTGGATCACGTCCATGGTCGCCATCGCGAGCCCGGCACCATTGACCATGCAGCCGATGTTGCCGTGCAGCGCGATGTAGTTGAGGTCGAACTTCTTGGCTTCGACTTCCTTCGGGTCCTCTTCGTCGAGGTCGCGCAACTCGGCCACTTCCTTGTGGCGAAACAGCGCGTTGTCGTCGAAGCTCATCTTGGCGTCGAGCGCCTTCACCTCGCCCTGCTTCGTCACGATCATGGGGTTGATCTCGGCCAGGGAGCAGTCGAGCTCCATGAACGCCCTGGTCAATGCGGTGATGAGCTTGCCACCTGCCTTCGCCTGTTCCCCGGTCAGACCCAGGTGCTTGCTGAGCGCGCGCGCCTGGAAGGCCTGCAGCCCCTTCACGGGGTGCACACGATGGCGGGCGATCGCGGCGGGCTTGTGTTCGGCCAGCTCTTCGATGTCGACACCGCCCTCCGCCGCGGCGATGACGACTGGAGCCTGGGCGCCACGGTCCATGACGACCGCGAGGTACATCTCGCGTTCGATGTCGCTGCCAGCCTCGAGGTAGAGCGTCTTGACGACCCTGCCCCCGGGCCCAGTCTGGTGCGTGACCAGCGGCTTGCCGAGCAGGGCCTGCGCCACCTTCCTGGCTTCGTCGGCGCTGCGCACGAGCTTGACGCCGCCGGCCTTGCCTCGCCCGCCCGCGTGGATCTGCGCCTTCACGACCGCGAGCGGCATCGCCAGCTCGGAGAATGCCCGCCCGACTTCGTCGACGGTCTTGCAGGCGATGCCCTTGCTGACGGGCACGCCGAACTTCGCCAGCAGTTGCTTGGCCTGGTACTCGTGGATGTTCATGGTGACGAAGGCGGGACGGTAGCCATCGCACCGCGCGGAGTCGAATGCGGATTGGTTTCGCGGCGACCCACGAGAGCCGCCTCGCTTGCCGCGGTTGCGGACTGATCGGGTTCGGATTCACCCAGGCTCGGAGACCGGCGCGTACATGCACGCGCGAGCAGGCCCCCTCGGGACCTGCTCGCGCACCGCGAGCGGGTTCGACCGCGATCGCCTCAGCGGCGAACGGGCAGATCGATCTCGGTTGCAACGGACACCGATGCGTGGCCGCCGAACAGCTCTTCGATCTCCTTGACCACGTTGCGCGGTTCGACGCCGGCGGTCGCGGGGTCGTCACCCTGGAAGACCATGTCGTTCTCGAGCATGCGCTGCGCGACGTCGAGCCGCTTGCGCACGGTCGCGATGACTTCCTTGGCCTGGCTCAGCGCCGTGCTGTCGAGGTCGAAGCGGCTGCTGCTGGCCGCCAGCGCTTCGACCTGGAGCTGCTGGGTCTTCAGCGAGCGCACCTGGTCCTCGAGAGACTCACGCTCGCAACGCACGGCAGCGAGACGCTGCTTGGCAGCGTCGACCGCCCGGGTCTGGCGTTCGATCAGGGCCCGCTTGGCCTTGAGGATGGCGACGTTGTTCACGTAGGAGTCCTTGGTCCGGCCCAGGTCCGCACTGACGCGCCGAGCACCGTAGTCGGCTGCGAGCGCGACCTCGCCATTGCCCGCGCCCGACAGCATCCTGGCGCCGACCTTGAGCTTGTTCTCCTCGAAGCTGACGACCTTCTCGAGCTGCGCCACCGATTCCTGCAGGTGCTCGAGTTCGACCTCGGCGCCAGCCAGGTCGCGCCTGCAGGTGTTGATCTGCGGATCGATCTGCCGGATCAGGCTCTCGGCCCGCTTGAGTTCGACATCGATCGGGATGCGACCTGCGACGCTCTCGCGCACGGACGATGCCATCGTGCCGATGTAGCTTGGGAAGGCGGTGCCCAGGACGAGGAACCCAGCCCCACCGAGCACCACGCCGCTGAGGAGCATCCACTTGAACGTCTTGCAAATCATGTCGTTTCCGTTGGCAGGTTGACTGGGCGCCGATCACGGCGCCGAGCCCCCCATGCGCAGGCGACGGTCGAGTATTCGCCGCCTCGGCGACAATTCTCGGACACCGGCCCGACGCGAACGGGTGGCGCCCACCGCTACGCCCGCGACCGACGCAGCGCCGCGGCGGTCGACCGCAGCAGGCGATCGCGCATGTCCTCGAGGACCGGCGTGCGCGCGAGGTCGTCGCGGACTCGCAGGTCCTCGACGACGGCGTTGCAGTATGGGCACTGGCTGTCCTGCAGATGGAACTGGACGAACTCGGCCGCGCCTCCGGTCATGCCACCCTGGACCCAGCTCTGCAGCACGTCCGGATGCGGACAGGAGATTCGCTCTTCGCGCCACACCGCGGCGACCGTGAACGCCAGCTGCGGATCCACGCCATCGTCGGCGACACTCATCGGGCCCCCGGTTGCCAGAGTCCCAGAAACAGGGAGTGGTTCGGATCGCGCTGCCTGGCCATGCCGCGCAGGCGATCGACGGCGCGGAACTTGATCCCGGCGACGGCCTTCTCGTCGGCGATGCCGAAGCGGATGGCTGCATCCTTGTTGCGTCCGCCCAGGACGAACAGGTACTCGAGCACCATGAGCTTCTGGAACTCACCGGCCGACCACAGCTCGCCGACGAGGTCGCGCAGGATCTGGGCGAGCACACGGCGCTGCCGCCGCTCGTCCTCATTGCGCACCACCTTCTCCTTCGGCTGGGGCGTCGCTTCGTGCGCCATGTTCTCGAGCCAGAGTTGACTGCGATCGCCGTCGGGCTTGCTCGGCACGAGCTTCATCTTGTGCTTGCGGTAGTGATCGATGACGCGGTTCTTGGCGATCCCGAACAAGAACTGGTCCAACGTGTAGATCGGGTCGAAGCCACCGATCCCGCGCAGGGCGCCGAGGAACACATCCTGCGTGAGGTCCTCCGCGGTCTGGTGGTCGACGACGTAGCGCTTCACGTAGAAGTAGATGCGTCGGTAGTAGTCGTCCTGCAGCAGCGCCCACGCGGCCTCGTCGTTGGCCTGCAGTCGCTGGATCTCGTGGACTCGTTCACTCATGCGAGAGGGAGATGATAGCACGTCGACGCAGGATCGCCGGTCATGCCGCAGAGAACAGCGCCAGGATCACGACGACCACGAGCAGCAGCAGGCCCGCCACGATCAGGAGGCCCAGCAACCGCGCGGTGAGGCCCAACACCCGGAGAGGCAGCCGGACCAACCAGACCATGCCGCGCCCGGCGAGCGTGCTCAGCAGCCGCACGGGCAGGAACATCACGTACAGCAGGGCCTCGATGGCCGTGAAGAGGACCCGCACGACGAAGGCAAGAACTCCGGTGGCGCGCCCGGTCGGCCGCCACGGCATGCCATAGGGACTGTCGGCAGCATCACGCAACGGTGGCGGCCCTGCAGTCGCCGAGGGTGGCGGCGTGCCGGCTGCGAACGGCGACTGCCCGTTCCAATGCATGCTCTCGCCGAGGGCCGCCGGAGCTTGCAGGGCATGCAACAGTTCGGTGACCGATGCGTAGCGGTCCGCTGGGTTCTTGGCCAGGCACCGCAAGACGATCTCGCGATCTGCCGTGACACTCTGGGGTGGAAACTCCGGCGTCGCCACTTCGTGCTTGCGCAACACCTCCCACTCGGAGTCGCCGCGGAACGGCACGTCGCCGTACAGGCACTCGAACAGCAGGATCCCGAGCGAGTAGATGTCGCTGCGCGCGTCACCACGACGCTGCAGCATCTCGGGGGCCATGTAGTAGGGCGTGCCCCGGCCGAAGCTGAGCGAGTTCCGCGATTCCGACACCAGCTTGCTGAGTCCGTAGTCGCCAACCCGGGCGACATCACCCTTGAGGAAGATGTTGGCGGGCTTGAGATCGAAATGCACGAGCGAGTGGTCGTGCAGAGCCTGCACGCCGCGTGCCGCCTGCACGAAGATGCGCAACGCCTCGTCGCGACTCATCGGGCCTTGCTGCAGCCGCTTCTGCAGCGTCTCCTGGCCCGCGTAACTCATCACGAGGTACGGGATGCCATCGACGGAGCCCTTGTCCTCGATCGACACGAGGTTGGGATGGTCGATCTGGGCGAAGAACTGCACGGTCTCGAGTTCGCGCGCCACCGCGTCGCGCACCGTCTCGTCGTCGACCTTGAGGAACTTGATTGCATAGTCCTTGCCGATCGACTCCTTCCTGGCCTTGAAGACCATGCCGAACATGCCGCCGCCCAGCTTGTTGACGATCTCGAAGCCGGGCAGGTACCCGGGCTTGCGGTAGCTCAGGTAGAACGACTCCCAATCGACGCGCGGCGGGGTCGGCGGTTCGGATTCGATGCGAGGAGCCTCCATTTGGCGTGCCATGTCGATGCTACACCAGGAACGTGATGGCCGGCACCACGACGCCCGCGGCGAGACCCAGCAACTGCAGTCGGCGAGTCATGTAGCCACGTGAGAGACGATCCAGCCAGCCGAGTACGACGGCCAGCACGACCCACCCCGCAGCGATGCCGCCGTACTTGAGGATCGTCGTTCGTTCGAGCCGCTGCAGTTCGCGTCGCAGTTGACGTTCCCCCTGCAACACCTGGCGCGGCTCTTCGGTGATCCAGAGCGTGGTCGTGTAGCTGTTGCCGAACTCGTGCATGCGTTCCTTGTCCTCGCGATCGACGCAGCGCAGGATCTCGCTCACGGGCAGGTTGCCGAGCCAACGCCGAACGGACTCGTGCGCGAGCACTTCCGGCAACCAGAAGGGACGCTGCAGAGCCAGCGCGCGATCCGCGCGCTCGCGCCAGAGTTCCCGCACGTGGTCCTCGGCTCTCCGCTGGGCCGACGCCAATGCCTCGGCAGGACTCAATTCGGTCTCCCCCCGAATCGCCACGGCTGCTGCCATCTCCGCGGCGGGCGCCTGGGGCGCAAGGCTGGCAAGGCAGGTCAAGAGCAGCACTTCGAGCATGGGCACCTCCAGGAACGACAGCGCTACGGTCGCCCGGGCCGCCTATTCGCAGAAGGTCGGGAGCAGCGCGATCAGACGGTCGGCCGCCACGGCAGGAGCAGGAAGGTCATGCCCCCGGCCTGCACGAGTTGACCCGCCGCCACCGGGTGTTCGCCGCGGAAGGGCACGCCATCGATGGTCCCCCCACTGTCGCAGAAGACCCGCATCTGGCCCGTGTTCGCGGCGAAGACCTCAACCTCCCCGGTCGCTTTGGGGACCCGCACGTGCACGTTCTTGGCTGGCCCCAGCACGATCCTCCCATCTCGCCCACGGTCCTTCATCAGCACGATGCGATCGGTGCCAGCGATCTGGAAGCCACCCTGCAACACCAGTCCGACCGAGAGCGACCGGTTGCACGGTCGCTGGTAGACGAACGAGAACGCCGGGCCGAGATCGACGCGGTCACCGACCTCGAGCGCGTGGGACTCGACCTTGGTGCCCCTCACGCGCACTTCACCTTCTTCCGCAACCACGGTGTCCTGCATGCCACCGTGGAACGACATGCTGCGACGGATGCTGGCATGGCGTCCGGCCACGTTCGCCAGCACGGGCAGGTCGGCGCGAGTCTGCCTCACGTTGCCGATGGTCACGGTCTCACCACGCACCACGAGCTGTTCGCCACCCTCGTCGACGCGCAACAGGAACGCCCCTTCGAGACCCTGGGCACGGGCGAGAGTCTGCTTCATGTCGTAGATGCGGGTGCGCAGCAGTTGCTGGGTCGGCGGCATCTCCGCGAGCTTCTGTTGCGCGCCGAGGTAGTCGCGCTCCTTCGTGAGCACCTCGATGCGATCCAGCGCCTGCGATTGGCGCCGCAGCTGCAGCAGTCGATCGCTGAGCGCGCGCACGTCGGCTGATTCGGCCCACTGTTGTTGCGCTTCTTCGGCTAGCCGCTCTGCCTCCGCGAGATCCCGCCCGTCCAGGCTCTCGAGCGCCTTGGCGACGAGGGCTTCCGCAGCCTCTCGGCGCGACACACAAGCCTGTCGCAGTCGCGTGGAGCGGGCGCCGAACTCCGCCCGGACCACCGTCAGACCAGCCATCGTCTCCGCACAGCGTTCGACGATCGTCAGCCGCCCACCGGCCAGCGCCCGCTCGGCCACCTGCCCGAGGCGATCCGCGAGCGTGCACCAGCGCGCATCGAGTCGGTCCGGAGCGAGGATCTTCTCGCGCACCGGCAACAGCGAGCCGATGGCTGCCAGCGCTTCGTCGACGCGGTTCTCGTCCAGCGCCGCCGCCGCGGCCTCGAACACGGGCAGCGCATCACATTCGGCCCGAACCGCCGAGATGACCTTCGGCAGATCCTCGTGGTCGACCTGCACCTTGGCCAGTTCCTCGAGCCGCAACAGGCAGTGGCGGACCCCCTCGGGGCTGGCCGCGACGCGACCGTGCAGCGCCACGCGAACCTCGTCGAGACCGCGCTCGACCAGGGCCATGCGAGCCCGGGCGTCGGTCACGACCTGCTGTGCTTCGGCAGCGACACGAGCCGAACCCGCCAGCGCCACCGCCGCCGTGCATGCCTCGCGGAGGCGACCCGCGCGAGCTGCCGAGCGGACCTCCGCCAGGCGCCGATCGAGGTCTGACAGGCCCTGATCGACGAGATCCAGTTCGCGTCGAGCGCCTTCGTGCATCGGATCCTCCGCCAGCAGCCTGGTCAGGCAGTTGCGCGCCACATCGAGTTGACCCGCGTCGAGCAGGCGGCGCGCCTCGGCGAGTCGCTCGTCCCGTGTGGCCGCAGCGCTGACGAGTCCGGCAACCGCATGCGCCAACTTCGCAGCGCCCGCCGCGCGGGCGGCAACCTCGAGCCCGGCCACGGTCGCTGTCACCTCGCCCGTTGGACGGCTGTGGGCCAGGCTCAGAGCCTGGACGAGGCCAGCGACGGGCTCCGCACAATCGAAGGACGCCCGACGACAGGCCGCAGCCAGCGCGCTGGCCTCGGCGAGCGATGCAGCACCGGCGAAGCGCGCGCTCAACTCCGAATCCAACGAACGACGAGCCGCGACCATGGGCTCGCTGACGGCGATGCGCGGCAACGACGCCGTCGCGAGCCGGAAGCGATCCAAGGCCGCTGCCATGTCCCCGGTGCGCAGGGCCTCGCGCACCATCGCGGCGAAGTGAGGCCCGGCTGCGGCGACGACCTCGGTGCGGATCGTCGCGATCTCGGGTGCATCGAGGTCGCAGACCTCGGCGCGGTGCAACTGGTCGATGGCATCCTCGACCGCACCTGTGTCGAGGCTGGCCCTCACCCTGTCACACATCGCGGCCGCCATGCGACCGCGTTCCGCGAGTTGGAGTTCGATCTGTCGCCTTTCCACCTGCAGGTGGTCGTTGCCGAGCGATGCGAGCATCGAGCGCGCCGCCGCGGTCTCCCCGCGATCGAGCAACCGCCTGACATCCGCGATGTGCCGCCGAGCCAACTCCAGGGCGGCAGCTTCGCCGCTCGCGGCGGCGTTGATCTCGGCGGTCAAGCTGTCCACCTCCGGCGAATCGATGGTCCCCCGCAGGCGTTGCAACTCCGCGCGCGCCGCGCCGAGGTCGCCCGCTTCGAGGCGCTGGCGAGCCCGCGACACGAGCCGCTTCGCGGCCTCGGACTTCAACTCTTCGGACCGGCGATCGCTCGCGATCAGCGGATCCGAGGCGAGCAGCAGGGCGTCTGCAAAACGCTGCTCGCGCAGCGCCTTCCTGGCCTTCGCCAATCTGATGAAGCGATCGAACATTGCGGACGGTCGGGCCCCGACTAGCGAGCTGCCGTTGCTGCCCTTGCGGAGTCGGAGGCGACTATTGCCAAGTCGTGCTCAGGCCGCCAGCCCCGGACTCTTCGGCCCGGTGCAGACAGGCTTCCGCCACCGCCAGGAAGGCCCGGCGATCCGGAATGTCGCTCGACGGCACCGAGCTGACACCGCAGGCCGGGCGGAGACCGGGCACGTCGACTAGCCGTTCGCGCAACATGTCGAGCATGCGCATCGCCAACCTGGCGGCGCCGTCGGGTCCGGTCCCGGGCAGCAGGAACATGAACACCGTCGGGGCGAAGCGCGCCAGAACGTCGATGTCACGACACTCGTTGAGGAAGATGCCAGCCGCCTCCGCGAACACGGCCCGGCGCCTCGCTGGTTCGAGGCGCTCGATCCCGGGCCCGAGGTCCAGCAGGATCAGCGACAACGGTTGGTGGAAGCGCATGGACCGCTTCCATTCCTCGTCGAGCTTGAGGGTCGCATAGGCACCACCGAACAGGCCCGTCTCCTCGTCCTGCAATCGGTTCAGCAGCGAGTCCTCGCGCTCGAATCGCAGCAGTCTCTGCAGGTTGGAGTCCACCTCCTGACCGGGCTGCAGGCGCCCCTGGAGCCGTGCGAGCAGTGCGTCCACCGGTGCACGGCGAGCCGCGGGCGTCGATGTTCGCAGCACGCTGACGTCCAGTTCGCCGCAGGCCGGAACCGTCAGCACGCCGTCCGCCAGACAGAACCGCGCGAGCTGGGCACCGATCGGGTCCGACTCGTCCACCACAACGTAGACGATCAGGCCCCGGACGTTCTTGAGCACGGAGACGGCACCGAACGCGTGCCCCGTCGGCAACGCCGCGCACTGCGCGGCGGTGGCCCGGGATTCGATCACGACGATGTCGCCAGCGGCGGCCGAAGCGAGCGCGGCGTCGGTCGGCGGGCACTCGAACTGCGCTTCGAGCGCGGCCCGCACCGCGTCCCGGGAACCGACCCAGAACCAGCGAATCGAACGCGACATCCTATGCCTCCAGTACCTTGACGATGTCTTCGGGGAACTCCTCGTTGCTGAACACACTCTGCACGTCGTCGTTGTCCTCGAGCGCGTCGAGCAGCCGCACCAACCGCAGCGCAACCTCCGGGTCGGCAACCGTCGCGCGCTGCGTCGGCACATAGGCGAGCCCCGCCTCCCGCAGCGGCACATCGCGGGCCGCGAGCCCTTCGTTCACGGCCGAGAACGCCGCCTGCGCGCAGAGGATCGTGAACGCATTGCCGTCGACGAGCAGGTCGTCGGCGCCGACTTCGAGCACCAGTTCGAGCAGGCGGTCTTCGCCGAGAGGTTTCCGGTCGCCGTCCGGCGCCGGATCGACGAGGAACCTCCCCCTTCGCTCGAACATCCAGGCGACCGCACCGGATGTCCCGAGGTTGCCGCCGTACTTCTCGAGCAACAGGCGCACGTCGGCGGCAGTGCGATGCCTGTTGTCGGTCAGGATCTCGAGCAACAGCGCGACGCCGCCGGGCCCATAGCCTTCGTACAGGACCTCTTCGTAGTTGCCGAGATCGCCTTCGCCCGTGCCCTTCTTGATGGCCCGGTCGATGACGTCCTTGGGCATGCTCAGGACGCGAGCCTTCTCGACGCAGAGCCGCAGTTTCGCGTTGTGGTCGAGACTGCCACCACCCTGCCGCGCCGCCACCGTGATCGTGCGCGAGAGCTTCGCGAAGACCTTGGCGCGCTTGCTGTCGACCCGGTCCTTGCGGAACCTGATGTTCGAGGAGTGGGAGTGACCAGCCATGGCACAGACGGGCCGCGCCGGACGCGGAGTGGGGCGGCCCGTGGCAGCCGCGCGCGGCGACCGCCCGGTTGCGCTCAGCGCTTGCTGAACTGGGTCGAACGGCGCGCCTTGTGGCGCCCGTACTTCTTGCGCTCGACCTCGCGCGAGTCGCGCGTCAGCAGGCCGTTGTCGCGCAGCACCTTGTCGAAGTTCTCGTTGTCGCTCCGCAGAGCGCGCGCGACACCGAGGCTGACCGCGCCAGCCTGGCCGGTGATGCCACCACCCGCCACGTTGACCCAGATGTCGAAGTTGTTCCTGGTCTCGGTGACCACGAGCGGCTGCTGGGCAGCTCGCCGCGTGTCGTCCGTGCAGAAGAACTCGTCGAACTCCTTGCCGTTGATGAGGAACTTGCCGGTACCCGGCTTGATGCGAACTCGGGCCGTCGACGTCTTGCGACGCCCGGTGCCCCAGATGTAAGGGTTGTTGACTGCCACTCGGATTCCTCGCTCGTCTTCCTTGGTCTTCGGTCGCGGTCCTCGATCGCTACGTCGCGCTCATGCCGTTCAACACGGTCTCGCTACGCTCCGCGCACGGTCGGCTTCTGCGCCACGTGCGGGTGCTGTGGTCCACGATAGACCTTGAGCCGGCTGATCATCTTGCGGGCCAATTGGTTCTTCGGCAACATGCGCCGCACCGCGAGCCTCACCAACTCTTCGGGAGCCTTGGTCAGGTAGTCGCCGAGCTTGACGTGGCGCAGGCCGCCCTGGTAGCCCGTGAAGTAGGTGTACTCGCGGGTCTCTTCCTTGCCGCCGGTCACCGTGACCTTGTCGGCATTGACCACGATCACGCCCTCGCCGACCAACATGTAGGGGGTGTAGTCCGGACGGTGCTTGCCCATCAGGATCGTGGCGATCTCGGTGGCCATGCGGCCGAGGGTGCGACCCGAAGCATCGAAGACGTGCCAGGTGCTCATGGCATCGTGTCGGTTGGCAACGGTCGCGAGGGTGGTCTTGGTCATGGGAAACCTGGAAACACGGGCCATCCGGAGGAGGCCGGACGTTGCCCGAATGAGGGCGAGAATGCTAGCGAGGCACGCCGCCGTGTCAACGCACGAAACCGCCCAACTCCGGCCCTGCCCTTCGCCGCGGCGGCCCCGGGGGCGTCGAACCGCAGGCCCGGGACGCTACCGTCACATCACCCGGATGCTCATCGTGTTGGTCAAGCCCGTCTGGCGAACGGTGCCCGCGATCTGGACGATGCGGTCGCCGGCTTTGACGAGGCGCTCCCTGCGCAGGATGCGATCACCATCCAGCGTCAGCTGGTGGCTGGTCCGTCCAGGTGGGATCTTGCGCGCGACGATGCCCCAGATCAACGCCAGCTTCTGCATCGAGCGCTGGAATGGCGTGAACGCGAGGATGTGGGTCGGCGGCCGCTCCCCGGCCAGCATGCGAGCCGTCGCCCCCGTTTCGGTGTAGACCGCGATCAGTCTCGCCTTCGACTCGTAGGCCGCGTACGCCGCGGCGCGCACCGTGGCCGCCGTAGCCGAGGTCGAATGGGTTTCGGGCGCCCGGCGACGCCGTTCGCCCATGCTCGCGTAGACGTCGCGCTCGGCGGTGCGGATGATCTTCTCCATGATGCGCACGCTGCGCACGGGGTACTTGCCCGATGCAGTCTCGCCCGAGAGCATCACCGCGGTCGTGCCGTCGTAGATCGCGTTGGCGACGTCGGACGCCTCGGCGCGCGTCGGCCGCGGGTTGATCACCATCGACTCGAGCATCTGCGTGGCGGTGATGACGGGTTTCCGGGCCACGGCCGCCATCTCGATCAATCGCTTCTGCACCGGCGGCACCATCTCCGGCCCCATCTCGACGCCCATGTCGCCCCGCGCGACCATCAGGCCATCGGAGACGTCCAGGATGCTGCTGGCGTTGCGCACAGCCTCCGGGCGCTCGATCTTGGCGATGATCTGCACATCGGACTTCGCTCGCACGATGTGGCGCCGCAGATCCTCGACGTCCTTGGCGACGCGCACGAAGGACAGCGCCACGAAGTCCACTTCGTGCTCGAGCACGCACGCCAGGTCGGCCAGGTCCTTCTTCGACAGGCAACTCGCCGAGACCTTGCTGCCCGGCAGGTTGATGCCCTTGAACTGATGCAGCATGCCGCCGTAGACGACTCGTGTGTGGATGCAGGACCCTTCGATGCGACGGACCCGTACCTCGAGGTTGCCGTCGTCGAGCAGCACGCGTTCACCGGTCCGGACATCGCCGGCGAGCCCGCGATACCCGGTGCCGATGCGCACGCGCCCGTCGGCCTCCACACCGCCGATGACACCCGGCGTCACGTCGATGACGACGTCCGCCCCGCGCTTCAGGTAGATGGGTTCGGCGTTGCGGAGCTTGCCGACGCGGATCTTCGGCCCCTGCAGATCGGCCATGATGCCGATCGCCCGGTGTTGCTTGCGTGCGATGCGACGCACGCGTGCGATGGTCTCCGCGATCGTCGCGTGATCGGCGTGGGCGCAGTTGATGCGGAACACGTCCACGCCCGCCTGCACCAGCTGCGCGACCATCGCGTCCTTGTTCGACGCCGGGCCGAGGGTCGCAACGATCTTGGTGCGGTTGTGCCAGGTCATCCAGTCGACTCCATGCGCGAAGCACCGCTGGGCGAGCTGCGTCGACGTCCAGGGTACGGGCAGAGGTTGTAGCGTTCGCCCGCACGAGCGCGAGCGCTTTCCGCCGTCGAACGGGAAGACGCGAGCCCCCGGGCGCCGCGCCGCCGCGTACGATGCGCGATGAAGATCAGCTGCCGAACGCCGCCTTGTTCTTGTCCCACCACTCCTGCCAGCGCTGCACCGCACGCGCGCGCGCATCCTTCGGCCGCGTCTCGAAGGGGATCTTCTGACCGGTCAGCTCCTTGAGTGATTGCCACGCAGTCTCGGCGACGCTGTCGTCGCTGTCATTGAGCGCGACGAGCAGCGCATCGACGACCTCCGGGCGCTTGAAGTCGCGCAGGCCCTCGACCGTCAGGCGCCGCACGAAGGAATCGGGATCGCGGGCGAGCGGCAGCACGTGCGGCACGAC
This sequence comes from Planctomycetota bacterium, assembly GCA_036274315.1. GTDB lineage: Bacteria > Planctomycetota > UBA1135 > UBA1135 > UBA2386 > DASVAL01. The sequence continues at coordinate 3,909 of DASUFY010000272.1, read as the reverse complement.
CGCTGGCTCCCGACTGCTCAGCAGTTCGTCGACCGCTTCGAAGCGAACGGCGGGGTCCGATGCCTGGAGCCGCCTCACGTGTTCGGCCAGCGCAGGCGGCAGCGCGTTCGCAACCGGTGCGTCGGGCACCGCGGGCGCCGGTCTGGAGTCGACGGGCGGCGCCGCCGATACCGGCGCCGCGGCCGCCGCTCGCAACGCGGCGTCGACGGCTTCCTGCAGGCGCTGCTGCTTGTTGCGCATCTCGTCGAACAACGGCCGGTAGTCGATCGCCGAGCTGCCAGCGACCTGCACTTCCTGGCGCACGGCCGCGACTTCGCGACGCACCTGCTCGCTGAGTTGCCGCAGCTGTTCACCCTGCTGTTGGAGCGCACCGTCCAGCAGCGCGATCTTCTCGGTGAGCCCTTCGAGATCCGACTTGCGCGCTGCCCCGTCCATCGCCACACCGATGGCCTGCAGGACCTCGCTGTCCGACCGCTGCGCCATCAGGACCTGGTCCTGGCCGGCGCGCCACTGTTCGTCGGCGCCGGCGATGCGTTGGTCCAGGAAGATCGTCGCGGCCGCCACCGCCGCCAGCAGCACGACAGCCACCGGCAAAAGGCGCCCTTCCGACGCCGAACCGCGCGCTCCCGCGGCGACCCCATGCGCCCGGGTGGTGCCCCGCATGGCGCTCAGGCAGCACGCGCCGACGAGTTTGCCCTGGTGCTTGAGGGCAGCCCCGTTGGCCAGGTCGCCGACGGGGACCGAAGCCCCGCACAGGTCACAGAACAGTACTTCCAAGACGTCCTCAGGCATCGCAACCTCACGCCGGGCGGGTTAGGTCGACCCGGTCTACCGGCAATAGTCGCGAACGGACGGGCTGAAACCACCCCCGGACCGGATTCTGCGTTGCGTCAGCCGAGCCTGGCGCGCAGCTGATCGACCCGATTGAGCCGCTCCCACGCGAACTCGGGGCGCCCGAAGTGGCCGTAGGCGGCCGTTCGCCGGAAGTTGGGGGTCTTGAGCTCCAGATCGCGACAGATCGCCGCCGGACGCAGATCGAACACCTCACGGATGGCGGCGGTGAGTCGGTCTTCGGCAACCTTGCCGGTGCCGAACAGATCGCAGCGGATGCTCACAGGCTGGGCCACGCCGATGGCGTAGGCGACCTGCACCTCGCAGCGGTCCGCATAGCCGGCGGCGACCACGTTCTTCGCGACCCACCGCGCGGCGTACGCCGCCGATCGATCGACCTTGCTCGGGTCCTTGCCCGAAAACGCGCCGCCACCGTGCCGTCCCATGCCGCCGTAGGTGTCGACGATGATCTTGCGGCCCGTCAGGCCGGCGTCGGCCTTGGGCCCACCTTCGACGAAGCGCCCGGTCGGGTTGAGGAACCACTTGGTCCCGGCGTCGACCATCTGCTTCGGCAACACCTCGAGCGCGACCGACTTCAGGGCCTGCTGCAGCTCGGCCGTCGGCACGTCGGCGCGATGCTGGTGCGAGATCACGACGGTGTGGATGCGGACGGGCTTGTTGTCGGCGTCGTACTCGACCGTGAGCTGGCTCTTGGCATCCGGACGCAAGAAGCGATAGGGACCGGTCTTGCGTGCCTTGGCGAGCGCCTCGAGCAGGCGGTGGCTGAAGTGGATGGGGAACGGCATCAGCGCGTCGGTCTCGCGACACGCATAGCCGAACATCATGCCCTGGTCGCCGGCGCCCTGCTCCTTGCTCTGCGACGTGGCGGCATCGACACCGAGTGCGATGTCAGCCGACTGGCGCTGGATCGACGTGAGCACCGCGCAGGAGTTGTAGTCGAAGCCGATCTCGGGGTCGTCGTAGCCGATGTCGCGGATCACGCCGCGGATCACGTCCTGGAAGTCGATCTGGGCCTTCGTCGAGATCTCGCCCGCCACCACGACGAAGCCGCGCGAGACCATCGTCTCGCAGGCCACACGCGAGTCGGGATCCTGCGTCAGGATCGCATCGAGGATGGCATCCGAGACCTGGTCGCAGACCTTGTCGGGATGACCTTCGCTAACCGACTCGCTCGTGAAGAGACGCAGTTCCTTGCTCATGGGTGTGGCGTTCGCTAGGCTGATTTTGCGGACGGACGAAAGTGCCCGTCCCCGCTGGAGGCCTTGGACCGGGCGGAAGCCCGGCTACCGGGGCGAGGAGTCTATCGCCGGATCCGATGAAAACACGGCGAAACTGTGCGTGCGGACGTGGCCAGACCCGCCCTTACCAAGGCGGGCGAGTCGCGCGCCGTCTTGGTTCGGCCCCGCCAGTTTCCTGCAACCCTGTGCAAGTCGCGGACTACACACCGTGCCTCAATCCACGCAACATCCCGCCACGAGCCATCGACCGCGACGACCAGTCGCTCCCAACCCCATGCGCGTAGGCACCACAACGTTGCACCGAACCCCCGTCGCGCTGACGCTGCTGGCGCTCGGTCTGCTGCTGCTGCTGGCCCTGCTCGGCTGACGCAGGCTCCGCCAACTGCGGAACGATCGGCCGGCGGACCCGCGCCGAGGCAAGAAACGCTCGCCGCCAGCGTGGACCGCGCCGACGATGCGTGGATGTCGTATTCCACCCTCGAGCCCGAGCGCCTCATCCAGACCGTCGAGAAGCTGCGCAACCGGATCACCGAGCGGTTCCCCGACGCGAGCCTCGGCCGCGTCGCCTCGGCGCTGCTGGACATCGCGCGCATGCACGCGAAGCGCAGCGCCAGCATCCGCAAGCCCAACTGGTGGCTGCGAAGCGCCTCCGTGCTGCTCGTCGCCGGGGGCGTCACCACGGTCGCCGTCGTGTTCCGCCTGCTGCGGCTCAGGGTGCCCGAGGAATGGCCGCTGGCCGACGTGATCCAGACCTTCGAGGCCAGCCTCTCGGTGCTCTTCTTCCTGACCGCAGGCGCCGTCTTCGCCCTGAGCCTCGATCTGCGCAGCAAGCGCCGGCGCTGCCTGCAGGCCCTGCACGAGCTGCGCGCCATGGCGCACATCGTCGACATGCACCAACTGACGAAGGATCCGGATCGCATCGTGAACAGCGGCGTGGACACGCCGTCGTCCCCGGTGCGCAAGATGACGCGCTTCGAATTGACCCGCTACCTCGACTACTGCAGCGAGATGCTCTCGCTGATGGGCAAGGTCGCGGCGCTCTACGCGCAGGACTTCCCGGACCCGCAGGCAGTCGGAGCCGTGGACGACATCGAAGACCTGACCACGGGCTTGAGTCGCAAGATCTGGCAGAAGATCACGATCCTCGATGCCGAACCGTCGCGGGCACCAGCGCCGACGGTCGCCGCGATCCCGGATTCGCAGCAGTGAACCTCGGCGCTTGCTCCGCGCCGGCGCTTCCGACAATCTTGGCCCGCGTGCGGCCACGTGCCGCACTCCCCGCATGGACCACGCGCTGACCCTTCACGGTGTCACCAAGCGATTCGGTTCGTTCACGGCGGTGTCCGATCTCTCGCTCGAGGTCCCCAAAGGCTGCATCTACGGGTTCCTCGGCCAGAACGGCGCCGGCAAGACGACGACCATCCGCATGGTGATGAGCATCTTCCATCCCGACGCCGGCACGATCCGCGTGCTCGGCCACCCCGATGCGGCGGAGGTCAAGGACCGGCTCGGCTACCTGCCGGAGGAGAAGGGGCTCTACAAGAAGATGAAGACGGCCGAGATCGTCGCCTACTTCGGCAAGCTCAAGGGAATGGACCGCAGCACGGCCAACCTCAAGGCGCGCGAACTGCTGACGCGGTTCGGCCTCGGCGACTGGCTCGACAAGAAGTGCGAAGCGATGAGCAAGGGCATGGGCCAGAAGGTGCAGGTTCTCGGCACCATCATCCACGAGCCCGAACTCGTCATCCTCGACGAGCCGTTCAGCGGCCTCGACCCCGTCAACCGCGACACGATGCGCGACATCATCCTCGACATGAAG
>DASUFY010000271.1:0-27931 GCA_036274315.1 Planctomycetota bacterium | reverse complement strand
TGCACGAGCACGGGCAGCCGCGCCGGGTCGTCGAAGATGGCCAGCAGCTGTTCGATCTGTGCCGGTGACGGCGGCGTCGAGCAGGCGAGCGGGACGTCGACGTGCGTCGCACCCTGTTCCGCCGTCGCACCCACCTCCTCGTCGTACCAGTCGCCCTTCTGCGGCCGTTCCTCGAGCAGCCGCAGGTTGATGATCGTCTTGACGCCGTAGTCGCGGACCGCCGTACGCACGTCGGCAGCCGAGGGCTGGCCCGCGCGATAGAAGCGCCCGGCGGCCACGGTGCGGAAGTGGTGCCACGGCCAGTGCCGGTCGTACCAGAAGCCGCCGCCGATCGCGGCCGCCGCGACCGCGACGGCAGTCCACAGCGTGATGATTCCGCGCCGCGTCTTCGGCCTTCTGAAGTGCATGCGTTGTCCATACCACTGCGCGGCACGGACCGCGAGCGCCGGTGCGGCGCACGGGCCGAACGGGCCGAACGGGACGGGGCCCGCGCGTCCGGGCATGGCAACCGGAAAGCCGTACGGTATGGCCCTTGCTCCGCGCGACGCCCTGCGAGGTCTCATGCTGCGAACGATGCCCTGCCTGTTCTCGATGGTGTTCCTCTGCTTCGACGCCATCGGCCAGGACCCGGCCACGTCGTGCGCCGAAGCGCTGCTGCGCGGCGACGCCGCGGCGGCGGCGCGCAGTGCGGCGGCCGCGGCGGCGCCGGCGACGCGCGCGCGGCTGCAGGCGGCGCTGCTGCCGCTCGAGCAGCGGCCCGCGGCGATGCTCGCGGTCGCGCAGGCCTTTCCCGCGGAGGCCGACCAGGCACTGCTGGCGGGCACTGCGGCGCTGCTGCTGGTCGAGCGGCGCCCCGAAGCCGTGCCTGCCCTCGCTGCCTGGACCGAACGCGCCGACGAGGACAGTCGTTACGCGCCCGACACGGCTGCCCTGCTGCCGGTCGTGCTCGGCCTGCGTGCGGCGCTCGCAGCGCGCCAGCAACTCGGCGGCGACGCAACGCTGCTGCGCGAGACCGCGCGGCTGCTCGAACTGGCGAGCGCGTCGCGGTTCGGCCTGTGGCCCGCGCGCGTCGCGTGCGACGCCGCCTGGCGGCGACCCGAAGGACTCGCCGAGGACCTGCAGCTGCGCGCGTTGCCTTGCCCGCCGGGCCACGTCGGCTGGGATCAGATCGACGGCCTTCCCGCCACCGCCTGGCAGGGCGCGCTGCCGCACACCGGCGATCTTGCGCTGCCGCCGCTGCCGCGCGGCAACTGGTTGCTCGAGGCGCGTTCGTCGGCGGGGCCGTGGCGCGGCCTGCGCACGGTCGAAGTCTCCGACCTCGACGCGGTGGCGCTCGCGGCCGGCGGCGTGATGGTGTTCGGCGCGTTCGATCCCGCGGGACCAACCGCGGCGCAGTGGCATCTTCGCTCGGGCGCCGGCGAACTCGCACACGGCTCGATCGGTGCCGCACCGGCGATCGTCGCGTGGTCGGAGCACGGCGAACCCAGGCGCGATGGCTGTGGCCTGCAGCTCGAGGGTGATGCCGGCAGCGCGTGGCTCGAGATCCACGACGGCGACATCGACCGCCCGCGGCGTCCGACCTGGCTCGCGCACGGCATGGTCGACCGGCCGCTCTATCGGCCCGGCGAGACCGTGCAGGGCCGCATCGTGCTGCGTTCGTGCACGTGGGCCGGCGACGGCCTCGCGTCGGTGCCGAGCACCGCCGTCGCGGCCGACCAGCCGCTGCGCGTGCTCGTCGACCTCGGCAGCGTGGGCAACGTCGAACTGCCGGGGCGGACCGACGCGCACGGTGTGTTCTCGTTCTCGTTCGTCGCACCTGCCGAACTGCAACCGGGCTCGTGGTTGCCGTTCGCCGTCGAGCTGCCCGGGGCCGATTTCGACGGCAAGCCGCTGCGCGTCGATGCGGGCACCTTGTGCGGCACGGCGTTCTTCCGCCGCCAGGCCGTGCGCGTGCGCGTCGACGGACCCGACCTGGTGCCGGCGGGCACGGCGTTCGCAGAGATCGCTGCCATCGCCGAGTGGTCGTCGGGCGGGCCGGCTGCGGGCCTCGACGTGCGAGCGCACGTCACGGTGCGGGCCGACGGCGAACACGAGCAGGCCGTGACGCTGCGCACCGGCGACGACGGGCGTTGTGTCGTGCGCGTGCCGCTCGCGGCGCTGGGCGTTTCCTGGGCCTGGATCGATTTCGACGTGACCGGGCCCGATGGGCAGCTCGTGCACGAACGGCACCTCGTGCAGGTCGTGCAGCGCGACGCGCGCGAGGTGGCGCAGACCAAGGAAGGGCAGGACCGTCTCGAGCTGGACCTCGGCCCCGCGATCGTCGGCGCCGACTGCCGCGTGTCGTTGCGCGGCGCGCCGCAGCAGCACGCCGTGCTCGTCACGGGCCGCGGCACGAATGCGCGCGCCGAGGCCGTGCAGTTCGATGCCGATGGCCTGGCCCACGCCGACGTGCCGGTGCTGCGGCTCGACTGGCCGCGCCTCGACGTGACGGTGGCGACGCGCGAGCAGCACAGCAGGTCCAGCGTCGCGGTCGCGCTGCGCGCCCAGCGGCCGCCGGTCCTCGAGCTGCCGGCCCACGCCTCACCCGGGGAAGAGGTCGCGATGCGCGTCGTCACCGACGCGCCGGGCACCGTGGTCACGGTCGCCGTCGTCGACGAGCGCATCTACGAGCTGCAGCCCGACCGCACGCCCGATCCGAACGACGCGCTGCGGCCCGACCTGCCGTGGTGGCGATGGGGCCACGTCTGGGCGCCGCCGCGCCTCGATCCTGCAGCGCTCGTCGGTTCCTTGCTGCGCGAGGGCCGCATCCCGGCCATCGACGACAACATGCGCGATCTGTCGCGCGACTGGTCGGCCGCCGGCTCGGCCGGTCCCAGCACCGGGGGCCCGGGCGGCGTGCGTTCCGACTTCCGCGCCACCGCCGCGTTCGTCACCGTGGTGGCCGACGCCAACGGCACAGCGAACGTGCACTTCGCGTTGCCCTCCGACCTCACGACCTGGCGCATCACCGCGGTCGGCATCGATGCCGAGGGCACCGGCTTCCAGACCATGCGCACGCTCGCCTCGCGCCAGCCGCTCGCAGCCGAGCCCCTGCTGCCGCGGGCCCTGCGCGCCGGCGACGAGTTCGAGCTGCCGATCAGCGTCGATCGCAGTGCGGACACCAACGCTGCCACCGACACCGCCCGGGTCACGGCAGCGATCGAAGGTGACGCGCTGCAGGTCACGCGCGCACCGCGCGATGTCGCCGTGCCTGCGGGCCGCGTCGTCCGCACCATCGCAGAGCTGCACGCAGTCGCGGCCGGCACGGCAAAGCTGTCGCTCGAGGCCGCGCTCGGCGAACACAGCGATCGTTCGCAGCGCGAGGTGAGCGTCGGCCGCGATGCGGTCGTGCGACCGCTGCAGGCGGCGGCGCTCGGCACCGGCGAGGTCACCGTCGCGCTGCCCGAAGGCACCTCGCAGGGCAGCGGGCTCACCGTCGACGTGCTGCTCGGCGGCGCCGCGGCGTGGCGGCAGCTCGAACAGGACCTCGCCCGGTATCCCTACGGTTGCGTCGAGCAGACGCTGTCGCGGCTCGTGCCGTACTTCGCCGCCGCGCGCGCGGCGAAGCAGCGCGGCGAACCGCTGCCCGCGATGGACGCCGCCTTCCGGCTGCGCCTGCACGGCGGGCTCGCGCGCCTGCGCGACCTGCAGCACTTCCGCGGCGGCTTCGCGTTCTGGCCCGGCGGCGACGTCGATCCCGGCATGACGGCGCTGGCGCTGCATGCGCTGGCGCTGCTGCGCGAGGGCGGCTACGACCCGGCGCAGGCCGACCTGCGCGTCGACGCGAACGACTCGACGTTCCGCGACGCGCTGAGCCGTCTGCGCGCGCGCGAACTCACGTTCGATGCGAGCCTCGTGCCGGCAGCGGAGCTCGCCATCGCGTTCACACGATTCGTGCCGGACAACACGGTCGCGCGCGACGCGACCGCGCGACTGCTCGAGCTGCTGCCGCAGCTGCCGGCGGGCCTGTGCGCGCGGCTCGGCCTCGTGCGCCAGACCATCGGCGACGAACAGGGCGCCCATCGCTGCCTGGAACGGCTCGCTGCCAGCGCGACGCCACCGCTCGCACCCGACGCCTTCCCGGGCGAGGACCCGCTCGCCGTGCAGGCTCTGCAGCTCGAACTCGCGAACGTCTTGCACGCCGACCCGGCACAGGCCCAACAACGCGCCGCCGATCTGCTGCTCGCGTGCCTGCAGGGGCACGGCTCCACCTATGCCCACGCCTGCGCACTCGCGGCGCTGGCACAGGTGCTGCCGCGAGCACCCGACGTCACCGCGAACATCGAGGTCCGCGCCGGCGGTGCGGTGCGCACGTTCGCGCTCGGCGGCAAGGCGGGCGACGTGATGCACTGGCGCCTCGCGAACGTGGCGGCGGTCACGGTGCGCGGTCCCGCCGGCGTCCCGCTGCTGGTGCGCATCTCGACGCAGCGCGTCGAGCCGGCATCGGGTCATGCCGCGTGGCAGGCGCCCGTGCAGGTCGAACGCGACCTCTGCATCTCGCGCGCCGACGCGACGTGGCAGGAACGCAGGGATGGTCTGGACCTGGTCCCGCTGTCGGGCCCGCCGATCGCGGGCCGAGCGATCGTGCTGCGCCTGCGCGTGCAGTCGCCCGTGCCGATGCGCTTCGTGGTGGTCGAGTGCCCGCTGCCCGCGGGCTTCGAACTCGGCGGGGCGATCGCGGGCGTCGATCGCTTCGACGACCGCATCGTGTGCACGTGCGACCTCGCCGCCGGCGTGCCGTGCGTGCGCAGGTTCGACGTCGTGCCGACCGTCGCCGGGCGCTTTCTGTGGCCACCGGCCACCGCCGCACCGATGTACGTGTCGGGGCTCGAGGGCGGCACGACGGGCAGCTGGCTCGAAGTGGTAGCGGCGCCGCCCGGTGCCGTGCCAGCGCTCGTCACCTGCTTCACGACGCCATGGCCGCCGCTGCCCGACGACGAGGATGCGTTCGGCGCGTTCTTCTCGGCGCTGCATCAAGCGTGGTACCGCGAGCCCGCGGACGAGGCCAGAAGCCGCCGCGAGGTCGAGGCGTTGCTCGCGAGCGTGCCCGACGTCACCGATGCCGATCGCGCGCGCTGGCTCGTCGGCCTGACGTCGCTGCTCGAACGGCTCGACGCGCCGCGCCTCGCGGCGGAACGGCCCGAGGCACGCTGGCGGCTCGGCGCCTTCGATCGCCTGCACACGCTGCTGCACGACGCGACGCTCGCGCTCTTCGCTCGCTTGCCGGCGAGCGCCGACGACGGGGACGCGGACGAATGGTGGGCCCTCGCGCGTGCGGTCGGCTCATGGCCAGCGAACCTCGCGCGCGAGAGCATGCTCGCGCGATTGCTCGCGCGCGCGACGTCGCCAGAGCTCGAGATCTCGCTCATCGATTACCTCGGTGCGCCTGCCGCCGATCCGGCCATGTGCTGCGCACTGCGCGCTTGCCTCGCGAGTCCCGACGCGCGCGTGCGCCACGCGGCGTTCGCGGCGCTGCCGCACGACGAGCAGATGGCGCTGCCCCCGGTGCTCGTGATCGGCGCGCAGCGCGGCGCGTTCGACGACGGCGTCATCCGCTTGCTCGCAGCCAGCGAGGCGGGCCGCGCCGAACTGCGCCTGCGCCTGTGCGATGCCGACTTCGTGGTGACCCAGCGCGATCGGCTCGACGAAGAGCTGCCGGCCGAACTGTGGCGCGCGGTGCCGCTCGCCGGGTTCCGCTCGCTGGCGGCGGTCACGATCGAGCACGCCGGCGACGTCGGCGAATCGCCGGCACTCACGCAGCACGTCGCGTCGGGACCGTTCCCGACCGCGGATCTGCAACAGGCGATGGCGGCCGCGATCGAACCGGCCTGGCGCGCGGTGCTGGCCGCGGCCCTGCGGCAGCGCTCTGTGCGCACGACCGCGCCGGCCGCGCGCGAAGGGGATGAGCTGTGGCCGCTGTGGACGCGCGCCCTGGCGCTGGTCGAAGACGACGCCGTGGGTGCGCAGGCGGTGCTCGACGGATTGGCGGCGCAGCGCGCACCGCAGCGCCTCGACATCGAAGCCGAGCTGCTGCGTTCGTTCGCACTGCCTCCGTTGCTCGCGGCCGGCACGCCCGACCAGCTCTACGCGGCGCACATCTCGATGAACGAAGCGGCGTGGCGCACGGCCTGGGCGCGCCTCGACGGCGCCGCGCGCACAGCACTGCTCGACCACTTCCAGCGCAACATCGGCACGGCGTTCGTGCCTGACACGGCGACCGAGGCCGAGGCGATCTGGCGCTTCCTGCTGCGCGGCGGCGAGGTCGCGGGCGCCGTGCAGACGCTGAGCATGTCGGCCGCCGGCATCGCGTGCCTGCGCCGGCATCTGGCCGCCGGCGAGGGTGGCACCGCGGCGGCGGCGATCCGCGCGGCGTTCGCCGGCGAGCTCGAACTCGATCCCGTCACGCTGCAGCCGCGAGCGGACAACGTCTGGCCGGCGCTCGTCGCCAACCTGCAGCGGTCCGGCTTCGGCGGCGAATGGACGCCGCAGCAACAGCAACAGCTCGCCGTGCTGCGCCTCGAGCGCGGCGTCGGGCCGGCGGCGAGCCGGTAGCCGCGCGCGATCTCTCTCCAAGCAGGATCGTGACCACCCCGGCTACCCGCGTCCGGTTACCGCGCATCCCAGCGCCGCTACCTGCCGCGATGTCCGCGCTCGGCTCGTTCCGGTTGCTGCTGGCCACGACCCTGGCCGGATGCGCCGCCAGCAGCCCCGAACCCGAGCCCGCGAGCGAGGGACCCTTCGCCGGGGCCGTCGCGGCCGAAGTCGAGGTGTTCGGCGTCGGCCGCGCCCTGATCACGGAGCCTGCCGAGGTCGCGCGGATCGCGGCATGCTTCGCACAGCCTCGGCCCGGGTACTGCAACATCGGCAGCGGCCGCTTCCAGGTCGCGTTCGAGCATGCCGGCGGCGGTCTCGCCACCGTGCTGGCGACACCGAGCGCCTGGGAGACGTACGGCGAACCGGCTTGGAGTGGTTGCCTGTGCGCCGGGTCCGAGCAGGTGCTCGAAGCCGCCGTGCGGACCACAGGCGAGCGCACGCCGCCCCCGACCCCGGCCGCAGCGCCGACCGACGCCCGCCTGCTGATGGACCCCATCGTGGGGGACGTGTTCGCCGTCACCCTGCCACAGCCGTCGAACACCTGGCCCTGGCCCCACCGGTGACCTCGCGCGCCGGACCATGCGACCATCCGACTCCCCCCCTGCGGGTCCCGCCGCGAGCGGCGGTATCCTCCCACGTCTACGGCGCCACGTACCCATCGCATCTCCCATGAACAGACCCCTGTACCCGAGGACCGGCGTGCTCGCCGGTGTCACGTTGATGTTCGGGTTGGCCAGCGCCGACCTCATCGCTCAACACTCCGTCGCGCGCCAGTGGAACGAGCTGTTGCTCGAGTCCATCCGCCACGACTTCCCGCGGCCGACCGTGCACGCGCGCAACCTGTTCCACATCTCGGCGGCGATGTGGGACGCGTGGGCCACGTTCGATCAGGTCGCCGACTGCGTGATCTTCCACGAGAGCCACCCGACGACCTCGCCGGCGATCCATGCGATGCGCGAGGAGGCGATCAGCTACGCGGCCTACACGCTGCTCAAGCACCGCTTCGGCTCGTCGCCGGGCGCCGCGCTGATGCTGCCGCAGTACGACGCGCTGCAGACGGCGCTCGGCTACAGCACGACGAACACGAGCACGACCGGCAACTCGCCGGCCGCGATCGGCAACCGCTGCGCGGCCGCGGTGCTCCAGTTCGGCGCCGGCGACCACTCGAACGAGGCGAACGGCTTCGCGAACCAGGTCTATCAGCCGATCAATCCGCCGCTGCTGCCCGAGTTCCCGGGCAACCCGACGATGCTCTTCCCGAATCGCTGGCAACCGCTGGCGCTCCAGTACTTCATCGGCCAGAACGGGATCCCGGTCCCGACCGGCTACCCGCCGTTCCTGAGTCCCGAGTGGGGCCGCGTGACACCGTTCGCGCTGTCGCAGACCAGCCTGTCGGTGCACCAGCGCGCCGGCTACGACTGGTGGGTCTACCACGACCCCGGCACACCGCCGATGCTCGGGCAGGCGAACGCCGCAAACTACAAGTGGGGCTTCGAGATGGTCGCCGCGTGGTCGTCGCACCTCGATCCGAGCGACGGCGTCATGATCGACGTCTCGCCCGCTTCGATCGGCAATGCGTCGCTGCCGGCCGGCCCGTCGCAATACAGCTCGTTCTACGACTTCACGAACGGCGGCGACTGGGGCCACGGCCGCCCGGTCAACCCGGTCACCGGCCAACCCTACGTGCCGCAGATGGTGCCGCGCGGCGACTACACGCGTGTGCTCGCGGAGTTCTGGGCCGACGGACCGAACTCGGAGACGCCGCCCGGCCACTGGTTCACGATCCTCAACTACGTGTCCGACCACCCGCTGACCCAGAAGCGCATCGGCGGCGTCGGCCCGGTCGTCGACGACCTCGAGTGGGACGTCAAGGCCTACATGGCGCTCGGCGGCGCGATGCACGACTGCGCGGTCTCGGCGTGGGGCGTGAAGGGACTCTACGACTACGTGCGTCCGGTCAGCGCGATCCGCTACATGGCCGATCGCTACGAGGTGAACCCGAACGACCCCGACGCCATCACGCTGGTGCCCGGCCTCATCGAGGAGATCACGCCGGCGACGACGGCGCCCGGCCAGCGCCATGAGCACCTCGCCGGCAACGAAGGCAAGGTCGCGCTGTACGCGTGGCGCGGTCCCGAGTACATCCAGAACCCGGCCACCGACGTCGCCGGCGTCGGCTGGATCCTCGCCGCGAAGTGGTGGCCCTACCAGCGGCCGACGTTCGTGTCGCCGCCGTTCGCGGGCTACGTGTCGGGCCACAGCACCTACAGCCGCGCCGCCGCGGTCGTGATGCATCGACTCACGGGCTCGGCGTACTTCCCGGGCGGCCTCGGCGAGTTCGTCTGCCCGCAGAACCAGTTCCTGGTCTTCGAGGACGGCCCGAGCGTCACGGTCACGCTGCAGTGGGCGAGCTACTACGACGCGTCGGACCAGTGTTCGTTGTCGCGCATCTGGGGCGGCATCCATCCGCCGCAGGACGACATCCCGGGCCGCAAGATGGGCCAGACGATCGGCAATGACGCATTCGACTACGCGACGATGGTCTGGAGCGGGGTGCCGGTACCACACGCCACGTACGAAACGTTCGGCACGGGCTGCACAGGCTCGAACGGCCTGTCCGTCACCGTGAGCGCGGTGCCGAGCGCGCTGCCCGTGATCGGTTCGACGATGAAGGTCGACGTCGCGAACCTGCCGGCCGCGGTGCCGCTGTTCGTGATGCTGGCGGGCACGACGCGGCTCGTGCCGGGCTTCAACCTCGGCTACTTCGGCGCGCCGGGCTGCACTTCCGACGTGCTGCCCATCACGAGCGAGACCCTGCTCGCGACGTGGGGCACCGGCCGTTGGACGCTGCCGATCCCGCTGAACACCGCCTGGCTCGGCCTGTCGATCTACCACCAGGCGGTCGGCATCGACCTCGCCGCGAACGCACTCGGCGTGACGACCTCGAACCTCGGCGACGCGCGGCTCGGCCTGTAGCGCGCGGCGCCCGGTCCCGGCGCCTTCGCCGGCGAGCACACTACGCTCCGGCGCAGATCGGCAGCTTGTGCCAACCCGGCAGGGTCGCTGCGACCCTGCCGCGCGCGCGATCGCGAGCCCAGCATCGCAACCCCGATCGCGGCTAGCATGCCGGGGGGCACCACTCTCGCCCTTCGAGGACGCCAATGAAACGGATCTCGCTCACTGCTGCCACTCTCTTCACCGGCGTGCTCGCGCACGCCCAATGCGGGCTGCTGACCGTCAGCGGCACCATCAATCCTGCACAGACCATCACGCTCCAGCTCTCGTCGTCGGCGACGTATGGCCAGGGCTTCCTGTTCGCAGGGGACGCTCTCGGCTCGACGTTTCTCGACCTCGGTCCGCTCGGCAGCCTCACGATCGGGATCCAGACGCCGTACATCCTGCTGCCGATCGGTCCGACCAACGCGAACGGTTACCTGACGTACTCCTTCTCGATCCCCGCGACGGCATCGACGGTCTACCTGCCGCCGAGCTTCTCGTTCCAGATGGTGGCGGCCACACTCGCCGCGGCGGGCCCGCAGCTGCTGTCGTTCTGCGTCTCGAACACGGCCACCATCGTGCCCGCTGGCCTCAATGCCGCAGTGGCCTTCGACAACTGGCACGGACTCGCGCTGGCCGCGAACGCTCTCGACCACACCCCGAGCACGCAGGGACCGCTGCACCTGCAAGGGCATCAGGCCGGACCCTGCCGCACGGCTCGCGCGCTGGCGATGGTCCACATCGCGATGTTCGAGGCGATGCTGGCCGTGGAGGGCGGATACCAGAGTTATCTCGGACTCACGCCCGTCGGCGCGCCGACCTCGGAGCCAGCCGCGATTGCCCAGGCCGCGCACGACGTGCTCGCCTCGCTCTATCCGTCGCAGGCGTGGATCTTCGACGCCGCCCTGGCTGTCGATCTCGGGCTCGTGCCGGACGGTGCGATGAAGACGGCCGGCGTCTCGCTCGGGCAGACAGCGGCCACCGCCATGCTCACGATGCGCGCCAGCGACGGCTCGAACCACGTCGAGCCGGTCGTGAACTCCGGCTTCCTGTGCAGCAACCTGCCCGGCTTCTGGCGTCCGGACCTGATCACGCCGAACCCGGTCGCGTTGGGCGCCAACTGGTCGCAGGTCGCGCCGTTCGTGCTCTCGTCCACTTCGCAGTTCGCGGCGCCGACGCCGCCCGCGATGACCAGCCTGCAGTACCTCGTGGCCTACTACGAGGTCTATGCGCTCGGCGGCGATGGCATCACGAGCCCGAACGTGCGCACCCAGGACCAGACCCAGGCGGGACTCTTCTGGGGCTATGACGGCTCGCCGGGCCTCGGCACGCCGCCGCGACTGTTCAACCAGATCCTCAGCCACCTCGCGAACCTGCGCGGCGCGACCACCTTCGAGACGGCGCACCTGCTGGCGCTTGCCAACACCGCGATGGCCGACTCGGCCGTCGCATGCTGGCACTCGAAGTACCTGTACCAGTTCTGGCGCCCCACCTCCGCGATCCGCGAAGCCGATCCGGGGACCGGACCGAGCGGCCTCGGCGACGGCAACCCCGGGACCATCGCCGATCCGAATTGGTCGCCGCTCGGCGCGCCGGCGAGCAACTCGATGAATCCGAACTTCACGCCGCCGTTCCCGGCGTATCCGTCCGGTCACGCGACGTTCGGCGGAACGACGTTCCAGACGCTGCGACGCTTCTTCGGCACCGACGCAATCGCGTTCTCGTTCGTCTCGGACGAGTTGAACGGGATCACGCGCGACAACCAGGGAGTCCCGCGGCCGTTGGTGCCGAGGACGTTCCTCAGTCTCTCGCAGGCCGAAGAAGAGAACGGGCAGAGCCGCATCTACCTCGGCATCCACTGGAACTTCGACAAGACGGCCGGCATCGAGCAGGGCCGCAACGTGGCCGACTGGGTCTTCGACCACATGTACCCGACGATCCCGTGACCGCGTCGCGGGGCAGAGGACCCGCGCACGCGATGCGGCGGGATCGATTGCCGCAGATGCCGGGCGCGGTGACGAAGTTCCAGCCGCGCTAACGACCGCCGTCGAACCCGCGGCGCACCTCGCGCAGATCGGCCCAGAAGTCGCGCCACGCCGCGCGCTCGCCGGCCGGCAGCGCATCCGGGTCCCGAACCGGTTGCAAGCTCTCGGCACCGGCCCACGCGTCGAGGATCACAGCGCCGCTCTTGCCGTCGAGCCGGCCCGAGGCGGCCGCGTGCCGCACCCCGTCGAGCGCGCGCTGCAGCACACGCAGCACCCGGGCCCGCACGGCACCGTCGATCGACCCACCACCAGACCACAGCCGTGCGAGGCAGATCCCGCCGTCGTCGAGCGCCTGCCGGCAGAACTCGCCCACGTCGGCAGCCAGCGTGGGCTCCGCGAGCAGGTCGGCCGCCGCCGCGAACGCGACCGGAGCATCACACAGGTGGTAGGCACAGACGAAGCGCGCGAGCTGCGCCATGCCCGCTACCGAAGCAGCGACGGCGTCGTTCTGCGCCGCCTTCGCGAGCACCTCCTGCGCGCGTTCCAGCGCGAGCCGCGCGGCGAGGTCGAGCGGATCGGCACCCGCGCCGTCGTCGGGATCGAACCAGGCCGGGTCCCGGAGCCGGTTCAGCACGCGCGACGCCGTCCAGTAGGAGAACGTCGCGAGCGCTTCGGGCAGGCGCGGGTCGCGGCAGACGCGTTCGAGCAGCTCCCAGCCGCGACGCCGGTCGCCGAGCGCGCGCGACGCCTGGGCGGCGACGAGCAGCGCATCCGCCGCAAAACGCCATTCCTGGCCTTTGGCGTTCGATGCTCGAGCGAGCGACTCGGCCCGGTCCGCGAGCGCCGCGAGCCGGTGCCGCTCCTCGTCGAACGAGGCGTCGCCGGGCAGCGCGTCGGTATCGAGCCGCGCGGGACTCACGTTCCAATCGAGCTGCAGCAGCGCGAGTTCGAGCGCCTGCCGCGACTCCGAGGTCAACTTGCACGTCAGCCCGTGCTCGAAGAAGCCGCGCGCGGCCGCGAACCGCGCCCGCCGTGCGTCGTCGCTGGGCTCCTGTTCGGCGTCGACCTCCTCGCGGTAGCCGCCGAGCAGCCAGTACCACGCACGATGGCCGAGCATCGTGGCGCTCTCGTGCCAGCGCTGCCGGAACGTCTCGCCGCGCGCCGGGTCGTCCAACAGCACCTGCAGCTCGGACATGACGACGTACGGCCGCAGGAAGTCACCGCGCAACTCGCCGAGCGCCCGCCGCGAAGCCGACAGGTAGCCGTAGGCCTCGTCGAACCGGCCCTGCCGGGCCGCCGTGCGCGCGAGTCCCGCGAGCGCCACGGCCCGGCACGCCGGCTTGGTCGCGAGTTCCTCGAACTCCCACTGCGCCTCGGAGTGTGCCTCGCGGCCTTCGAGGATCATCGCGCGCGAGAAGCGGATCGCGTCGCCGGCGGCGCCGGCGACCGCGCCGGCGCGCTGCAGCTCGGCTTCCTGCTCGCGCAGCGGCTGGTTGGCGAGGCGCAGCAACAGCGCGGCGAAGAGGTGGTCGTAGGGATCGCCAGTCGTTTCGCGGCACCCGGCGAGCGCAGGCACGGGATCGGCACGCGAAACGACCGCCGCCACCGCCGCCGCGGTGCGCGGAAAGGCGGCGGCCAGCTCCGGCGCGATCTCGGCCCGCGGTTCACCGCCGGCGATCATCAGGTCGGCGAGCGCGACCGCCATGCGCGCCCGCGGCGAGCGCGTGACCGCCGAGTCGCGCGGGATCGTGTCGATGATGGCACGCAGCGCGGCCGGGTCCTGGTGGATGCTCGGGCTCTGCATGAGCGTCAGCAGCGCCTGCAGGCCCTGCTCGGCGTCGAGGTCGCGTTCGAGCGTTCGCAGGTCGCTCGCATCGCCCCATTCGCTGCGCATCGCCGCGACGCCGCGGCGCCCTTGGATCGTGTCGCCGGCCGCGAGCGCGGCGTGGGCCTGCTCGAGCGTACGTGCCCGCCGATCGCGCAGCTCCGTCGCGTGATTCGACAGCACTGCCGCGAGCAGCGTCAGCGACAGCACGACGGCGGCGAGCAGCGCGGCCGGCACCGGGTACCGCCGCACCAGGCGCCACGCGCGTTCGGCGGGGCCGATCGGCCGCGAACGGATCGGGTTCCCGTCGAGGTATCGCTGCAGTTCCTCGGCCATCGCGGCGGCCGAGTGCAGGCGGCGCCGCGGGTCCTTCTCCATCGCGCGCAGCACGATGGTCTCGAGGTCGCGGTGCCTGCCGGGCAGACGCAGCGGCGGCGGATCGTGGAACAGGACCTGCCGCAGCGTGCGCACGGCGAGGTCGTCGAGGAACGGCGGCGCGCCGGCGAGCGCCTCGTAGAGCGTGACGCCGAGCCCGTAGACGTCCGTGCGCGGATCGAAGATCGGCGTGCCCTGGCGCAGCAGCTCGGGAGCCATGTAGACCAGGGTCCCGGGCGCCGCGTTGGCCTGCGTCAGCGCGGTGGTGCCGTGCGCGACGCGCGCCAGCCCGAAGTCGAGCACGTACGGCACGTCGTTCTCGACCACGATGTTGGCCGGCTTGACGTCGCGGTGCAGCACGCCGACTTCGTGCGCGGCGTGCAGGGCGCCGGCGACGGCGAGACCGATGCGCGCCGCGCGCTGCGGCGACAGGGGCAGCGCGAGACGGTCGAGCGATCGCCCGCGCAACAGCTTCATCGCGAGGTAGACGCGCCCGTGCTCCTCGCCGGTCGCGAACACCGGGACGATGTTGGGGTGGTCGAGCGCTGCGGTGATCGTCGCCTCGCGCTGGAACCGCAGGCGGATCGACGGCGATGCCAGCGCTTCGTCGCGCAGGATCTTCACCGCGACTTCGCGCTGCAGCGAGACCTGGCGCGCCCGGTAGACGCGCCCCATGCCGCCCGCGCCGAGCAGGTCCAGCAGCACGAAGTCGCCGATGCGCTGCGGCGCCGTCTCGCTCGGTGCGGGCTGCTGCCCGCCGGACGTGCACAGTTCGACGAGTTGGCGCTCCCGGTTCAGCAGGCGCCGCGCCCTCTGAAGCAAGTCGGGAGCGTCATGGCAGAGCGCTGCGACATCGGGCTCCACGCCTGACTGCAAAGCGTCGTAGCAGGCTTGCAGGATCTCGCCGAGGCGCGCGTCGTGCAATGGTTAGTCGGGGAGGGTGAAGACGTTCATCAGCGCGCCGTGGTCCAGGTGGCCCACCACATCGATGTAGCCCTGCGTGTTGGTGTCCTGGAAGAAGGCGAAGCCATCGATGGCGTTGGCCGGCAGCACGAACGTCATGAAGTGGTAGTCGATGAGGAAGGGCCCCGACGGCGGCTCCACGGGCACCGCGTTGGTGCAGGGCACGTAGCCCCCCGTCGTCAGCACCCAGGCCACGACGTTCGGGTGCGGGTCGGGGAACTCGACCATTGCCATGATGCCGGGGCAACCGAAGTAGATCCTCGTGTCCGCGGTCGTGATCGACGGAACCCACGTGCTCGGGCCGTACGTGTTGTAGTGTGGATCGTTTTGGAAGGTGTGCTTCCTGATGATCATGGGCTGCGGCAGCTTGATGTGTCGCGTCGCCGTCGGCGGGGATCCGGTAACGGGTGGCGGCAAGATCACGGCCTGTACCACCATCTGGAACCCGATCTGCGTGCGCAGCAGGTCGGCGAGATTGCCGGCCAGGGTCTCCGGAAGGTCCTGTGACGTGGCGTTGTAGTAGCGCAGCGCCTGCTGCCAGAGGGCCTTCCGCGCCAGGCTCGTCGCATTGACAGCCATCACACCTGGCTCGACCTCGGTCCAGTCGCTGCAGCCGAACGCGCGGCGGTCCTGATTCTCGATCGCGAGTGTGCTCGACCACGAGTCGTCCGGCACCATCACAGTCGGGCTCTCCTGACCTGGAAGCCCATACCAGTCCGGATCATCCGGGTGGGTCTCGTAGAGATCGCGAATGTCGGCGGCGATCTCGCCTGGAGGGATACCGAGTTGCGAACCGAAGACGACGTCGCAGACCGGTGTGGTCGAGTTCGGGTAGACGATCGAGGCGAAGTCCCCCGTCGAGAACTGCGGATCCTTCGTCAAGAACGGGTAGGTGTTCATCGCGCCAGCCGCCGCCATCATGGCCCGCGGGCTGCTCTGATCCGGATACAGGCTGAAGTCGACGAAGAACATCACGATCTCCTCCGTGGGCGCTGTGTAGCGGAAGGCGACGTGGCTCACGGTGTCATTGAACATCACCCCGCCGGTCCACGGCACGGAGTTCGTCCAGTTCGAGCCGTCCGGGGCATAGCCCGCCATCTCGAGGCTCGGATCGGTTTGCGCCTGGAGACAGGGACTCAGACAGAACGGGAGCAGCAGCGATGCGGGAGAGGTGCGCATGATCGGGGGCCTGTGGAATCGGGACTGAGTGGCGCCCGGAGAGCTCCGGACGGTCGCGCCGGAAAGGACCGAAAGCCCGCGGGTGCAACGCGCAGGTTGCCGAATCCGCGCCAGAACCTAGCCTACCTCGGGACCCCTTGGCCATGCCCTCCCAGAACGAACCTCCCGAGAGCACCTTCGGCACCGCACTGCTGCGGGCCCGATCCGGCGAGGACGAAGCACTCGAACAGGTGCTGCGCATCGTCGAGGGCCGCCTCAAGCGCTACATCGAAGCGCGCCTCGGGCCGCAACTGCGCGCGAAGCTGCGCGACTCGGACGTGCTGCAGGACGCCTACGTGCAGATGATCCGGTCGCTGCCCGACTTCCCCGGCCAGACCGAGGACGACTTCGTGATGTGGGTCACGCGCATCATCGAGAACGACATCCGGCGGCAGCACCGGTGGTTCGGGGCCAAGAAGCGGCGCGGCGCCGACCGCACCTCGGAGCGCAACGCGCTGGCTCGCGTCCTCATGGAGCCACCCCCCACGCCCAGCGCCGAGGTCATGGCCGTCGAGGAACGGCTGTTGTTCGATCGGGCACTCGCCGCGCTGGCACCGGACCACGCCCGGGTCATCGAACTCGCGATCCTCGAGGGCCTGCCGCACCGCGAGGTCGCCGAACGCATGGGCCGCAGCGAGGCCGCGACCCGCATGCTGCTGTCCCGCGCGCGGACGGCCCTCGGTCTCGAGATCGAGTCGCTCGAGGGCGGCAACGGCAAGCCGTAGCGAACGGCGAAGCCGCGCTCGCTCTCCTTGGATCGGCGGCGCGCCAACCGCGATCGGCGCCGCGGATAGCATGGTTCGCGAGGACGCACCGCATGTTCGATCGCTTCACCGAACGCGCCAAGAAGGTCATGCACACTGCTCGCGACGAGGCGCTCGGGCTCGGCCATGGCCACATCGGCACCGAGCACATGCTGCTCGGCCTCGTCGGGCAAGGCAGCGGTGTCGCTGCCACCGTGCTGAAGGCCATGTCGATCGACCTCGAGCAGATCCGGCACGAGGTCGAGCAGCTCGTCGAGAGAGGCCCTGCGACGCACACGATGAGCCAGGTGCCCTTCACGCCGCGCGCGAAGAGGGTGCTCGAGCTGTCGCTGCACGAGGCGGTCCAGTTGGGCCACGACTACATCGGCACCGAGCACCTGCTGCTCGCATTGATCGGCGAGCACGAAGGCATCGCCGCCCGGGTCTCGAGGAAGGTCGGCGTCGAAGCCGACGAGTTCCGCGCCAAGGTGCTCGACCTGCTCGACCAGCCGAACGACGCGCCACCGCGGTTCCGTTGGCCCCATGAGGAGCGCCACCGGACGACGGACCCCGGCTTCGATCGCTTCTCCGACCGCGCCAAGATGGTCATGATCCTCGCCGGCCAGGCGGCGAGGAAGCTCAACCACGGGTACATCGGCACCGAACACCTGCTGCTCGGCCTGGTCCAGGAAGGCAGCGGGGTCGCCGCCAACGTGCTCGCGGCGATGACCGTCGACCTCGCGAAGATCCGCCGCGAGGTCGAGAGGATCGTCAAGGTGGGCCCCTCGATGGTCGCTATGGGCCGGCTGCCCCTCACGCCGCGCGCGAAGACGGTGCTCGACTTGTCGCGCGAAGAGGCGAGTGAACTGGGCCACGACCACATCGGCACCGAACACCTGCTGCTTGGATTGATCGGCGAGAACGAGGGCATCGCGGCCCAGGTCCTCCTCAACCTCGGCGTCGATCTCGACAGGGTGCGCAAGCAGGTGTGCGAGTTCCTCGGCACGGCCCGTGAGCGCGGACCGCGCAGCTCCGGAAGGCTTGCAACGATCCAGCGCCTGCTGCGCCGGCATGCGATGAGGCACCCCGGTCGCGACGCCGAGGTGCCGACTTCCGACCCGATGCGAGTGACGCGCGGCAGTGCGTTCGTGCTGCTGCCACACAACGCATCGTTCGACGAGCTGTACGGCGACGTGATCGTGCCCGCACTCACGGCAGCTGGAATGCAGGCCGTGCACAAGAGCGGCCCGGACAGCAACGTGCTCGAGATCCTCGGCGCCGAATTGCTGCTGGCGGTGATGACCGGTCAGGATCGAAACGTGCTCTACGACCTGGGTCTGTGTCACGCCCTGCGTTGCGATCCGATCCAGCTCGTCGCGCGCGGCGAGAGCCTGCCACCCCATCTGCGGTCCTCCCGGCTGCTCGAGTACGACGACGACCAGGCAGGCCGTGCGCAGCTGCGCGAACGGCTCACCCAGTCGGCTCGCGAATACCTCGAACGCGTGCGACGCCGACCCGGCTCGTGACCGGGCCGGCAGGGAACACCCATTCAGTCGCTCGAGGGCGCGAGCACGAACGGCGACACCGGCACGGGTCGCGGCGGCGGCGGTGCGGGCAGCGGCACGTCGACGGTGCCGGCGGTCAGCGCGCCGGTGATGCGCAGCGTGCCGAGCCACGCCACCTTGCGCTCCAGTTCGGTCTCGGCGACGTCGACCTGGCTGCGCTGCAGCTGGTTCTGTGCGAGCAGCAGCACGAGGTTCGTGCCGAGGCCCGCGCGCGAACTGGCCTCTGCCTGCCGCAGCGATTCGGCGTCGGCGGCGGTCAGCGTCTTCAGTTCGTCGAGGCGCTGATCGAGCGTCGCGAGCTGGTCGAGCGCCACCGCGAGATCGTGTTCGATCGTGCGCCGCAGCAGCGAGTAGCGCGACACCTCCTGGCGGAACTGGGACCACGCCTCGCGCACCTCCGCGGCGATGCGTCCCGCCGAGAACAGCGGCAGGTAGAGGCTCAGCAGGCCGGTCCAGTCGCGTTCGGTCGGCAGGCTCGCGCGCGACAGGAACCAGTCCACGCTGACGCCGATCGACGGGTAGTACTGGCCGAAGGCGACCTCGACGCGCGCACGCGCGGCCTCGGCCGCGAGAGCGGCGGCCTGCAGGTCCTGCCGCCGCTGCGCGGCGAGCGCCAGCAGCGCCTCGCCGTCGGGCCGTTCGGATGGCAGCACGAAGTCGTCGTGCAGCGGGCTGTCGTGCACGTCGGCGCCCGTCAACAGGCTCAGGGCCTGCCGCGCCGCTAGCGCGTCGGCGCGCGTGTCGAACAGGTCGAGGCGCGTGCGCGACACGAGCGCCTCGGCCTGGGTGCGATCGAGCGTGCGAGCCGTGCCGATGCGTTCGCGCGCGGCGAAGTCGCGCACGCGCTGCTCCTGCGTCGCGATCGACTGCTCGAGCAGCTCGGCGCGCCGTTCGGCGCGCAGCACGCGGTAGTAGGCCTGGGCCACCTCGAGCACGACGGTCTCGCGCAGGTCGAGCAGCAGCGAACGGCGCTGCTCAGCGGTCAGGTCGGCGGCCGAGGCGAGGTTGACCGTGCGGAAGCCGTCGAACGGCGTCCACTGCGCGTGCACGGGCACGTCGAGCAGCGACGACTGGTCGAGGAACTTGACGCCCGAGTTGGTCTTCTCGCGATAGATGAAGCTCGGCGCGAGGTCGACCTGCGGGAAGAAGTCGGCGTTGATGCGCGCGCGCTCGGCGCAGGCCTGCACGAAGTCCTCGCCGGCAATCGCGATGCGCTCGTTCTGGTCGTTGGCGAGGCGCACGGCCGTGGCCAGGGACAGCGGCGTGCCCGGCACGAAGGCCGGTGTGTCGCCGAGCGCGACCTCGCGGCGCCAGAGGTCGACGTCGGCCTGCTGGTCCGTGGCGCACGCGCCGAACAGCGGCAATGCGGTCAGCAGCGACAGGGTCAGCAGCGGGAGACGCGTCTTCTGGGATGCGGTCATCGTTTCTGCCTCTTGCCGGTCAGCACGCCGCGGCCGAGCACGCGCAGGATGTGTTTCGCGATCGCGCGCTCGCCGAGGCCCTTCGGTGGGAACAGCAACGCGACGCGCACGAAGCTCAGCACGAACTCGGCCGTCAACTCCGGATGGGGATCGTCGAGTTCGCCGGCCTTCACGCCCTTGCGAAGGATGCGGGCGATGGCGCTGGCGAGTTCGGTGCGCTTGTGCGCGAGGCGGCCTTCCTGCGGCGGCAGGCCGCTGCGCATCAGCGTGTAGAGGTGCGGGAAGCGCCCGGCGAACGCGCACAACGCCGCGACGGCGCGCTCGATGGCCGGCCACGCGGGCCCCGTGTCGCGCCCGACCTCGCCGAGTTCGACGATCAGCTGGTCGATGCCCTCGGCGATCAGCGTCGTGTAGAGATCGTCCTTGCTGGCGAAGTAGACGTAGATCGTGCCCTTGCCGAGCCGCGTCGCCGCGGCGATCTCGTCGAGACGCACCTCGTGGTAGGCACGCTGCGCGAACATCGTCGCGGCGACGCGCATGATCTCGAGCCGCTTCCGTTCGTCGGGTCGTTGCACTTCCACTCGCTGCTTGCAGGACACCGAGGGGGTCGTCTAACCTCGGGGGATCAAAACCGACCGGCCAGTATTGACCCGAGGCCCCATCGTGCGCAAGCAGTTGTCGACCTTGTTGCTGTTCTTCGCGATCCTGGCCGCCGCCGCGTGCCAGCGGCAGGCGACGGAGCCCGCTTCGGCCGCCGATTCGCGCGTACTCGTGGCGCTGCAGCCAGTCAAGGTGCAGCCTGTGACGCGCACGGTCGAGGTGGTCGGCACGCTGCGCGGCGACGAGCAGGCGGTGCTCGCGGCCAAGGTCGCCGGCCGCATCGCCGCGGTCGAGCACGACGTCGGTGACGCGGTCGCGGCGGGTACCGTGCTGGTCCGTGTCGAGGCCGCCGACTACGAGCTGGCGGTGGCGCAGCGCCAGGCCGCGCTGCAGGCGGCGCTGGCCGAACTCGGACTGCAGAGCCCACCCGCGGGCGAACTCGACGTCGACAAGGTGCCGGCCGTGGCCAAGGCCGGCATCGAGGCCCAGAACGCCGAGCTGCGCTGGCGGCGCGGCGACGCGATGTTCGCCGAGAAGCCGCCGCTGATCACCGAGCAGGAGCACGACGACCTGCGCGCGGCCTGGCAGGCGGCGCTGACGTCGCGCGAACTCGCCGTGGCGGACGCGCGCGCCAAGGCGGCCATGGCGGTGGTCCGCGCCGAGGAACTCGCGCAGAGCAAGAAGGCGCTCGCGGACACGGCGGTCGCGACACCGGCAGGCGGGCCGTGGCGCGTCGCCAGGCGCCTCGTGTCCGTCGGCGACTACGTCAAGGAGGGCGACGCGCTGTTCCACGTCGTCGATCCGCAACCGATCAAGTTCCGCGCCGACGTGCCCGAGCGCTGGTCGGCGACGGTCGCGAAGGGCCAGACGGTCTCCGTCGTGGTACCGTCCGCGAGCGAGCCAGTGACCGGGGTCGTCGATCGCATCGCGCCGGTGGCCGACGACCGCAATCGCACCTTCGAGGTCGAGATCCGCATCGACAACGAGGCGGGCAGACTGCTGCCGGGCGGCTTCGCGCACGGCGCGATCGAGACCCGCGTCGATGCCGCGGTCGTGTTCGTGCCGCAGGACGCCGTCGTCGTGGCACTCGGGCAGAGCAAGGTGTTCACGGTCGAGGACGGCAAGGCGCGCGAGCACAAGGTGACGACGGGCCGGCACGACGGCACGTTCCTCGAGGTGGTGCAGGGTGACCTCGGTCCCGGCGACGAGGTCGTCATCAGCGGCGCGGCGCGGCTCGCCGAGGCTGTGCCCGTGCAGCTGGCGCCGGCCCCGGGAGCCGGCAAGTGAGCCTGCCGGCGCTCTGCATCCGGCGTCCGGTCTTCACCGTGATGCTGTGCCTGTTCCCGGTCGTGCTCGGGCTGGTCACGATGCTGCGCATCGGCGTCGACCTGTTCCCGAACGTCGACCTGCCCGTCGTGATGATCACGACCAACCGGCCGGGCACGTCGGTCGAGGAGATGGAGACCGGCGTCACCAAGCTCGTCGAGGATGCCGTCAACACGATCTCCGGCATCGACGAACTGCGCAGCACGACGACCGAGGGCCGCTCGTTCGTGACCGTGCAGTTCCTGCTCGAGAAGGACCGCGACGTGGCGCAACAGGAGGTGCAGGGCAAGATCAACACGATCCTGTCGCTGCTGCCGCCCGGCACCGACACGCCGATCGTCGACAAGTTCGACCTCGACGCGCAGCCGGTGCTGACCATCGTCGTCGCGGGCCAGCGCGATCTGCGCGAGCTGACCGACATCGCCGACCGGCAGATCGGCGACGAACTGAGCAGCCTCAGCGGCGTCGGCGCGGTCAGCCTCGTCGGCGGACGGCCCAGGGCCGTGCAGATCCGCGTCGACGCGCAGAAGCTCGAGGCCTACGGGCTCGCCATCGACGACGTCAAGCGGGCGCTGCAGCAGCAGAACCTCGAGCTGCCCGGCGGCCGCGTCGACCAGGCGCGGCGCGAGCTGGTGCTGCGCACGGTCGGCCGCGTGCACGACCCGCGCGACTTCGCCGATCTCATCGTCGCCGACATCGGCGGCCAGCCCGTGCGCGTGCGCGACCTCGGTCCCGAGGGCAACGTCGAGGACACGGTCGAGGAACCGCGCGGCCTGACCCGCTTCGACGGCCGGAACGCCGTGTCGCTCGTGGTCCAGAAGCAGAGCGGCAGCAACACGGTCGAGGTCATCGACACGGTCAAGGCGCGCGTGCTCGTGCTGCAGCAGGCGCTCGCCGCCGAGGGCAAGGGCGACGTGACCATGACGGTGACGCGCGACCAGTCGCGCTTCATCCGCGCCTCGATGCACGAGGTCGAGATCCACCTGCTGCTCGGCGCCGCGCTCGTCGTGCTGACGATCCTGCTGTTCCTGCGCGACTGGCGGCCCACGATCGTCGCCGCGGTCGCGATCCCGGTGTCGATCATCGCCGTGTTCCCGGTGATGCGCGCGTTCGACCTGACCGTCAACAACATCACGCTGATCGCGATGGTGCTCATGATCGGCGTGGTCGTCGACGACGCCGTGGTCGTGATCGAGAACGTGTTCCGCTGGATGGAGGAGAAGGGCCTGTCCAAGGTGCAGGCCGCGATCGAGGGCACGCGGGAGATCATGCTGGCGGTGCTCGCCACGAGCCTGTCGCTGTTCGTGATCTTCCTGCCGATCGCGTTCATGAGCGGCACGGTCGGCCGCTTCCTGCGCAGCTTCGGCATCGTCTGCGCGGTCGCGATCCTCGTGTCGCTGCTCGTGTCGCTGACGCTGACGCCCATGATGAGCTCGCGCCTGCTGCGCGCGGGCAGCGCCGACCCCGGCGGCCACGGCGCGCACACCGGCGGCGGCTTCTACGGCTGGCTGTTCGAACGGCCCTACCTGCGCACGTTGCGCTGGTCGCTGCGCCACCGCTGGGCCATCGTGCTCGCGACCGTCGTGTCGGTCGCGAGCCTGTTCCCGATGCAGTCGCTGCACTACCGCGGCCTGTTCGCGATGGTCGGCTTCGACTTCATCCCGAAGGACGACCAGAGCGAGTTCGAGGTCGCCATCCGCGCGCCGGAGGGTTGGACGCTGCAGCGCACGAGCGAGGTCTTCGCCGCGATCGAAGCGCGCCTCGCCGCGATGCAGGGCGTCGAGCACGTGCTGACGCAGATCGGCGACACGAGCGGACGGCAGGCGCCCGGTGAGGGCCCGGTGGCCGAGGGCACGATCTACGTGCGGCTCACGGAGATCCAGGACCGCAAGACGCCGTTCACGCAGCTGCAGCTGATGCTCGCGGCGCGCCGGATGATGGCGGCGTGGCCGGAACTGCGCGCCAGCGTGCAGGTGCCCGCGGTGGTCAACATCGGCGCGGCCAACGCCGACGTCGAGTTCCAGCTGATCGGCCCCGACCTGCGTGTGCTCGACGAACTGTCCGAGCGCATCATGCAGGAACTGCGCGCGACGCCGGGCATCGCCGACGTCGACACGACGCTGCGCGCGCGCAAGCCCGAGGTCCGCATCGCGGTCGACCGGCTCGCGGCCAGCGACCTCGGCGTCACCATCTCCGACGTCGCGTCGGCCATGCGCACGCTCGTCGGCGGCGAGATCGTCACCGACTACAAGGACGAGGCCGACGGCGAGAACTACGACGTCTGGCTGCGCGCCGTCGCCGCCGACCGTGACGACGTCGCGGTGATGCCCGACCTCACGCTGCGCTCGAGCAGGGGCGAGCTCGTGCGGCTCGGCAGCATCGCGCACGTCGGCGAGGCGATCGGCCCGTCGCAGATCGATCGCGCGCAGCGGCAGCGCAAGATCTCGATCATCGCCAACCTCGCCGGCACGCCGATGGGCACCGTGTTCGACCAGTTCAACGCCGCCTTCCGGAAGCTGCACGCGCCGCCGCTCTACCGCTTCGAGGCGGTGGGCCGCGCCAAGAACCAGCAGCAGGCGATCGCCGCGTTCTTCCTCGCCTTCCTGCTGTCGCTGGTGCTCATGTACATGATCCTCGCGGCCCAGTTCGAGAGCTACGTGCACCCGATCGTGATCCTGCTCGCGGTGCCGCTGACGATCCCGTTCGCCTTGGTGTCGCTGCTGGTGCTCGGCAACCCGCTGACGCTGTTCTCCGTGCTCGGGCTGTTCCTGCTGTTCGGCATCGTCAAGAAGAACGGCATCCTGCAGATCGACTTCACCAACGTGCTGCGCCGCCACGCCGACGAGGATCCGTCCACGGTGCCGGCCGAGTGGCGCAGCGGCGAGCAGGCGCGCTTCGGCCCGCGCTTCCAGCGCTGGCTGGGCCGCCAGCCCGAGCACCGGCGCGTGCGCGTCTGGGCGATCCACGAGGCCAACCGCGTGCGCCTGCGGCCGATCCTCATGACGACGCTGATGCTGATCGCGGCGATGATCCCGATCGCGCTCGGCAAGGGCCCCGGCGCGGCCAACCGCGCCGACATGGCCAAGGTCATCGTCGGCGGGCAGGCGCTGAGCCTGCTGCTGTCGCTGCTGGTCACGCCGGTGGCGTACTCGCTGTTCGACGACGTGGCGGGGTGGCTGCGGCGCCGGCGTGCGAACGCCCGCTGACCGGCCACCGCCGCGCCGCGCGCGGTAGCATGAGCACCGCATGACCCGTCTGCCCGCGTTCCTGATGCTCGTTCCGCTGGCCTGCGCCCGCGCCCAGCAGCCTGGCGCCGACGAGTTCGCGCGACAGCTCGCGGCGATCGTGCCGGTCGCCGAGGAGCTGGCGTGGCAGTTGGTGCCGTGGCGGTCGGAGTTCCGCACCGCGCTCGTCGAAGCGAACCGGCTCGACAAGCCGGTGTTGCTGTGGGCCATGAACGGACACCCGCTGGGCCAGACTTGAAACAACGGCGTCATCGCCAGACGGTCGGTCTGGTCGGATGCCGAGGTCGAACGACTGCTGGCGGACTTCGTCACGGTCGCCGACGAGGTCGGACGCTTGCAGCGCGGCGGCGACGCCGAGTGCGACGTGTTCAAGGGCTTCTGCGAACAGGGCCACTACGGCGGGCGCACCGCGCCGACGAGCACGCGGCAGGGCATCTATGCGGTGGCGCCGTCGGGCAGGTTCCTGGCGTCGGTCAACACGACGAGCCCCGAGCGTGTGGCGGCGATGCTGAAGGAGGCGCTGCAACGCTGGCGCGAGCTCGGCGAGGGCGAACGACACCTCGACGCCGGGCAGGTGCAGAGGCTCGAGGCGACGAAGCGCTTCGAGGACCGCTACCCCGAGGACGGGCTCGTGCTCGCCGAGTACGTGCGCGATCTCGACGCGCCCGTCGACGAACACGATTGGAAGACGCGCGCGTGGAACGAGGACCACGTCTGGTTCACGGAGAGCGAGGCGGGTTCGATGGTGCCGGCGAGCCACGACGTCGGCGCCACCGTCGAACTGCCGCGAGCGCTCGTCGAACGGCTCGCGCGACTGCACCTCGTCGATTCCGTGCGCGGCCAGACGCCGCCGTTCCCGAAGGGCACGCTGATCGAAGGCAGCCTGCGGAGCGAGGTCGTCGCGGGCGCCGCGCAGCGACTGCAGCTGCGGTTCACGGGACACACGCGCACCGAACAAACGGGCCGTTGGATCGTCGAGGACCGCGGCCAACCCGTCGAACACGCGCGCGGCGTGTCCGTCACGCTGACCGGGCGCGCGTCGTGGAACGAAGCGACCGGTCGTTTCGAGCAGTTCGAGCTGCTGGCGATCGGCGAGCGCTTCGGCGCGACGCAGTACAACGGCCGGCCGGCGACCGCAGCACCCGCCGCGATCGGCTTCGCCTTCGTGCTGGCGCCACCCGATCAGCCGCGCGTGGCACCGGCATTCTGGTGGGACTACGGCTGGCGGTGAACGGGCCGCAGCGCCCGCCTGCGCGCGTGCAGCGATCGCGGTAGCATGCACTGCCGCGCCTGCGCACCCCCTGCCCGAGGCGCTTCCGCAACCACGATCCCACCACCATGAACCCATTCCTCGTTGCCGCGACCTGTGCCGCATGTCTGCTCTCCGCCTCCGCCACGGCCCAGCTCGCCGGCCCCGGCCTCGCCTGGTCCGGGAGTTCGGGCAACCATGCCAGCAGCTACCTGCCGAGCTGCCAGAACCTGCCGGTGACCGCTGTGCCGTCGGAGACCGTGACGCTGACCGTCTGGGGCGACATGCTGTCGCCGTTCGGCCTGTTCGCTGCCGCCAGCGGCAGCCAGTGCATCCAGATCCCCGGCTTCGGCGGCGGCGTCGTGCTCGACCTGCCGGTCGTTCCCGTCACCGCCGGGCTGCTGACGATGACGTCGCCGTGCCTTTCATGCCCGCCGGGCCACGAACAGCTGCAGTTCGTGGTGCCGCCCGGCCTGCCCCCGGGCACCTCGGTCGCGCTGCAGGCCGTCGCGCTCGGCGCCGGCAACCTGTCGTTCACGGTCGCGATCACGGGCTCGATCTGACGCCGACTCACGCCTTCGTCATGAGGATCTCGGCGTACTCGCCCGGGACACGCATCGTGCCGTCGCTCGCCGTGTTGAACTCGGCGATCAGCGCGAGCAGGTCGGCCTCGAGCAGCCTCTGCCCATCGACGTCGAGCGCCGAGAAGGCCTTCGCGACCGGACCGTAGTAGGTGCGGAAGAACGCGACGAAGTGCCGCGGCGAGTCGTAGGCGAACTCGAAGGTCCGCAGACCGAACGACAGCTCGAACGTCGCCGCGCGGAAGCGCTTCTCGATCCAGTCGCGCCGGCCCCAGTCGGCAGGCGACCGCAAGCCAGGCGGCGGCGGCACGTGCCTGCCGAGCACGCGGAACATGGCGCCGACGAAGCCATCGGGCGTCCAGTTCGCCAGGCCGATGCGGCCGCGGCTGCGGCAGACGCGCAGCAGTTCGGCGGCAGCGCGCTGCTGGTCCGGCGCGAACATCACTCCGAACGTGGACACCACGCCGTCGAACTCGCCGTCCTCGAACGGCAGCTGCTCGGCGTCCGCGATGCGGAAGTCGAGCTCGAGGCCTTCGGCTTCGGCGCGCGCGCGGCCATCGTCGAGCAGCGACTGCACGTAGTCGGTCGAGGTGACGTCGCACCAAAGGCGCGCGAGGGCGAGGCTGACGTTGCCGTTGCCGGCGGCGACGTCGAGCACGCGCGAACCAGGGTGCACTTCGAGCGCCTTCGCGAGGCGGTCGCCGACCATCTGCAGCGTGTTGCCGATCAGCGAGTAGTCGCCGGAGGCCCAGGTGGCGCGTTGCTTCTGCTTGATGGCGCCGAGGTCGGGAGCGCTGCGCAGGGTCGTGGTGGAGTAGGTCATGTCAGGATCTCGTTTCGTAGGGGTCGTCGATGTCGACGTGGCCACCGCGACGTGCGGCGCCATCGTCGTGGTCACGGTTGTGCACGACGGCGACGCCCGGCGCTGGAGGGCCAGCTGAGTCCTTGTCGGAGGTTTCGTGAGGATTGCCGGGGTCGGGTAAGCTCGCCGCTCCCGGTTGCTTCCGCGCGATGCTCTACCGCTTCGACGACTTCGAACTGGACGCCGACCACTACGAGCTGCGGCACCGCGGCCAGCCGCGGCACGTCGAACCACAGGTCTTCGACCTGCTCGCCTTCCTGTGCCGCAATCCCGACCGGGTCGTCACGCGCGAGGAGCTGGTCGCGGGTGTCTGGCAGGGGCGAACGATCTCGGATGCGACGAT
>DASUFY010000270.1:0-23263 GCA_036274315.1 Planctomycetota bacterium | reverse complement strand
CTGCGCTGCGTGCGCGCGGGTTCGCCGCTGCCGGAAGCGGAGATCGCGATCGAAGGGTGGCGGGAACACACCACCGCGGCCAACGGCGAGCTGCGCTTCGTCCTGACCCAGGAGTCGGTGCGCGTGCGCGCCACGCACGAGCACCTGCGCTCCGAATGGCGCACGTTGGGCCCCGAGCACGCCGGTCAGAGGGTCGTGCTCGAGCTCGTCGAATCGCTCGGCGAGGTGTCGCTCGAGTTCGAAGGCGAGTTCCGCGTGCGCAACACGCTCGTGCGCTGGCATCGCGCCGATGGCCGCGAAGGCGCCGAGCAGCTGCTGCGCGGCGAACGCAGCGGCCCGTTCCGGATCTTCCTCGAAGCGGGCCACTACCGGCTGCAGATCGGTCCCGCACCCGGCGACCGCAACGGCCGGTTCCTGCTGCCGATCGAGCGCGACGTCGAAGTCGGCGGCGCCCCCGTGCGGCTCGTGGTGCCAGCCTCGTTCGGCGGCAGGTTCACGGTGCACGCGACCGACGGCAGCGGCCTCTACGTCGGCGGCACGTGTCGCGTGTACGATGCCGCCGGCACCGACTGCAGCGATCGCTTCTCGTTCGAGCTCGACGAGGCGCGCGGCCGGCGCACCTCTGGGGTCGGGGAGCTGGTCGAGGGTGGTCCCAACGAGTTCCGCCCGGTCCTGCCTGCCGGTGAGTACCTGCTGCAGTTCGACTTCGGCACGCACGGGCTGCAACAGCGGCGCGTGACGATCCAATCGCGCGAGTGGCTCGACGTGCACGTCCGTCTGCCGGACTGATCGGCATGCCCTTCGGTCCGTCAGCGAGTCGTGCTCACGAGCGGCGTCGACAAGCGCACGTCGGCCTGGTGCAGCACGATGCCCTGCATCGCGAACGCAGAGCCGTGCGGTGCGCCGCGCGGCGCGGTGAACGTGCCGCGCACGGGCACCATGCCGACCGCGACGACGTCGATGGTCGGCGGCAGCAGCCACAGCGGGCCGAACGGCGTCGTCACCTGCGGCTCGAGCAACGACACCGCGAGCACCGCGAAGTCGCCCGGCGACGCGTCGATCACGAAGTCGGCCGGTTGGGCCGAGACGATGCCACCCATCACCGCGCCTGTCTCGGCGTTCGCGACGCTGCCCGAGCCGCCGATGCCGTCGCGCAACCAGGTCGCCGCATCGAACGTGAGCGAGCTCGCCGCGTCGAGGTCGATGCTGGCGGCGAACCCGAGCAAACCGTAGCCGCCGTAGACCGTGCACGAGGCCAACGTCGCCGCGGTGCCCTGCAGCAGCAGGCCGTTCCGGCCGGGTCCCGACCAGGAGCCCATGTTCATGTTGCTGCCGCCGCTGAACAGCGAGCTGCTCAGCCAGAGCCGTGCGTTCGTCGCCTGCAGCGCCGGCGAGGTCGCTCCGGGTCCGCCCGGGTTGCTGCGACCGAGCACGGTCGAGTCGGTGCACGTCACCGTCGCGCCCTCGACGCGCACGCCGACGTCGCCGTACAGGTGGCTGCGCCCGATCGCGACGTGGCTGCTGCCGGCGACCTCGAGGCCCGCATCGCCCGACATCGCACCGGCGACGCCGTCGAGCACGACGTCGTCGAGCACGACCGCGCCCGCGCACTGCTGCACGGTCACGCGCGCGGCGTGGCCGGGCAGCGAGTCCGGCTGCAGCGAACGCAGGACCACGCGCTGGTTGGCCGTCAGCCCCTGGATCACGAGGTGGCCTATCACCTCGGCCCGGTTCGAACCGATGCCGACGATCGTCAGTCCCTTCGTGAGCACGAAGTCCCACGAGACGGCGAGCCCGGACCAGTAGCGCACGAGGATGATGTCACCGTCGTTGGCCACCTGCGCGGCGGCGGTGATCGACGTGAACTGTCCGCCACCGTCGCCGTCGACGATCCAGATCGTCTGGCAGGCCAGCGGAGCCGTGAAGAGCGCGACGGAGAGCAACGCATCGATTGCGCGCATGGCACACCCATGGGCTTGAAGCGGGCCAGCATGATAGGTGCGGTGCCGCGCGCGCAGCTTCCGCACTTGGGCGCAGAGCGGCGGGGTTCTCGGCGCGCCGGACGTTGCGGACCGCGGCGCATCGGCTACCTTGCGAGGTCCCGCCTCCGCGTCGACCTGCCATGGCATCCAACTTCGATCGCCTTCGTGTCCTTCCAGGCAAGAAGCTCCGGCTCGCCGACCACGACCCGCGCGGCACGCCGTGCTTCGACGGCGACAAGCACGCGGCCAGGTCGCGCCTCGACGAGCTCAACGAGCGGCTCGAAGAGCTGCAGGAAGCGCTCTACGCCGAGGGCCGCCACCGCCTGCTCGTCGTGCTGCAGGCCATGGACGCGGGCGGCAAGGACGGCGTGATCCGCACCGTGTTCGACGGCGTCAACCCGCAGGGCGTCAAGGTGACGTGCTTCAAGAAGCCGACGCCGAACGAACTCGCGCGCGACTTCCTCTGGCGCTGCCACGCGCAGGTGCCCGCGGTCGGCGAGATCGCGATCTGGAACCGCAGCCACTACGAGGACGTGCTCGTCGTGCGCGTGCACGACCTCGTGCCCGAACGGCGCTGGCGCCCGCGCTTCGAACACATCCGCACGTTCGAGCAGATGCTCGTCTCCGAGGGCACGACGATCCTCAAGTTCTTCCTGCACATCAGCAAGGACGAGCAGCGCGAGCGCCTGCAGGAGCGCATCGACAACCCGAAGAAGTGTTGGAAGTGGAACCCCGCCGACCTCGACGAGCGCGCGCACTGGGACGCCTACCAGGAGGCCTACACGGAGGCCCTGGCCGAGACGAGCACGAAGCAAGCGCCGTGGTTCGTCGTGCCCGCGGACCGCAACTGGTACCGCGACCTGGCGGTCAGCGAGATCCTCGTGGCGGCGCTCGAGTCGATGCAGATCCAGTTGCCGTCCTGCGATCCGGGCATCTCGCAGGTGCGGGTGACGTGACGCGGTACCTCCCGGCGCCGGCCGCGCCGGGACCGCGCCGCCGCTCCGCAGCCGTCCGATGCCTGACTCCGGGCCCCCGCCCTGCTATCCTTCGGGTGCCGCCATGTTCCGCCTACCCGCACTGCTCGCCGTGCTCGCCTGCCTCGCCCACGACCCGACCAAGGTCGGGTTCAACCAGCTCGCCGGCTTCGACTACAAGGAAGGCATGACGCTGCCCAAGGAGGTCACCGACCTCGACGAGGTCACAGTCGAGATCAAGGGCTTCATGCAGCGCGAGGTGCCCGGCGGCGGACCCGTCAACCAGTTCATGCTCGTCAACAACGCGTGCGGCTGCAACGGCATGCCGAAGATGAACGAGATCGTCTTCTGCACGCTGCCCGACGGGGTCACGATGGACATCAAGCCCGGCATCGTCACCGTCACGGGCAAGCTCTACGTCGGCGAGGAGAAGGAAGACGGCGTCGTCGTCCTGATCTACCAGATGGACGCCGACACCGTTCAGTGAGCGCGGCTCCAGGGAGCCCGGCTGCAGTGACCCCAGCACCGGTGGGACGCGTGCATCCCGTGCGCGCCCTGCTGCTGCTCGCGCTCGCTGCGCCGCTGCTCGCGCTCTGGCCGGCGAGCCAGGATCCTGCCGCGGCCGACTGGTCCAAGGACGTCGAGCTCTCGGCCACGTCGCCGCGGTACGGCCTGCGCCTCGCCGCAGCGCGCAAGGTCGCGGCGGCCGGGGCGGCCGCGGTGCCGGCGATCCGCGCGTTCACGAAGCAACACGGCCTCGACCAGGTGCCGCTCGCGCTCGTCGAGCAGATCGCGGACCAGACCTCCGTCGAACCGGCCGTGTTCGACCTGCTCGTCGATTGGGCCACGGACAAGGACTTCTACTGGCGGCCCCAGGCGATGCGCGGCCTCGCGCAGCGCGCCGCGCTGGCGCCCGACCGGCGCCAGCAGCTGGCGCAGCTGTTCGCTGCCTACGAGCACGACCCCGCCTGGCTCACGCGCACCCACGCACGCTTCGGCAAGGTGATGCTCGGCGAGCAGTCCGCCGTCACGATGCCCGAAGCCGATCCGCGCGCGCGCGTGCGCTTCGCGCGGCTGCTGCTCGGAGCCGGCCGCACGCCGCCGCTGCAGCCGCTGTTCGACGCACTCGCCGACGAACGCACGTTCCAGGGTGATCCCTGGGGCCAGCGAGTCGGTCTCGAGGCGCACAAGGCGCTCGTCGACTGGCTCGGCGACGCGCACCCGCTGGGGCAGGGCGAGTCGTACCCGGACAAGCAGGCGGGCATCGAGGCGCTGCTCGGCGCGGCGCGCACGAAGTCGGGTCAGGCCCTGCAGACGCCGCGACCCGCGGCGGATCCCGACACGCCGTTCGGCGGCGGCATCGAGGTGCTGTCGTGCAAGCAGGGCGACCTGTTCGTGCAATGGACCGACGACGGCCTGATCCAGGCCGGCATCGACGGCGCCGTGCACGTGCAGCTGCCCGCGAAGGTCGCCGCGGACCTGGCGCGGGAACGCACGGCGCTGGCTCTCGAAGGCAACCTCGGTGTGGTCATTTGCGACACCATGCGGCTGCGCTGGACCACACCGCCCGTGCACGTCAAGGTGGCCCCCAGGAGCCTTCCGGCCCCGACCTCGAACTGGCTCAAGCATCTCGCACAGGCGATCGAAGAGGCGGGAGAGCCCGGTCTCGCCGCCAGTCTGCGCGCCGGACTCGAGCAGTTCGCCGCGCCCTGACCAACCGACCCATCCATGTGTGGCATCATCGCCGTGCTGCGTCGCGCCAGTCGACGACAACCGCCCGCCGTCGAACGGCTGCAGGCACTCGCCGGCGAGGCTGAGCGCGCGTTCGCGCCGCCTCTCGACGCGACCACGCTCGCCGGCGCCGCCGATGCGCTGGGCGGGCTCGATGCGCAGTTGAAGTCGGTGGCCGGGCTCTGGAGCCTGCTGCAGCACCCGCAGCTCGTGCGCGACCTGCGGGCCCGCCTCGAGACGATGCAGTCGGCGCTGGCCGAGTTCGAACGCACGCTCGACGCGACGAGCGTCACCGAGGCACCGGACCCCGACGTCGAACGCCGGAACGCCACGCTCGTGCGCCTCAAGGACGCGCTCTGGGCCGTGCTGCGCGATCGCCTGCCCCATGCGGACGGCGTGCGGGAGCTCGCCGGCGGCGACCTGCCGCACACGGCGGCCGCCGCCGCCTTCTCGAGCCTGCAGTCGGCGCTGTCGGCGCTCGACCGCCTCGAGGTGCGCGGCCGCGACTCGGCGGGCCTGTCGGTGATCGTGTCCGGCATCGACGTCGACGACGGCGAGCTGCGTGCGCTGCTCGCGGGGCGCAGCGACGACCCGTTGTTCCAGAGCGGCTCGGTGCGTCGCGCCGACGGTTGCCTCGACTTCGTCTACAAGCACGCGGCCGAGATCGGCGAACTCGGCGACAACGTGCGCGCGCTGCGCGCGAGCATGCGCGGCGATGCGCTGCTGCAGGCCGCGCTGCGCCGGCCGGGCGTCGAGGTGCTCGTGCTGGGCCACACGCGCTGGGCCAGCGTCGGCATCATCAGCGAACCCAACGCGCACCCGCTCAATCAGGAGGAGACGGCGGACCCGGGTGCCGGCGGGCCCCATGTCATCGGCGCCCTCAACGGCGACGTCGACAACCACCACGAGCTCGTGCGCCGCCACGGTCTGCACTTCCACGACGCGATCACGACGGACGCCAAGGTGATCCCGGCGCTCGTCTCGCGCGAACTGCGGCTCGGCAGCGAGTTCGGCGACGCGTTCCGCCGCACCGTCGCGAGCTTCGAGGGTTCGGTCGCGATCGGCGCCGCGACGACGCGCGACCCGCACCGGCTGGCGCTGTCGCTGCGCGGCTCGGGCCAGGCCCTGTACGTCGGTCTGGCCGAAGACACGTTCGTCGTCGCCAGCGAACCGTACGGCGTCATCGAGGAGTGCGAGCGCTACCTGCGCATGGACGGCGAGACGCCGGGCACCGAGGCGAACGGCTCGCGCGGGCAGGTGGTCGTGCTCGATCGGCAGCACGCCGGCGAGATGGAAGGCATCGGCCGCTTCGCCTTCGACGGCACGCCGCTGCCGGTGCAAGCGCATCAGCTCGCGCGCGCGGCCGTCACGACGCGCGACATCGACCGCGGCGCGTTCCGCCACTTCCTGCAGAAGGAGATCGGCGAGGCACCGGGCTCGCTGCAGAAGACGCTGCGCGGCCGCGTCGTGCGGCAGGGCAAGCGCCTGCGCACGGTGCTGTTGCCGAGCGCGCTGCCCGACGTGGCCGTGCAGGCGCTGCAACAGGGCCGCACGCGGCGCATCCACGTCATCGGCCAGGGCACCGCCGCCGTCGCCGGGCAGGCCGTCGCCGCGGCGATCGCCAACGCGCTCGCGGCCACGGACATCGCGGTGCAGGCGATGCCGGCCACCGAGCTGTCGGGCTTCGGCATGCGCGACGACATGAGCGACACGCTGATCGTCGCCATCTCGCAGTCGGGCACCACGACCGACACCAACCGCACCGTGGACCTCATCCGCGCGCGCGGCGCCGTCGTGATCGCGATCGTCAACCGCCGCGGCAGCGACCTCACCGACAAGGCCGACGGCGTGCTCTACACGAGCGACGGCCGCGACGTCGAGATGAGCGTCGCGAGCACGAAGGCGTTCTACGCCCAGTGCGCGGCCGGCCAGCTGCTCGCGCTGGCCCTCGCCCGCGCCGCCGGTTGCGCCGACGACGACGCCGAACACGAACTGCTCGACGCGTTGCTCGCGCTGCCGGGCGCGATGCGCGCGGTGCTGGCCCAGGACGCCGCGATCGCCGCGATCGCGCGCGCCCACGCGCCGTCGCGCCGCTACTGGGCGCTGGTCGGCAACGGCAGGAACCGCATCGCCGCCGCCGAGGTGCGCATCAAGCTCAGCGAGCTCTGCTACAAGTCGATCGCCTGCGACGCGACCGAGGACAAGAAGCACATCGACCTCTCCTGCGAACCGCTGATCCTCGTCTGCGCCGCCGGCCTCGGTGGCTCGACGGCCGACGACGTCGCGAAGGAGGTCGCCATCTACAAGGCGCACAAGGCCTGCCCCATCGTCGTGGCCACCGCCGGCGAGACACGCTTCGCGGCCGCAGCCGCGACGATCGAGGTGCCCGCGGTGCACGGCTCGCTCGCGTACGTGCTGTCGACGATGGCGGGCCACCTGTTCGGCTACCGGGCCGCGCTCGCGATCGACGAACTCGCGCTGCCGCTGCGGCGCATGCGCGGCGCCATCGAAGCCGTGTTCGCCGAGGGCACACACGGCGACGACATGCTGACCCGGCTGCGCCCGCAGCTGCAGCCGCACTGGGCCGCGTTCCGCAGCGACCTGCTGGCCGGCCGCTACGACGGCACGCTCGAGGCGCGCACGGCCGCGCGCCTGACGTCGTTGTGCAACCACGCGCTCGGGCTGGCTCCGCTCGACGTGTTCAAGATCGAGTTCGGCGAGACCGGCACACCGGGCGTGGTGATCGACCGGCTGACCGAAGAACTCACGCGCGGCATCGATCAACTGACGCGACCCGTCGACGCCATCAAGCACCAGGCCAAGACGGTCACGGTCGGCATCTCGAGGGCCGACGAGGCGCTGCTGATGGTGCCGCTCGTGCGCGCGCTCGTCGAAGCCGGGGCCAACCGCGACCGCCTCGGCTATCGCGACCTGCGCGCGCTGGCCGGCCTCGATCCGGCCGTGGTCGAGGTGCTGGGCAGCACACGCTACCGCATCGAGGGCGACATCGACGCCGGCTCGGCCAGGATCCACGTCACGGACCAGCGCGGTATCGCCGCGGGCCTGCGTTCGCGCACCAACCAGAACCCGGTGCTCAAGGGCACCAAGCACCTCGTCGCGATGGAGCGGCAGTGCCTGGTGGCGAAGGGCCGCAGCGACGAACGTACGGTCGTGCTCGTGCCCGAGGTCGAACAGAACCAGACGGTCGGCATGACGCTGCTGCACGTGCGCTTCCGCGCCCACCTCGATGCCGAGGTGCTGCGCCGCGTGCTCGGCGGCTACCGCAACCGCTACGCGGCCCTCGCCGATGCGGTGACCGAGACCGAACCCTCGTTCGACGAGAGCCTGCTCGCTTCGATGCCCGTCGTCGACCTGCTCTGCGAACCGATCTACACGCTCGCCGACCGCTGGCGCCAGGGCACGCTGCACCGCGCCTAGCCCAAGGTCACTGGAGCCTCTTCCGTTGACGGGCGCGGGGCCTATCCTGTGCGCCCGCATGCCGGTTCCCCTCATCGATCTCACGCGCGACAAGGCGCAACTCGCCGAAGTCGAAGCCGCCGTGGTGCGCGTCCTGCGCAGCGGCCAGTACATCCTGGGCCCCGAAGTCGACCACTTCGAGCGCGAACTGCAGAGCTACCTCGGCTGCCGGCACGCCGTCTCGATGTCGTCGGGCACCGACGCCCTGCTGGCGCCGCTCATGGCGCTCGGCATCGGGCCCGGCGACGAGGTCGTGCTGCCGACCTACTCGTTCTTCGCGACCGCTGGCGTCGTCGCGCGCGTCGGTGCGCGACCCGTCTTCGTCGACAGCGAGCCCGTGTTCCTCAACATCGATGCGAAGCGGCTCGAGGACGCGCTGCGCAAGTGCAAGCGACCGAAGGCCGTCATCGCCGTGCATCTGTTCGGCGCCGCGTTCGACGTGCAGGCCGTGCTCGCGATCTGCCGCAAGTTCTCGGTGCCGCTGATCGAAGACGCCGCGCAGGCGATCGGCACCAGACACCACGGCCACATGGTCGGCGGCGACGGCCTCTGCGCGGGCTGGTCGACGTTCCCGACCAAGAACATGGGCGGCATCGGCGACGGCGGCTTCCTGACCACCAACGACGCGGACCTCGCGGCGAAGTGCCGGCTGCTGCGCAACCACGGGCAGGCCGAGCAGTATCGGCACCACATCATCGGCGGCAACTTCCGCATGGACGCGATCCAGGCCGCGGCGCTGCGCGTCAAGCTCGCCGCGATGGAGAAGGTCACCGCTGCCAGGCGCGAGAACGCCGCGAGGTACCGGCGGCTGTTCGCCGATGCGGGCCTGCTCGACTGGGCGAAGCTGCCCGCCGACACCGACCGCCACGCCTACCACCAGTTCGTGCTGCGCGTGCCGCACCGGCAGCGCGACGCGGCGATCGCCCACCTGCGCCAGCAGGGCATCGGCTGCGCGGTCTACTATCCGATCCCGTTCCACCGCCAGCCGTGCTTCGAGCACCTCGGCGCCGACGCGAAGGACTTCCCGGTCGCCGAGGCGGCCGCGGCCGAAGCGCTGGCGCTGCCGATCTTCCAGGGGCTCACCGAAGGCGAGCAGATCGACGTGGTCGGCGCGCTGGCGCAGTTCGTGCGGCAGTGACGCGCCGGCACCGCGCCGCCGATCACAGCACGGACCACAAGCCGGGCGCGCTCCAGACCGGCAGGCCGCTCGGCGGCCAGACGATGCCCTGCAGGCTGAACGTCTGTCCGCGCAGCGTCGCGGTGTGCGGCACGGACACGGACAGCGACAGGCCACCGGCATCGACGATGCCGAGCGCCGCGATGACCGGCACCACCGGGTCGACGTAGACGCCCGTGAGCTCGTAGATCGTGAAGTGTTGCCCGAGCGTGTCGAAGCCGATCAGGCCCGGCGTCGGCGCGCCGACCGTCATGCGCACCGTCGCGTTGCCGCCGGGCGAGGCCGCGCTCGTGACGAGCGTGGGCACGT
Source organism: Planctomycetota bacterium (assembly GCA_036274315.1). Lineage (GTDB taxonomy): Bacteria > Planctomycetota > UBA1135 > UBA1135 > UBA2386 > DASVAL01. Next base: position 13,613 of record DASUFY010000270.1, on the reverse strand, counting down.
CGCCCGGGAACACGGCGCCGCCGAGGTTCACGAAGCCCGGCGCGCCGCCGGCCGCCACCACCTGGAAGCGGCTCTGGTCCCACTGCAGCAGGCTGCCGATCGCTTCGAAGGCCGACACCGGTCCGGTCGGCGCACCGGCCACGACGATGGGCGTCGCACCGTCGCCGGCGAGACGCACCGCACACTGGTCGACGTGGATCGCCGGCACCTGGTAGCTCCGATAGCTGCCGTGGCCGAGGTCGAGCAGGCTGCGGCTCGCGAACACGGCGAAACCCGCGGGGCTCGTGCACGCGACGTTGCTGCCGGCCAACGTCGCATCCTGGATCTGCAGCGCCGGCGTTCCGGCGAACGCGCAGCGCTCGACGAACACGGTCGCCGCGTTCTGCACGTCGAGCGCCGGGCGCAGGCCGGGCGCGGTCACGGTGAGGCCCTGCAGCATCACGTAGGCCCCCGTGTTGGCGACGCGGATCGCGCCGAGCACGCCCGCCCCCAACGTGGCGCCGCGCCCGATGACCGAGAACGAACCCGTGAACAGGCCGTTGATCTGGATCGCGTACGCGCCGCCGGGCGGCGCCTGCACCGATCCCGTCGCCGCCGTGAAGTCGAGCAGGATGTGCAGCGGCTTGTTGGTCGTGAAGCCGAGGTAGTGGCCGGGGCGCACTTCGAGGATGGACTCGGGAGCGGCCGCGGCCACGGCCTGCGGCAGATCGGCGAAGTCGGGATTGCTGCCGCCGACCGTCACGACGGGCAGCTGGGCTGCGGCGTCGAAACCGATCAGGCAGGTGGCGAGCACGAACAACGGGCGGGCGATGGGCATGGCACGAACGAGGGAGGTTGCGGCCGCGGTAGCCTACCCGTCCTGGCCGGAAGCGGGCACGGCCGGCGCGCCGCAACTGCGATTCGCGCCGACATTCGCTTGACCGGTGTGCGGACCCCCGGCATGGTGGCTGCGAACCGCTGGAGGAGCGGCCGCGACGAGTACCCGGCGTGAGGGCGACCAGCCCGTTCGCAGCGCTGGCGAAAGGCGACGGTCGCCGAAGCTGTGCGCACGTGGTGGTGCCGCAGTTGGCCGCTGGGGCCAATACCCCGCGGCTGTCGCGCCGGGCACCCGGTGCGGAGTGCCAGACGTGTGGTGCACAGGCTCCGCCAGCGGCCCGATCCGGTCCTCTTGTTTGGAGCTCAGTTCGTGACGTCACCCAGTTTGGCGCCGCAAGGCCCACCCGCAGCCGCCTGGCTGCTCGATCGCACCGAGGCGCTGTGCGCTGCCGACACGACGACCGGGCGCGAAGACGAAGGCCTGCCCGCGCTGCGCAGCCTGCTCACGGAACTCGGCGCCAAGGTCGTGCTCCAGCCGGTCGCACCGGGTCGCAACAACGTGCTCGCGACGTGGGGCGCGCCGCGCCTGTTGTTCTCGACCCACCTCGACACGGTGCCGCCCTACCTGCCGCCGCGGCGCCACGGCGACCTGCTGCACGGGCGCGGCACGTGCGACGCGAAGGGACAGATCGTCGCCCAGCTCGGGGCGATCGTCGAACTGCTGGCGCGCGGCCACGGCGGCTTCGCGTGGCTGGGCGTCGTCGGCGAGGAGACCGACAGCATCGGCGCCGCCGCGGCGGTGGCGCTCGCGCCCCAGCTGCAGACGTGCGTCGCCGCGATCAACGGCGAGCCGACCGAGAACGCGCTGGCGACCGGCCAACGCGGCTCGCTGCAGCTGCGCCTGCGCACAGCCGGTGTGGCGGCACACTCCGGCACGCCGGAGCTCGGACGTTCCGCCATCTGGCCGCTGCTCGACTGGCTGCAGCGCCTGCGCGAACTGCCCCAGCGCCAGGACCGCGAGCTCGGCCCCGAGATCTGGAACCTCGGCACGCTGCGCGGTGGCAGCGCACCCAACGTCGTGCCGGCCCAGGCCGAGGCCGTGCTCTTCGTGCGCTCGCTGCCGGACTCGCAGTTCCTCTCGATTGCGCGCGAACTGGCGCCGGCCGACGGTTCGGTCGAAGAACTCTCGCACACGCCTCCCGATCGCTTCACGGTGCTGCAGGGCTTCCCGCACGCCACCGTGACGTTCGGCAGCGACGCGCCGCGCCTGCGGGCCGTCATCGGCGGCCGCCAGGTCGTGCTCTGTGGTCCCGGCAGCATCAAGGTCGCCCACACGCAGGACGAGTTCATCACCGGCAACGACCTGCAGGCTGGCTGCCGGCAGCTGATCGCCATGGCCGAAGCAATGCTGCGGAGTTCCTCGTGATCGTCATGAAGTTCGGTGGTTCGTCGGTCGAGAACGGCTCGCGCATGCGGCTGGTCGCCGACCTCGTGATCGCCGCGCGCGCGCAGCAGCCCTGCGTCGTGCTGTCGGCGATGGGCAAGGCCACGGACGCGCTGTTCGCGGCTGCTAAGCTCGCGCACGGCGGCAGCCTCGACGAGGCGATGGCCACGGTCGCGGGCATCTTCGCGCGCGCCGAGACGGCGGCGGACGAACTGTTGGGTCCGCGCGACGGCGCGGTCGCCGCCGCGTGCCACGCCGAACTGGGCCACATGCACGAGCAGCTCGAGGTGCTGCTGCGCGGCGTCTCGCTGCTGCGCGAGCTGACCCCGCGCACGAACGACGCCATCGTCACGCACGGCGAACGCATCGCGACGACGCTGTTCGCGGCTGTGCTGCGCCACCGCGACGTCGCCGTGACCGCGATCGACGCGCGCGTGGTCCTGCGCACCGACGACCGCTTCGGCGGTGCGGCGCCGATGCGCACCGCGATCCGCACGCTCGCCGGCGAGCACATGGCTCCCCTGCTCGCCAAGGGCCACGTCGTCGTGACCCAGGGCTACGTCGGCGCGACCGCCAACGGCTCCACGACGACGCTCGGTCGCGGCGGCAGCGACTGGTCGGCGGCGCTGCTCGGCGAAGCGCTCGACGCCAGCGAGGTGCAGATCTGGACCGACGTCGAGGGTGTGCTCACGGCGGACCCGCGCATCGTGCCGCGCGCGCGACCGATCGAGGCGCTGAGCCCGGCCGAGGCCGCCGAGCTCGCGGCCTTCGGCGCCAAGGTGCTGCACCCGGCGACGATCCAACCCGCGGTCGACGCCGGCATCCCGGTCACCGTTCGCCACACGCTGCGGCCGCGCGGCGCGTTCACGACGATCGACCCGAGGCACCACGCCGTCGGCCGCGGCGGCGTCGCCGCGCTGGCCGGCCGCGGGCCGATCACGGTGCTGACCATGACGAGCACGCGCATGCTCGCCGCGAGCGGCTACCTCGCACGGCTGTTCGCGGCGTTCGGCGACCTCGGCATCTGCATCGACCTCGTCGCGACCGCCGAGGTCTCCGTGGCGTGCACCGTCGAACCCGATGCGCCGATCGAACGCCTGGTCGAAGCGCTCGCCGGCCTCGCCCGCGTCGAGGTGGCCACGAACCGCGCCATCCTGTGCGCCATAGGCGAAGGCCTGCGCTCGTCGCCCGACGCGCTGGCGCGCGCCTGCCGCGCGATGCAACCGATCACGCCGGAGCTCGTCAGCTTCGGCGGCAACTCGCGCAACCTGTCCTTCGTCGTCAGGCAGGAGGAGATGGCCACGGCCATGCAACGACTGCACGAGGAGTTCTTCGGCGACGCGCGCCCGGCGCGCGGCGACGCGACCACGACGCCGACCCTGTCGGCCGAGGCACCACGATGAAGGCACCCACGCGCGTCGGTCTGTTCGGCAAGGGGCGGCTCGGCCGCGCCATCGCCACGCGGCTCGGCGACGACCTGACCTGGCAGGTCACGCACGAGCCGCCGCCGCAGGCACCGGTCGAGGTCGCGATCGAGGCCTGCAGCGGCGCCGTCGTGCCGCAGCGCCTCGAGTGGGCGCTGGCCAACGGCACGCCGCTCGTGATCGGCAGCACGGGCTGGTCCATGCCCGACCTCGCCGAACGCGTCGGCCGGCGCATCGGCGTCGTCACGGCCCCCAACTTCTCGCTCGGCGTCGCGCTGCTGCGGCGCTTCGCGCTCGTGCTCGCACGCTTCTGCGCCACCGACGGCACGCTCGACCCCTACATCGTCGAGCACCACCAGGCGAAGAAGCACGATGCGCCGTCGGGCACGGCCAAGCTGCTGGCGGCAACGATGCTCGAGGGTTGCACGCGCAAGAGCAGCTGGTCGATCGGCGGCCCGCTGCGCAGCGACGAACTCAGCGTCGCCGTCGTGCGCGCTGGTTCGACCTACAGCGAGCACCGCGTCGGCATGGACGCACCGGCCGAGGTGCTCGAGCTCGTGCACACGGCCCGCAGCGCCGCCGCGTTCGCCGACGGCGCGCTGGCGGCCGCCAGGTTCGCGTACCAGCACAAGGGTGTCTTCACGATGGACGAGGTCGCCGCGAGCGTGCTCGATCCGCTGTTCGTCGGACTCGCAGGAGGGAACGCATGAGCCTCTTTGGCAACGGACTCGGCGTCGCACTCGCGACGCCGTTCACGCCGGACCACGGCATCGACACGGGCGCCTTCGTGCGCCTCGTGCACCACGTCACGCAGGGCGGCACCGACTTCGTGGTCGCGCTCGGATCGACGGGCGAGGCGGCGATGCTCGACGACGCCGAACGCGATCACATCATCACGACGGCGCTCGAACACGCCGGCGAGGCCCGCGTGTTCGTCGGCACCGGCGCGCAGTCGACGGCGCAGACGGTGCGCTGGACGCGGGCCGCGCGCGAGCTCGGTGCGCACGGCGCACTGGTCGTCGTGCCGCCGTACACGCGACCGACGCAGGCCGGCCTGCTCGCCCACTACGAGGCCGTCGTCGCGGCCGTCGAGGACCTGCCGATCATCGTCTACAACGTGCCGGGGCGCACCGCGACCAACCTGCAGGCCGCGACGATGCGGGCGCTCTGGTCGCTGCCCTCGATCGTCGCCGTCAAGGAGTCGTCGGGCGACCTGCAGCAGATCGCGCGCATCGCATCCGAGACACCGGACGATCGCACGCTGCTCGCCGGCGACGACGCGCTGCTGCTGCCGACGATCGCGGTCGGCGGACGCGGCGTCGTGTCCGTCGCCGGCAACGTCGTGCCGAAGCAGATGCACGAGCTGCTGCACGCGGCGCGGCGCGGCGATCTCGCCCGTGCGCGCGACCTGCATGCCGCGTTGCTGCCGCTGTTCGACGCGCTCTCGGCCGAACCCAACCCGATCCCGGTCAAGACGGCGCTCGCGCTGCTCGGCATCGCGGATGCCGCGATGCGCCTGCCGCTGCTGCCCGCCGGCGAGACGACGCGCGACCGCCTGCGCAAGGCGCTGCACGCCGTCACGGAGCAGGTGAGTCATGCATGACGACGCGCTGGCTGCGTTCTTCGAGCGCGACGACCGCGTGTTGTCGGCGGATCCCGAATGGCCCGTCGCGCACGCCGCGCTGCTCGACGCGCTCGAGAGCGGCCGCGTGCGCGCGGCCACACGTTCGCCCGACGGCGCTTGGCGCGCCAACGCCTGGGTGAAGCGCGCGATCCTGCTCGGCTTCCAGCGCACGACGCTCGCCTCGGCCGGCGAGACGGGCCTGCAGCCGTTCTACGACAAGACCGCGTACCCGCCGCGCCGCCTCCTGCTGTCCGACCGCGTGCGCCTCGTGCCGGGCGGTTCGGCGATCCGCCGCGGCGCCCACGTCGCCGCCAGCGTCGTCGTCATGCCGCCGGCCTACGTCAACGTCGGCGCCCACGTCGGAGCCGGCACGATGATCGACAGCCACGCGCTGGTCGGGTCCTGTGCGCAGATCGGCGCCAACGTGCACCTGTCGGCGGCCGCCCAGATCGGCGGCGTGCTCGAGCCCGTCAACCAGAGTCCGGTCGTCATCGAGGACGACGTGTTCGTCGGCGGCATGTGCGGCGTGTTCGAGGGTGTGCTCGTGCGGCAGCGCGCCGTGCTCGCGGCCGGTGTCGTGCTGACCTCCGCGACGGTCGTGCACGATCTCGTGCACGGTCGCGAACTGCGCCGCGAGATCCCGGCCGGCGCCGTCGTCGTGCCGGGTTCGCGCCCGGCGCGCGGCAGCTGGGCCGAGTCGCACGGCCTGCAGGTCTCGGCGCCGCTGATCGTCAAGTATCGCGACGAACGCACGGACGCGTCGACGGCGCTCGAGTCGGCGCTGCGGTGAAGCGCGGTCCGCCGGCGGGCGGGCACCGAGCGCCCGTTCCGGGCAGGCAAAGTCACCAGTCGCGCTCGATGCGCCCGGCCAGCCTTCGGTCTGACTGCCACCGTCGAGCGCCAGGGCACCGTTCCGCCCGAGGAACTGCATGCCCGTGGCCCTTCCACTGTCGCGGCAGTCGAGCGCCGAACGTAGTTTTGACGTAATACCAGCATTGAAAGTATGTTGCGTCATCATTAGGAACTGCCTGCGCGATCCGGGCCGAGCGGATCGGACCGTTGGACCGTTGGGGCCCCCGGTCCGAAACTGGAGGTTGCCGGTCGCTTGACCGAAATACCAGAATCTGGTACATTGATCGCCGGCGAGACAAGGAGACCCATGCCCAAGAACACGTCCTTCATCCTCGGCGACCACTTCGACGCCTTTGTGGCGTCCCAGGTCGAGGCCGGGCGCTACCGCAACGCGACCGACGTGATTCGCTCTGGCCTCCGCCTGCTGGAAGAGCGCGAGACCCGGCTGCAAGCCCTCCGCCAGGCGCTGATCGAGGGTGAACAGAGCGGCGTCGCCGGTCCTCTCGACATGGAGAAGATCAAGAGGCAAGCGCGCAAGGCTGCGGGCCTGACGCCCTCGTGACGCGCCGGCTGGTCGTCAGCGAACGCGCCGAAGCAGACCTTCGCGAAATCTGGCTCTACAGCTTCAAGACCTGGGGCGAGGCGAAGGCCGATCGTTACCTCGACGCACTCGACGCCGGCCTGCACGGGTGCGGAGCAGAGCCCGAGAACGGCCGGCGACGCGACGAGGTCCGGCCTGGCTACTGGTCGCTCCTCATCCGCCGTCACGTCGCCTTCTACACCGTCACGGTCGACGAGGTCCTGATCCAACGCGTGCTGCACGGCAGCATGGACCCGGACCTGCACCTGGACGACGAGTAGCGAGCCGCCCGGGATGGGCACCTCGCTTCCTTGTCGAACAGGGACGGGGTCGCATTCGCAAGGTCCGGTAGCTCGAGGCACACGCAGTACCGGCGCAGTTCGTTCTCGGCGACCGCCAGCAAGCGTGCCGGGTGGAAGTCCGGGTCGTCTGCGGCGAGGTACTAGGCCAGGGCCTCGAGCCGTAGCGACAGGATTCGACGGCGCTCGAGTCGGCGCTGCGTTGAGTCACGAAGCGCGCACGACACGCCCGGCCATCACGTCGGTCTGCCGGCCGCCGTCGAGTACCAACGCGCCGTTCACGACGAGGAACTGCACCCCCGTGGCATATCGCTGTGGCTCGAGCCAGGTCGCCTGATCGGCGAACGTCTCGGCGTCGAACACGGTGACGTCGGCGATCTTGCCTTCGGCGAGCACACCGCGGTCGGGCAACCGCAGCACGCTGGACGGCAGCGCGGTCATCTTGTGCACCATGGCTTCGACCGAGAGCACACGTTGTTCGCGCACGTAGCGACGGAACGCCCGCGGGAACGCACCGAACGATCGCGGGTGCCCACCGCGGCCGCTCGCCGGCACGGCGCTGCCATCGGACGCGACCATGCACCAGGGCTGCGTCAGGATTCGGTTCATGTCGCTCTCCTGGATGCCGAAGCCGAGGATCGACACGCTGCCGCGCGTCAGCAGGTCGCAGGCCAGTTCGAACGGTTGCTGGCCACGTTCGGCGGCGGCTTCGTCGACGCGACGACCGGCCAACGCGCGATCGGCCGCGGCGAGCCCACCGCCGAGCATCAGCGCGCCCCAGCCGCCGTTCGCGGCGACCGCCTGTTCGGTCTCGGCCCGCATGCGCGCCCGTTCGGCCGGGTCCTGCAGCCGCGCGACGAACTGGCCACCGTCCTTGGCCCAGCCCGGGAAGTTGGTGGCGAGGCTCGTCGACCACGCTTCGTACGGATACGCGTCGCTGTGCACGTCGAGGCCTTCGGCGCGCGCCGCCTCGATGCTCGCCAGCATCGGCTCGAGCTTGTGCCAGTTCGGCTTGCCGCCGACCTTCAGGTGTGAGATCAGCAGCGGCGCCCCGGAGCCGCGCGCGATCGCGATCGCCTCGTCGATCGCCTCGAGCAGGTGGTCGTCTTCGTTGCGGATGTGGGTGACGTACGGACGCCCGAAGCGCGCTGCGACCTTGCAGAGCTCGATCAGTTCCGCGGTCGGCGACATGTTGCCGGGGAAGTACTCGAGCCCCGACGACAGGCCGAGCGCACCCTGTTCGAGCGCGCGCGCGACGAGATCCTGCATCGTGCGCAGCTCCGCTGTGGTCGCGGCGCGCCCAACCGGCCCGAGCACGCGACGCCGCACGGTGCCGTGGCCGACGTAGGCGCCGATGTCGATCGCGATCGGGCCGTGCATCGCGGCCCAGGCCTCGAAGTCGGGGCAGGTGCGACTCGCCGCGGCGTCGCCCGCGGCGTCGGCCGGCTCGGGAAACGGCGAACCGCCGTCGGGGCCGGTCACGTCGAGCGTCACGCCCTGGAACACCTTGCTCTGCGCCCTGGCGTTGCGGCGCAGGTCGCTGTGCGCGTGCGCGTCGACGAAGCCCGGCGCCACGATCAGCCCGCGCGCGTCGAGCACGCGCGCCGCCGTTGCATCGCCGAGCTGGCCGATCGCGGCGATGCGTTCGCCGCGCACGCCGAGGTCGGCGACGAAGCCGGGCCGGCCTGTGCCGTCGACGATCGTGCCCGAGCGCAGCACCAGGTCGAGTGGGCCACTGCGGCTGCTGGCGCACGAGCCGAGCGGGCCGAGCGTCGCCGCGGCACCGGCCGCGAACGACGACCGCAGGAAATCACGCCGGGTGGACAGGGTGGGCATGGTGAGCTCGGTGGGCCGGGAACGTGGTGCTCGGGCCGCAGCGCCAGTGTGCAGCACGCAACCCCGCCGCCGCAACCATCGCCCCCGCCCGCGCGGGCCCGTATGTTCGCCGCGATGCGCAGGACCGCGGCCGTGTTCACCGATCGATGGTTCCAGACCAGCGACGCCAAGACCGCGCACGGCCTCGTGCGCGGGCCGAGCCGGTTCGAAGTCGTGGCACTCGTGGATCGCGAAGGGGCCGGGCGCGACGCCGGCGAGATGCTCGACGGCAACGTGCGCGGCATCCCGACGTTCGCCGACCTCGAGACGATGCTGGGCAGCCTGCCGCGCCGGCCGGACTGCCTCGTCGTCGGCGTCGCCACGTCGGGCGGGCTGCTGCCGGCCGCGATGCGGCCGACGATCCTCGCCGCGATCGCGGCCGGAATGCACGTGGTCAACGGTCTGCACGAGTTCCTCGCCGACGATGCGGAGATCGCAGCGGCAGCGGTGCGCGCCGCGGTGGAGCTCATCGACGTGCGGCGGCCGCGGCCGCGCCGCGAGCTGCACTTCTGGACCGGCGCCGTCCGGGAGGTCCGCGCGCCGCGCATCGCCGTGCTCGGCACCGACTGCGCGCTGGGCAAACGCACGACCTGCCACGTCCTGGCCGATGCCTGCCGGCGCAGCGGCATGCAGGCGGCGATCGTGCACACCGGCCAGACCGGCTGGCTGCAGGGCATTCCGCACGGCTTCGTGCTCGACAGCACGCCGAACGACTTCGTCAGCGGCGAGCTCGAACACGCGATCGTGCAGTGCGATCGCGACCTCTCGCCCGACGTGATCCTGCTCGAAGGCCAATCGGCGCTGCGCAACCCCTCCGGGCCGTGCGGCGCCGAGCTCGTGCTGTCGGGCGATGCGAGCGCAGTGATCCTGCAGCACTCGCCCGCGCGGCGCTGCTTCGAGGACCAGGAGCACCTCGGCAACGTGATCCCGCCCGTGACCGAGGAGATCGCCCTGCTCGGCTACTACGGGACGCGTGTGCTCGGCCTCACGCTCAACCACGCGGGGTTGCCGCCCGAACGGCGCGAGCCGGCCCGCGCCGAGCTGCAGGAGGCCACGGGCCTGACGGCGGTCTACCCGCTGCTCGAAGGCGCCGACGCGCTGGTGCCCGCGATCCGCGAGCACCTGCGGGAGCAGCGCCGGTGAGGATCACCGGCGTCACGCTGCGCGTTGCCAGCGTCCCGCTGACGCGGCCCTACGCGGTCGCCAACCACGCGACCGACACGGCGCGCATGGTCCTGGTGCGCGTCGCCACCGACGGTGCGTACATCGGCCTCGGCGCCGCGACGCCGGAGCCCGAGGTGAACGGCGACACCTGCGACGCTGCGTTCGCCGACCTGCAGGGCGCCGCCGGCGCGCTGCGCGACCGCGACGTGGCTGCGCCTTCGGCGTTCGCGCCGCTGCTGGCGACGCTGCGTTCGCCCGGTGCGCGCATGGCGCTCGACGTGGCGCTGCACGACCTGTGGGGGCGCTCCCTGGGCAAGCCGCTCGTCGAACTGCTCGGCCGTGTGCACACGTCCCTGCCGACGTCGGTGACGATCGGCATCGGCGATGTCGGCGCGACGTTGCAGGAGGCGCGCGAGCACCTCACCCGCGGCTTCGTCGTGCTGAAGGTGAAGATCGGTCAGGACGTCGGCCTCGACACCGAGCGGCTCGTGCGACTGCGCGAACTGGTCGGTGTCGGCGTCGCGCTGCGCGTCGACGGCAACGCCGGCTACCAGCCATCCGAGCTGCTGCAGCTGCTGCGCGACACCCGCGACCTTCACCTCGAGTTCGTGGAGCAGCCGCTGCCGCGCGATCGCATCGACGCCCAGCGCGTGCTGCCGCCGACGCTGGTCGCACGGTTGATGGCCGACGAGAGCCTGCACGACGACGGCGATGCGCGGCGGCTGTGCGGCTCGCCGCGGCCGTTCGGGCTGTGGAACGTCAAGCTGGCGAAGTGCGGCGGTGTGATGCCGGCTCGGGCGATCGCCGGCATCGCGCACGCCGCCGGCATCGGGCTGATGTGGGGCTGCATGGACGAGAGCCGCATCGCGATCGCGGCGGCGCTGCACACGGCGTTCGCCTGCCCCGCGACGCGCTTCCTCGACCTGGACGGCCACCTCGACCTCTCACACGACTTCGCGACGGGTGGCTTCGAACTCACGCGCGGCAGGCTGCGACCCGTCGACGAGCCGGGGCTCGGGGTGCAGCCTTGCGGCGATTGGTGACTCGCAGCGCCGCACTCACGGCGTCCGCGGCCGCCGCCTTCGTGCGCCCACACACCTCACTTCACGGACTTGTAGGCGCCACCCGAATCGGCCGCGAGGCGCTTCAGCAGGTCCGAATCGAGGCCGACCGCGATGCAGTGGATGACGACCTGGCGCGAGCGATTCTGGCGCCGCACCTCGTCGAGGATGTCCTCGGTGGCCTTGAGGCGGCCCGCCGTCGGCTGGCCGTCGGTCAGCAGGTAGATCGTGTCGACGTCGGCATCGGCGAGCGCGAACTCGATCGCGTCGAAGATGTTGGTGCCGCCGGCCGCGGCGAGCTTGTTCACCTTCGACAGGATCTCCTTCTTGTTGTCCTCGCTCAACCGCCGCAGCTGGTCCCAGATCGGCTTCACGTCGCCCGAGTACGGGATCACGTTGCAGCGATGGTCGTTCGGCATGTCCCCGAGCACACTCGTCAGCTGCTCCTTGGCGACGTCGAGGCGCGAGCGCTTCTTGTCGGTGCCCATCGGCGCGAGCATCGAGCCGCTCGTGTCGACGAGGAACGCCACGCGCGTGCTGACGAGCGGGATGTCGTAGTAGCTGATCGTCCTGCCGCCGCCCGCGCTCACCGTCGTGCGCACCGTCTCCGCATGCGGCAGCACGAAGCCGACCGAGTTCTTGGCCCACCAGGCCTCCCATTCCTTCCGGCGCCAGCAGCGTGTGCCCGTGTGCACGAACAGCGCCTGGTCGAGTTCGCTGGCGAGGCGGCCGTCCTCGCGTTCGAAGCGCGCGATCAGCAGCGGGATCGAACTCGTGTCGCGGAAGCGGGTCAGGTAGCGGATCGCGACCGAACGCAGCTGCCAGGCCTTGTGGGCGAGGCTCTGCTGTGCGAGCGAGATGCCGACCGGCGAACCGAGGTCGATCAGCAGCGAGAAGCCGACGATGCGGTTCTCGGTGTCGTTCGACGCGAGCAGCCCGAGCAGGTCGTCCTGCCAGCTCGGATCCTTGGCCAGCAGCTCGTGCATGCCGACGGCGAGGTCGAGGCTCCTGCCCTTGCCGCGGCGCAGTTCCTTCCTGACCTTGGCGACGAGCGGCGCGATCGCGTCGGGCGGCGCCTCCTGCAGCAGCAGCTTGGCCGCCTCGCGCGCGGCCGGCTGCGCCGATTCGAGGCCCGTCGTGACGAGCCAGTCGATGAGGGCCCGATCCCGGGCCGCATCGGCCGCCGCCGCGCGCAGCGCGTTCTGCACGACCGCACCCGGGATGCTGCCGAAGCGCAGCAGCAGCGGATAGAAGTCCGCCTCGCGCACGAGCACGAGGCCCGCGATGAGGTCGGCGGCGACGCCCGGCGCCGGCACGTCGAAGATGCGCTCGAGCACGTCGACGGTCAGCGCCTTGGCGCGTTCGTGCTTCTCCTGGGCGAGCTGCCGCCACGCGAGCGCCGCGACCTCGAGGTTGCCGTCGGTGACGAGCTCGATGCGCGCCGCGCTCACGGGTGGCACGCCGTGCACGGTGTCCATGCGCCGCAGCAGCTTCGCGCGCGCCGGCATCGGCCCCTCGAGCAGCAGCGGCGCGAGGTCCCGCAGCGCGCGTTCGTGGCCGCAGTCGATCAGTGCGCGCGTCGCGGCATCGCGCACGGCATCCGTGGCGTCGTCGTCGCCGCGCGCGAGCTCGAGCAGGCGGTCGATGCCGTGTTCGCCGAGGCTCGCGACCGCCACGGCGGCCGCGTTGCGCACCGACACGGGCGCCTGCTTGCGATGCAGGATCGCATCCACCTCGCCCTTCAGCGCCGGCCTCGGCACCTTGGCGATCGCCTCGAGCACGACCGCGGCGAACGCCTTGTCGCCGGCCGCCGCGAGTTCCTTCTTCAGGTAGTCGGTGACGCTCGGTTCGTCGATCTCGCCGAGCCAGATCAGCGCGCGGTTGCGCATGGCCGCCTTGCCCGGATCGGCGGCCGTCTCCTCGTAGTCGGCGATCGCCTTCTGCACGCGCGCGGGCACCTCGGGCGCGGTCGCGGGTTCGCCCTGGCCCGGCGCCATGCGGCTCGCGCACAGGCCGATGGCCAGCGCGGCGACGGTTGCGGAGATGCGGGACACTGACGGACTCGGAAAGGGCAGAGCTGTTGTAGCGGCCCAACCCGGTGAACACACCCCCCGGTCCGGCGGGCGGTGCGAGGCGCGCTTCGTTCAGCGCAGCGGCGCCGCGCTGACGGGCGCCCGGCCCTTCGCCGCATCCGCGGCCGCCGCCTTCGCGAGCGCCTCCTGGGTCGGCCGGTACTCGAAGCTGATGCTCGTCACGACCGGCGAGACGAGCCAGGACAGCGGCGGCACGCCGTACCAGTAGTTGTTCGTCTCGGTCTCGACGAGCCGCACGTTGCTGCCACCCTGCGCGCTGATGCGGCGCGTCGCCGCGTCGACCATCTCGTCGATGGTGGTGCGGCCCAGGAGGGGCACCAGGATGGCCAGGTTGCAGCCGACGTACGACGACGTCATGACCCAGACCGGCTGGCCGTCGGC
>DASUFY010000269.1:0-37698 GCA_036274315.1 Planctomycetota bacterium | reverse complement strand
CTCTGCTGGAGGAACGCCGGCGAACAACATTGCGCGATGGAACGGCAGCTCCTGGTCGCCACTCGGCACGGGTATCAGCGGGTCTCTCGTTGCCCTCGCCGCACTGCCGACGGGCGACCTCGTCGCGGCGGGGTGGTTCACGAGCGCCGGAGGTGTTGCCGCCAACGGCATCGCTCGCTGGGATGGTGCCAACTGGAGTGCGCTCGGCGGCGGTATCACGGGCGGTGCCGGGTTCACCGGTTGCAGCGCGCTGTTCGTGTTGCCCAACGGCGATCTCGCCGCCGCTGCCAGCTACAACCTGGTTCCATCCGGAACGGTGGTCGCCAACACCGTCTCGCGCTGGAACGGCAGCGTGTGGTCGACGATGGCGAGCGGCATCAGCGGCAGCGTGTACGCGATGCAGATGACGGCCCTCGGCGAGCTCGCGATCGGCGGTTCGTTCCCCATCGCGGGCGGCCACGTCACCGGCCCGTTGGCGCGTCTGTCGTCCACGTGCCCGGCAACGGTTGCGTCCTTCGGCGCAGGCTGCACCGGCACCGGTGGCCTCAACACACTGCGCGCACTGACCCTGCCCTGGCTCGGCAGCACGTATCGCGCGATCGCGGCAGGCATCGCCCCGAACTCACTGGCGATCGGCGTGCATGGCCTGGGGCAGGTCTCGCTGCCGCTGCTCTCCGTGCTGCCGACGGCCGGGCCCGGTTGTTCGCTGTTCGTGAGCCCCGACGTGTTGGCGCTGCTCGTTCCCACGGGGACCACGGTGCAGGACCAGCTGACAGTGCCGGCAACCGCGGCGCTCGTGGGTCAGCGTGTGCAACACCAGGTGGTCCCACTCGTGTTCGACGTCAGCGGCAACCTCAGCGCCGTCACCAGCACCAACGCGTTGTCGCTGACGATCGGTTCGTTCTGACCGGGCTGCTCGGGCCGGTCGGCTGCCATCGCATCGACTGCACGGCTTCCGACGGGCGCCGCGTCACCGCCGAGAGCGTGGTGCGCTCGCTCGACTGTCACCTCGAACGCACGATCGATCTGCCCGCCCATGAAGGAGGGCTGGGCAGGATCGGGCGCCGGCAGCCCGCGGCCGCAGCAGGTTCTTCGCCGACCCGAGTCCGCGCAGCCCCGCTCCTCGGTAGGATCGCCGTTCTCTGGCCCCTTCGCAGGAGCAGCCTCCGCCATGCCTCGCACCCTCTCCGCTCTCGCCCTGATTGCATTGTTGTCCCCGCTCGCGCTGGCGCAAGCACCCGTCGCCGCCGAGTACGTGCAAGGGGACGTCATCGTGTGCCCGGCTGCCGGGCGCGGCGGCGCGCTGCGGCCGCGACTCGAAGCCCAGGGTCTGCAGGTCACCGACACCGACGCCGTCTCGGGCGCGCTGCTGCTGCGCGTGCCCGCGGGGCAAGAGGCCACGTGGATCGCGCACCTCTCCGCCGACCGGGACGTCGCCTACGCGGAACGCAACGGCATCGGCCACGGCGGGCTGGTGCCGAACGACACACACTTCACGGGACAGTGGCATCTGCGGAACACCGGGCAGAGCGGCGGCACTGCCGGCGCCGACATCCGCGCGACCGACGCCTGGAACGTGACGACCGGGTCACCGAACATCGTCATCGCCGTGCTCGACACCGGCATCGATTCCGACCACCCTGAGTTTGCCGGCCGCATCGACCCCGATGGCTACGACTTCGTCAACAACGATTCCGACCCGGAGGGCGACCACGCCCACGGCAGCTGGGTCGCCGGCGTGATGGCGGCGAACGCCAACAACGGCTTCGGCGTCGCGGGCGTCGACTGGCATTGCTTCGTGCTGCCGATCAAGGTGCTCGACGCCAACAACGCGGGCACGACGTTCAACCTCGCGCAGGGGCTGAACTACTGCGCGACGCAGACCGACGTGCGGGTGATCAGCATGAGTCTGATCAACTACCCCGGCAACGCGACCTTGATCAACGCGCTGCAGACCGCCCGCAACGCCGGCAAGATCCTCATCGCGTGCGCCGGCAACGGCGGCATCGGCAACGCCAACGTCAGTTATCCCGGTGCATCGCCGCTCACGATCTCGATCGGCGCCACCACGGCTTCGGACACGCGCGCGAGCTTCTCGGGTACCGGCAGCGCACTCGACTTCGTCGCGCCCGGCAGCAATGTCGTGACGCTCGCGTTCGACACGTCGGCCAACACCACCGCGGTCGTCAGTGGCTGCTCGTTCGCGACACCGATCACCTCGGGCATCGTCGGCCTGATGCTGGCGCGGGCCGAGGCCCTCAACTTCCCGCCGCTGACCCAGCAGCAGGTCTACGACACGCTGCGGCTTGGTGCGAAGGACCAGGTCGGCCCGCCGGGCGAGGACACGCCGGGCCGCGACGACTTCTTCGGTCATGGCCGCCTCGACGCTGCCAGCGTCGTGGACGCCGTGCCGCTGTTGTACGACTGCGGCAACGGCAACGTCGGCGTCGGCCTCGGCGGCCCGTACGACGTCGCCAGGGTCAACGGCCTGGCCCAGATCGGGCGGTCCCGCACCGTGCCCGTGCCGGCGAACCTCGCCGCGGTGTTGGCGGTCGAAGTGCCGCCGAGCCTGCCGCTGCCGGGTCCGGTGCCGGCGTTCTTCTTGCTTTGGGCCACGTTGGGCGACACGTCGAACACGCCGCCCTTCACGCTGCCACTCGGCATCGGCGAGATGTGCTTCGACCCGACCAGTCCCGCAACCCTCGTGGCGTTCGCCGGCATCGCGCCGTGGTCGACGCCCACGCCGCCGCTGCCCGTGGGCTTCGTCGCCTCGCTGCAAGGCGTCATTCTCGACGACCCGCTGGCCCACATCGCCGTCACCAACCGCGTCACGTTCGAGGCGCAGCCGTTCCCACCACCGACGATCACGACGGTCGCGCCGCTGGCCGCCGCCGCCGGCCAGAGCGTCACGATCACCGGCACCGGCTTCCTGCCGGGCATCACGCTGCAGATCGGCGGCAACCCGATCGCGGTCAGCAACGTCACGGCCACCCAGGTGCAGTTCGTCGTACCTGGCGTGATGCAGTGCGACACGTCGCTGACGCTGACCAACCCCGACAGCCAGTCGGCAACCGCGACCTTCAACGTCTCACCGGTGATCACCAGCTACCTCGCACCTGGTGGCACGCCGGCTGCCGGCGGCCCCACCGTGCTCCTCATCGGCCAGAACTTCGTCGCCGGGTCGACCGTGACCATCGGCGGCAGCCCGATGACGATCGCGTCGATCACGTCGACCGTGATCATCGGCGCCCTGCCCCCGGGCAACGTCGGGCCGGCGACGATCCTCGTGACCACACCGTCCGGCTGCACGGCGAGCGGTCTGTTGACCTACATGTGAGCAACCGCCTCCCGCGCGGCGAACTGCACCTCCGCCGAACCGCCGGGAGCAGCCGGTCCGCGGTCGGCGCATCCGAGCGGTTCTGATCGCCGCGCTCCTGCGTCGCCTTCTTTGTGTCGGCGGCGCGACTGTTCGCGCGGCGCACGAAGGGTCGACTGCGCGGCCACCTGGCGCGTGACCGGCTCAGGCCTTCCCGGGCTCGGTCCCGGCACCCGGCTCGCGCGCCAGGAACACGGTCTGCGTCGGATAGGCGAAGTCGACACCCATCTCCTGGAAGCGGCGGCCGATCGCGAGGTTGATCGCCTGCTGCGTGTCCATGTAGACGCCGTAGTCGGCATCGAGCACCCAGTAGACCGATTCGAAGTCGAGCGAACTGGCCCCGAACGACTTGAAGTGCGACCGGTCGAACCGCGCCTTCGGTTGCGCCGTGATGCAATCCTTGATCACCGCGGCGAGCTTCGCCACCGTGTCCATCGGCGTCTGGTAGGTGACGCCGAGCGTGAACACGATGCGCCGTTCGCGCATGCGTTTGAAGTTCTGGATGCGGCTGCCCAGCAGATCCGAGTTGGCGAAGATCAGCTGTTCGCCGGACAGGCTGCGCACGCGTGTCGTCTTGAGACCGATCTTCTCGACCGTGCCCGCACGATCGCCGACGACGATGAAGTCGCCGACCACGAACGGCTTGTCGAGCACGATCGACAGCGACGCGAACAGGTCGCCGAGGATGTTCTGCACGGCCAGCGCGATCGCGATGCCGCCGACACCGAGTCCGGCGATCATCGCCGTGACGTCGACGCCGAGGTTCTGCAGGGCCAGCAGCGCGATCACGACGATCACGACGAGGCGGCCGAGGAACCGGATCGCGGGTGCTGCCGTCGCGAGCGCGGGATCGTCGGCGCCATGCTGGTCGCGCCGCCGCTGCAGGAACGTCTGCACGCCGAACTCGACCGCCTCCATGGCCCATGACAGGGCCTGCAGCGAGACCACCAGCACGACCGCGCCCTGGATCAGGCGGCTCACCGTGGGAGCCAGCGTCAGCAGGCTGGCGCCGAACCAGACGGAGAGCACGAGCACCAGCCACCAGCTCGTGCGCTGCAGCAGGCGGCCGACGAACGCCGCGCCGCTCTGCGACTTCTTGGCCAGGTAGGTGCCGACACGCGACGCGATCTGCCGGCGGGCGATGGACAGCACGAACAGCGCAACGACGGTGGCACCGATCCCGATGAGCCACTGCTGGATCGAGTTGTCGAGGTAGACCCGGTCCAAGAACTGCGGCGTCTGGAACAACGTGGATGACATGGCGACTCTGTGGCGGGGCACGTGCGAGATGCGCGTGCGTCGTGCCATGGTCAGGAGCGTGCCAACGATGTCAACCCTCGGCTGCCATCCGATCACGCGCGGCTCTCAGTTCGCTTTCAGCTCGCCGCAGTCCGCGATCACGACGTCCTTGGCCGTCGAGCCCGAGCGCGAGCCCGCAGCCTCCATCTTCTTCACGACGTCCATGCCTTCGACGACCTTGCCGAACACGACGTGCTTGCCGTCGAGCCACGAGGTCACGACCGTCGTGATGAAGAACTGCGAACCGTTGGTGCCCGGCCCCGCGTTGGCCATCGACAGGAGCCCCGGCTCCGTGTGCTTCCTCGTGAAGTTCTCGTCGGCGAACTTCTCGCCGTAGATCGACTCGCCGCCCGTGCCGTTGCCGCGCGTGAAGTCGCCGCCCTGGCACATGAAGTCGGTGATGATGCGGTGGAAGCGCGAGCCCTTGTAGTGCAGCGGCTTGCCGGACTTGCCCACGCCCTTCTCGCCGGTGCACAGCGCGCGGAAGTTCTCGGCGGTCTTGGGCACGACCTCGGCGAACAATTCGAACACGATGCGGCCGGCCGGCTTGTCGCCGATGGAGATGTCGAAGAAGACGCGTGGGGATGCCATGGCCCCTTGTTACCCGATGGTGCCGTCGAAGGGAAACTCCGCGCGTTCGGCCGCGCTCGATCGCATCCCGGCCGCGGGCCTCACGGCTGCCGGCGTTCGCCGCGAACGGTTTCGGACAGCTGCAGTTCGAGCCGCTTGATCTCGCGCAGCACCGCGTTGCGGTTGAGCATCATCCAGTGGAAGTTCCACAGCGTCGACAGGCTGATGATGGCGAACACGCAGCCCAGGCCCCACAGCAACCGGCTGCGTTCGTCCTCGGCGAGGAACGCGAACACGGCGGCGACGATCGTCATCACCCAGGCGCAGGCGATCTTCACGACCGAGCTGACCGCCAGCAGCTTGCTGCGGAAGCGGAAGATCTCGGTGACGAGCGTGCGCACGTCGCCGATCTCCTGACCGCCGATCTCGACGCGGTGACCCGCGCGCAACGCCTCTCGCATCTTGTCGTCGAATTCGTTCATGGTCGTTCCTCGCTCTCGATGGTCTGGTCCGGCTCCCGGTCCAACGCCGCCCGCAACCGCTGGCGCGCGTGGAACAGGCGCGACTTGACGGTGCCGAGCGGCAGCTCGAGCACGTCGCCCACTTCCGCCAGCGACAGCCCGTCGAGATAGTGCAGCTCGACGACGACCCGGTGGTCCAGGTCGAGCCTCTGCACCTCGGCGCGCAGCCGCTGATGTTCTTCGTTGCTCTCGGCCGCGGCCGCGGGGCCCGCCGCGTCGATCGCGCACACCTGTGGATCTGCCGGCGACGTGCCGCCGCGCCGACCGCGCCGCACGAGATCGAACGCGTGGCGCGTGACGATCTGCAGCGCCCAGGCCGGAAACCGCGCCGGGTCGTCGAGGCCGGCGAGGCCGCGCACGATCGCGCACCAGGCATCCTGCACCGCATCGCGCGCGGCGGCCTCGTCGGCGAGGTATCGCCGCGCGTGGCGCACCATCGCCGGGTGCCAGTGCGCGACCACCGCCGCGAACGCGCGTTCGTCGGCCGCCTGGGCACACAACACCTGCAGCTCGATCCACGGGCGCGAGGGCGACATCGCAGACAGAGTCTCCGGCGGCGGGCCGCCGGTTCATCGTCTTCCCGAAATCCCCGGCCGGCCCGGCCACCGGGCACTTTTGTGCCATGGCCTGGCCGCCGCGGCCCCCGTCTTGCGCCACACTGTGTGCCGATGAGCGAACACACCGACGACGACCAGCTGCTGGCCACCGTCTACGACCGCCTGCGCCACATGGCCGAGCGGCAACTCGCCGGCGAACGCAACGACCACACGCTGCAGCCGACGGCGCTCGTGCACGAGGTCTGGCTGCAGCTGTGCGACCGCCTCGAGGGCCTCAGGGACGAGCCGGCCAGGTTCTACGGCGCGGCCGCGGAGTCGATGCGCCGCGTGCTGATCGACCACGCGCGGCGGCGCGGCGCGCAGAAGCGCGGCGGTGGCAAGAAGGCGATGCCGCTCGACCTCGTCGAAGTGGCCGCGACCGCCGGGCTCGACGAGATCCTCGAGCTCGACGCCGCGATCCGCGCGCTCGCCGACCGGAGCCCACGCAGCGCCGAGGTCGTGCGGCTGCGGTTCTACACGGGTCTCGGCGAGGCCGAGACCGCGGCCGTGATGGGAACGTCGGAGCGCACGGTGCGGCGCGAGTGGGCCTACGCGCGGGCGTTCCTGTTCCAGCAGCTGCAGGGGCCGAAAACCGCCTGAGGCCCTGGCCGGTCGCGCGCGGTTCCTGCGCCACCGGGGACATGGCACGCATGCTCACCCTGCTGTTCGGTGTCGCCGGCTACACCGTGTTCTTCGCGACGTTCCTCTACCTGATCGGTTTCGTCTCGGGCCTGCTCGTGCCGACGAGCCTCGACGGCGACGGCGTGGCAGCACCGTTCTGGCCCGCGCTGCTCGTCGACACCGGCTTCGTGCTGCTGTTCGGCGTGCAGCACTGCATCATGGCCCGGCCGTGGTTCAAACGCCGGTGGACCAGGATCGTGCCCAGGGCGATCGAACGCACCGTGTTCATGCTCGCCACGTGCGCGATCCTCTGCCTCATGTTCTGGCAGTGGCGCGCGATGCCAGCAGTGCTGTGGTCGCTCGACGGCGCGGCCGCGATCGCCGTGCACGCGGTCGCGTTCGCGGGCTGGGGCATCGTGCTGCTCAGCACGTTCCTCATCGACCACTTCGACCTGTTTGGCCTGCGCCAGACCTGGCTCGCGTTCCGCGGCCTGCCGTACAGCCAGAAGCCGTTCGCCGAGCGCAGCCTCTACCGCCGTGTGCGCCACCCGCTCATGCTCGGCTTCCTCATGGCGTTCTGGGCCGCGCCCGTGCTGACCGTCGGCCACCTCGTGTTCGGGCTCGCGTTCACGAGCTTCATCCTGATCGTCTTGATCTTCGAGGAACGCGACCTCGTCGCGCCGCACGGCGACGCCTACCGCGAGTACCAACGCCGAGTGCCCAAGCTGCTGCCGCTCGGCGGTCGCGGTGCCGCGTCGACACGACCGCCGGTGCCGCAAGTAGGCTGAACGCAGAACCGCGTGCCGTGACCGGTGCGTGATGCGTCATCGCCCGGGCACGGCGAGACGCCAGAACCGCGGCCAGTACAGCTCGCGCTGGCCGCTCGCCGTGAACAGGTCGCCGAACGCGAACGCGTTGCACGCGTAGCTGATCGCCAGCCGGCCGGGCCCGGCGTCGAGCTCCGGGTGCGCCTTCGCGGCGTAGACGAACGCGTGCTCGCGCCGCGACTCGGGCGGCGTCAGCACATCGCGCGCTTCGGACCAAGGGCCCGTGACTTGCGCGCAGTGGTGCACCGCCACGGTCGTGGCCCCGAAGCCGCGGCTGTAGACGTGCAGCCACCCCCCCTCGACGCGATGCAGCGAACACTCGGGCCCCGCGTCGTCGAGCACGGTCGCGGGCTCGTGCGATGGCGTCTCGCTCCAGCGTGTGCCGTCCCACCATTGCGGGGTCGCGACACCGCGGCACAGCGCCTCGATCGGCAAGCGGCACAACATGCCGCGATGCGGTCCGTTGCCGTTCGTGCCGAGCGCCACCACCTGTTCGCCATCGCGCCACACCGCGGTGCCCATGGCGCACGCCACGGGCATCGGCGGCAGCAACACCTCGCGCCAGCGCCACTGCGTCGGATCGAGATCGGGTTCATCGATGCAGACGATGCGCCAGCCGTCGATCGCGAAACCGAGCCCTTCGCCTGGCGTGTTGCGCACGCGCGTCTGGAACAGGAACAACGGTCCTCCGGCGAGACGGATGCCGTGCAGCGGCCAGAAGCCGTGCCCGTCTTCGTCGCCGAAGAACGGCGCCGGCCTGCCGTCGCCGCCGCTCTGCCAGTGGAACGACAGCGTCGCCCGTTCGGGATCGCGGCCCTGCTGCACGGCGATGCTGTTGCGCACCATCACCGAATGGCGGCGGTCGCGCGTGTCGTCGGTCGCGACGAACGAGTCGCCGAACAGCCACAGGATGCGTTCGCCGCCGAGGTCGACCGAGTAGACCGCGTCGCCACCGAGCCAGTGTGGATCGCTCGAGAACAGCGCGTCGGCGGCCGGCCACGGTCCGGCCTCGGGCACGGCGGCGGGCACGGCTTCGGGCACGGCAGCGGGCGGCGCGGCGCACGCGGCGAGCAGGACCCATTGCATCGCCGCCGCTGCGGTTCGCTTCCGTGCTCGGAGCCGGGTATTCATGGGTGCATGCGACGAGCCAAGGCTACCAGCACGGGCGTGTCGTTCGGGCTCCTCGTGTTCGGAACAAGCTGCGCGTTGGGCGGTGCGCCCCCCACCGCCGCACCCGAGGCGCAGCTGCGCGCCGCGATCGCACCGACGCTGCCGCTGCTGCAGTCGAGCATGCACACGTGGACCGAAGAGGCGACGTGCACTTCGTGCCACCACCAGGCGCTCGGCATCATGGCCCTCGTGTTCGCGCGCGAACGCGGCTTCGCGATCGACGAGACCCTGTTCGCCGAACAGGTCGACAAGGTCCGGCACAAGTCGCTCGACGGCTACGCCGACAACCTGCAGGGCGACGCCGGCATCAACTACTCGTTCGGCCAGGGCTACCGGCTCGTCGCGCTGGCCGCCGCGGGCACGCCGCGCTGCGACACCACCGACGTCGTCGCCCATGCCGTCGCCGGCAACCAGGATCCCTGGGGCAGCTACGGCTCCGAGAGCTTCCGCCCGCCGCTCGAAGCCAGCCCGTTCACGGCGGTGGCGTTCGTCACGCGCTTGCTGACGCTCTACGGCCCCGACGGCCGCGCCGCCGAGATGACCCGGCGCGTGCGCAGGAGCCGCGAATGGCTCGAACACAGCGAGCCGCGTGACAACGAAGAACGCACGATGCGCCTGCTCGGCCTCGCGTGGGCCGGCGCCGACGACGCGACCGTTCGCGCCGCCGCCGACGACCTGCTGCAGACGCAGCGCGCCGACGGTGGCTGGGCCCAGCTCGCCTCGCGCGACAGCGATGCGTACGCGACGGGGCAGGCGCTGACCGCGCTGCAGCAGTTGGGCGGTCTCGCCACCGCCGATCCTGCCTACCAGCGCGGCGTGCGCTTCCTGCTCGACACGCAGAAGGCCGACGGTTCGTGGCACGTCGCGACGCGCCGCCGCAGCCCGGGCCTGCCGTACTTCGAGACTGGCTTCCCGCACGGCGAGGACCAGTTCCTCTCGTTCGCGGCCACCGCGTGGGCGACGATGGCCCTTTGCGCCGCGATCGACCCGAGCCCGTCGTGCGTGTTCCACGGCGCGCGCCCGGTCCGCGCGGAAGGCGACACGCTCGCCGCGCGCGCCGGCATGCAGCAGGTGCACCGCGCCGCGGCCTTCGGCTCGCTCGCCGAGCTGCGGCGCGCGCTCGACGACGGCGCGTCGGTGCGCGCGCGCGGCCCCGGCGACACGACCCCACTCATGCTGGCGGTGCACGACCCCGACAAGGTCGCCCTGCTGCTCGAACGCGGCGCCGACGTGCAGGCGAGGTCGGCGGCCGGCAACACGCCGCTGATCCTCGCGAGCTGGTACTCGGGCTCGGAGCGCGCCGTCGAGATGCTGCTCGCCAAGGGCGCCGATGTGGATGCGGCGAATCGCGAGGGCCTCACGGCGCTGATCCAGGCCGTACGCACGGGTGAACCGGGCAAGGTCGAACGGTTGCTGCGGGCCGGCGCGCAGGTCGACACCGCCGACAAGCTCGGCGTCACGGCGCTGATGCACGCGACGTTCCGGCACTCCAAGGGCCTCGTGCGCCGCCTGCTCGATGCGGGCGCCAGCCTGAGCGTGCGCTTCGAGGGCCAGACACCGCTCGCGCTCGCCGCCTACGACGGCGAGGCCGCGCTCGTCGGCCTGCTGCTCGAAGGCGGCGCCGCGGTCGACGAAGCGGACGCCGAGGGCATGACGCCGCTCGCCTGGGCCGCCAAGGTCGAGCACGGCCACAGCGAGGTCGTCGATCTGCTGCTCGCCGCCGGCGCCGATCCGGCGCGCACCGATGCGAGCGGCCACACGCCGCTGCAGTGGGCCGAGCAGTCGGGCAACACGCCGGCCGTCGCGTCGCTGCGCGCGCACGGTACGCCTCGGTCCAATTGACGCCGGACCGAGATGATGACCGGCCGATGAGAACCACGCTCGCGCTGATCCTGGCCCTGTTGCTGCTCACGCTGCTGAGCGTCGACTTCGTGCGCCGTGTCGGTGCCGCCGCGAGCATCGACAACCGCTTCGCCGCGCCGGCGATCGCGGCCTCGGCGCTGCGCGGCGCCCAGGGCGATCACACCGAGGACTACACGCTGCTGTCGTTCGACGGCGGCTTCAGCACGCTCGAACTGCGCGTGGCGCCGGGGCCCGGCACTGCGATCGCCGAGGTCGTCGTCGACCAGCTCGAGCTCGATGGCAAGCAGCCGCGCGACGGACTGCCGCGCAAGGGCACACCGGACCCAGCCGGCGTCGTCGTGATGACGTTCGTCTTCGACGGCGTCGACTGGCGGCCCGAGACCCACCCGCCGCGGTTCAGCGCGTTCCTGAAGCAGAGCTGCCGCGTGCTCTACGCCGGCAGCACGCCGGCGGACAGCAAGCAGCACAGCTGGGGCACCCTGTTCTGGGTCAAGGACGGCGCGGCGTTCGCAGACCTCGTGCGCGCCAGGGGCATGCCGAGATGAACCCCACGAAGGAGGCGCGCGGCTTCTCGTCCCACACGGCGGCGGCGATCACGGTGGGCCTGCTGCTCGTGACCTTCGTGCTGGTCGCCGGCCTCACCGATCGGCCGCTGCTGCACGGCCTCGACACGGCGCGGCGAGCCGAACGCGCGGCGATGGCCGTGCGCGACCTCGTGCCGGCCTTCCAGCAGTGGGGCTCGCGCGCCTTCACGATGCCCAACCTCGAAGCCGGCTACGGCCAGGTCGCGTACCTGACGGTCAGCAACGCCGACGTGGACTGGAAGATGGCGTTCCAGCAGCGCCTGATCGGCCTGCTGCGCGCGTATGCGGCCGTCGACGTGTTCCTGCTCGCGCACAGCAACTCGTTCGTCGATTGGGCGCGCGAGGTCGATCCCACGCTGCGCAGGCGCCTGCGGCTCGTCTACAACACGGGGTGCTTCGACCTGAAGCAGAAGCAGGCGTGGCTCGAGCTCGGTGCGCGCGGCTACGTCGGACACGTGGGCCTCAGCGAGTCGCCGATCTTCTACGTGTACTTCCTGCGCCGCTGGCTGCGCGGCGAACCGCTCGACGAGCTCGTGCCGGAGTGCAACCTGCTGACCGAACGCATGCTGCAGATCACGTCGGGGGCGCTGCAGTTCAACCCGCTTGCCACGGCCGCATCGACGCACGCGGAGTACCTCGGTGACGGTGCGCTCGCGATCGGGAGCATCGGGCGATGAAGCTCGCGACGCTGTTGCTCGTGCTCGCCCTGCTGCTGCAGATGGGCATGTTGGACGGCTTCGCGTGGTTGAGCGAAGCCGCCTACGGACCGGTGCGCCAGATCGGCGAGGAACGGGAGGGACCGCTCACGATGCTGGGCCTGCTGCTGGCGGGACCGTGCGCCCTGGGGCTCGTCGCGGCGGCGATCTACCTGTTCCTGGCTCGCGCGCCGAAGCTCGCCGCGCTGCTGTGCGTCGGGCTCTGCCTGCCCTCGCTCGCGGTCGCCACGCTCGTGACGCACGTGCTGGTCTGCGTGGCCGGCTGGTGGTGACACGGTTCGTGCTCGGGACGGCGGCGAATGCGGGCTCGGCGCACGACCCGGTGCTAGCGTGACGGCATGGTCCGACGTCTCCGCCCATCCCTGCTGCTGGTCGCCGCGCTGCTCGCCGCGGGCACCCCGGCCCAAGGCGCGTCGCCGCGCACGCCCGACTCCACGCGCCGCGGGCCGCCCAACATCGTGCTCATCTACGCCGACGACGTCGGCTTCGGCGACGTCGGCTGCAACGGCGCGACCGCGGTCGCCACGCCCAACATCGATCGCCTGGCGGCGCAGGGCCTGCGGTTCACCGACGCACACTGCACGTCGGCGACGTGCACCCCGTCGCGCTACTCGCTGCTGACCGGCGAGTACGCGTTCCGCAAGAAGGGCACCGGCGTGCTGCCCGGCAACGCGAGCCTCATCATCGAACCGGGCCGCACCACGCTGCCCGGCATCCTGCAGCGCGCGGGCTATCGCACCGCGGTCGTCGGCAAGTGGCACCTCGGGCTCGGCAGCGGCGAACTCGACTGGAACGGCGAGATCGCCCCGGGCCCGCTCGAGGTCGGCTTCGACGAGTGCCTGCTGCTGCCCGCCACCGGCGACCGCGTGCCGTGCGTCTACGTCGAGGGGCATCGTGTCGTCGGACTCGACGAGGCCGATCCGATCCAGGTGTCCTACGGCAAACGCATCGGCACGGCGCCGACCGGCGGGGAACGGCCCGACCTGCTCGAGATGAAGTGGGACCACGGCCACGACCAGACGATCGTCAACGGCATCAGCCGCATCGGCTACATGACCGGCGGCATGAAGGCCCGGTGGGTCGACGAGGACATGGCCGACGTCTTCACGGCCCGCGCGCTCCAGTTCCTCGAGCAGAACAAGGACCGCCGCTTCTTCCTCTACTTCGCGACGCACGACATCCACGTGCCGCGTGTGCCGAACCCGCGCTTCGTCGGCAAGACCGACATGGGGCCGCGCGGCGACGCCATCGTGCAGCTCGATTGGTGCGTCGGCGAGGTGCTCGACGGCCTCGACCGGCTCGGGCTCGCCGACGACACGCTCGTGCTGTTCACGAGCGACAACGGGCCCGTGGTCAACGACGGATACAAGGACGATGCCGCAGCACGGCTCGGCGCGCACACGCCGGCCGGGCCGTGGCGCGGCGGCAAGTACAGCGCGTTCGAGGCCGGCACGCGCGTGCCGATGATCGTGCGCTGGCCCGGCCACGTGCAGCCGGGCGTCTCCGCGGCGCTCACGAGCCAGGTCGACCTGTGTGCGAGCCTCGCGAGGCTCGCCGGACAACCGCTCGCCGACGACGACGCGCCCGACAGCACCGACCAGCTCGCCGCGCTGCTCGGCGACGACCGCATCGGCCGCGACCACCTGATCGAACACGCGGGCACGCTGTCGCTGCGCGAGCGAGACTGGAAGTTAGTGAAGCCGGGTCGCGGCGCCGCGTTCGCCAAGGACGTCGCGATCGAACTCGGCAACGACCCCGAGCCGCAGCTGTACGACCTGCGCGAGGATCCCGGCGAACGGCACAACCTCGCGGCGGCGGAGCCGGAGCGCACAGCGGCGATGGCGGCGCGGCTGCAGGCGCTCGAGCAGGCGGGACGCACACGCCCGCGCGCGGCGACCGCCGCGCCGGCGGCGGCGCCGAAGGGCAAGCTGCAGGTGTTCGTGCTGGCCGGCCAATCGAACATGGAGGGCAAGGGCCGCGTCGAGCACCTGCTGCAGCTCGCCGAAGCGGCCGACGCCGACCAGAACCTGAAGGCGCTGCGGCATGGCGGCCAATGGATCGCGCGCGACGACGTCTGGATCGACTACCTCGACCGCCGCGGACCGCTGACGGTCGGCTACAGCAACCGCACGGAGTTCTTCGGGCCCGAACTGCTGTTCGGCCAGCGCGTCGGCGACCACTTCCGCGAGCCCGTGCTGTTGATCAAGATCGCCTGGGGCGGCCGCAGCCTCGCGGTCGACTTCCGGCCGCCCGGTGCGGGTGGCACGACGGGCCCGTCGTACGTCGAGATGATCGCGCGCGTGCGCGACGTGCTCGCGCACCTGCCCGAGCACTGCCCCGCCTACGACCCGGACGCGGGGCACGTACTGGCCGGCTTCGTCTGGTTCCAGGGCTGGAACGACCGCATCAACGGGGCCTTCGTCGACGAGTACGCGAGCAACCTGGCGCACCTCGTGCGCGACGTGCGCAAGGACCTCGGCGTGCCCGATCTGCCGTTCGTGATCGGCGAAACCGGTCAGGGTGGCCCCGACGAGAAGAACGTGCGCGCGCTGCGGCTGCAGCGTGCGCAGGCCGAGGTCGCGGCGATGCCCGAGCTCGCCGGCACGGTGCGCTTCGTCGCGACGCGCACGTTCTGGCAGCAGGAACCGCACTTCGACGGCGCCTACCACTGGTTCGGCAACGGCGCCAACTTCGCCGCGATCGGCGACGCGTTCGGGCGCGCCATGCTCGAACTGCTCGGGGATCGCCGATGATCCGCTGCACGCCGAGGGGCCTGTTCTCGTGGACGTTCGACCTCGAAGGCGAGGGGCACCGCGCCACGACGGAGTGCAACTTCTTCGGCGAACAGGGCACGATCGTCGCCGACGGCGTGTCCTTCACGGTGACGAAGCACGGCCTCGGCAGCGGCCACTGGACGCTCGAGCGCGGCCGCGAGGTGGTCGTCGACGCGCAGAAGACCTCGCCGCTGACGCGGACCTTCGAGCTGCGCAGCCCGATGGGTGCGCTCGTGCTGCGCGCCGAGTCGGCGTTCTGCCGCACGTTCCTGCTCGAGCGCGGCGGCGCGCTCGCGGCGACGATCCGCCCCGAACACATGTTCACGCGGCGGTCGACGATCGAGACGCGCGCCGAGGACCTGGACTGGCCGACGCTGTGCGTCTCGTTCTGGCTGGCCGCGCTGACCTGGCGCCGCGCGGCGCGGCGCGACTGACGCCCGACCCGCGGCGCGTGCCCACGGGGCTGTGGCGACGGCGGGCCGCCGCGGTAGCGTGCCCGACATGCACTTCCTGTGGGAGCCGCCGGCGGCGTTGATCGCGATGCACGTCGTGATCATCGCCTCCGTCGGGTTGCGCGTGGTCATGGTGCGGCCCGTGCCGAGCGTCGCGCTGGCCTGGATGTTCCTCGTCGTCATGCTGCCCGGCATCGGGCTGTTCGCCTACCTGAGCTTCGGCGAACGGCGGCTCGGCGCACGGCGCGCGCGGCGACTGGCCGAACTGCGTCGGCCGTACGTGCAGCGGCTCCGGGAGATCCTGCATCATCGCAGCGCGCGCGTCGACTGGACGCGGCTGCCCTACAGCTGCGAGGCCATGAACCATCTCGGGCTCGCGATGGCGGGCGTGCCGACGCTCGCGGGCAACGAGCTGCAGCTGCTGACCGACGCGGAGCAGGTCATGCGATCGATGCTCGTGGACCTCGAACGCGCGCAACACACGGTGCACATGCAGTTCTACATCTGGCACCCGGGCGGCACCGCCGACGAGGTGGTCGATGCCATCGTGCGCGCGGCCGGCCGCGGCGTGTCGTGCAACCTGCTCGTCGATGCGCTCGGCAGCGCCAGATGGCTGCGCGGCGAGCAGCCCGAACGGCTGCGCGCCGCCAACGTGCGCATCGTCGCGGCGATGCCGACCGGTCCCTGGCGCGCACTGTTCCGGCGCAACGACCTGCGCAACCATCGCAAGATCGCGGTCATCGACGGCGAGATCGCCTACACGGGCAGCATGAACATGGTCGACCCGCGCTTCTTCCACCGCGGGACCGGCGTCGGCGAGTGGGTCGACGCCATGGTGCGCATGCGCGGGCCGGCGGTCGAGGCGCTGCACGGCGTGCTGCTCTCGGACTGGTTCCTCGAGACCGGCGTGTCGATCGAGGATCTGCTCGGCAAAGGCGGCATGCGCGAGGGGCCGCGCCGAGGGCATGCCGACGTGCAGGTGCTGCCATCGGGCCCGGCCGGCACCGGCGACGCGCTGCTGCAGATGTTGCTGCTGCTGTTCTACGCGGCGCGCCGGCACATCGTCGTCACGACGCCGTACTTCGTGCCCGACGAAGCGATGCTGCGTGCGATGCGTTCGGCGGCAGCGCGCGGCGTCGAGGTGACGTTGATCGTGCCGGCCAGGGTGGACTCGCTGCTCGTGCGCCACGCGAGCCGCTCGTACTACGACGACCTCATGGCCGTCGGTGTGCAGATCCAGCGTTACGGCGGCGGCCTGCTGCACACCAAGTCGGTCGTCATCGACGATCAGATCACCATGTTCGGCACCGCCAACCTCGACGTGCGCAGTCTGTGGCTCAACTACGAAGTCTCGCTGTTCGTCTACGACACCGATTTCGGCAAGCGTGTGTACGCGCTCCAGCAGGGCTACCTGCGCCAGTGCACGCCGATCGACGCGACCGCCTGGCGCCGTCGCGCGCTGCCGCGCCGTCTCGTCGAGAACCTGGCGCGGCTGTTCAGCCCGCTGCTGTAGCTGGGCCGCGCCGGCCCCGGCTCACAGCTTCGCGAAGCGATCGGTCTCCTCGATGAGCGCACTGCGGATGCCGGGTTCGGTCATCGAGTGGCCGGCGTCGTGCACGATCACGAGCCTGGCTTCGGGCCAGGCGCGGTGCAGATCCCAGGCCGAGGTCGCGGGGCAGACGACGTCGTAGCGACCCTGCACGACGACGGCCGGGATGTGGCGCAGCCGCCCGCAGTTGCGCAGCAGCTGGTCGTCGCGCTCGAAGAATCCGCCGTTGACGAAGTAGTGCGCCTCGATGCGCGCGAAGGCGTCGGCGAAGCGGCCGCCGCCGAACTTGAGGACCAGCGCCGGATCGGTGTAGAGCTTGCTCGTGCTGCCCTCCCACACGGCCCAGGCCTTCGCGGCCTGCCTGCGCACCCGGCGGTTCCTGCTCGTCAGGCGCTTGTAGTAGGCCCGTATCATGTCGCCGCGTTCGCGCGGCGGAATCGGCGCGAGGTAGCTCTCCCAAGCATCGGGGAAGATGTGGCTCGCACCCTCCTGGTAGAACCACAGCAGCTCGCTGCGGCGCAGCATGAAGATGCCGCGCAGCGCGAGCGCCACGACGCGCCTCGTGTGCGTCTCGGCGTAGGCCAGTGCCAACGTGCTGCCCCAGCTGCCGCCGAACACGACCCAACGCGCGATGCCGAGGTGCTCGCGCAGCCGTTCGATGTCGGCGACGAGGTCCCACGTGGTGTTCTCGCGCAGTTCGGCGAACGGCCGGCTCTTGCCGCAGCCGCGCTGGTCGAACAGCACGATGCGCCACTTCCTCGGGTCGAAGTAGCGGCGGTAGACCGCGTCGATGCCGCCGCCGGGTCCGCCGTGCAGGAAGACCACGGGCTTGCCCTCGGGGTTGCCGCACTGCTCGTAGTGCAGCGTGTGCACATCGGAGACCTTCAGCTTGCCCTGCTGGTAGGGTTCGATCGCGGGGAACAGGTCGACGAGCCGGCGCCGCGTCGTGACGGTCGTGCGCTTCATGCCGGGATCCTCGCGGTGGCCGTGCGCCGTGGCCAGCGCCGAATCGGCTACGCCTGGCCGGGCTTCACTGCGCAGGAACCGAGCAGCGCGCGCACGCGCTGCCGCGACCGGGCCCGCGCCCGCGGCGACGGCACCTGGGCGATCGTCTGCAGCAGCACGAGCAGGTCGCGCGCGAGCGAACGGCGTTCGAGATCCTCGAGTTCGAGCCGGGCCTTCGCCGGCACGAGCACCGTGCGGTAGCAGTGCACGGGGTCGGCGACCTCGGCCAGCACGTCGTCTTCACCGAGGTGTGCGAGCGAGGCGCGGCTGGTCAGGCCGGGCCGCACCGAGAGCAGGCGTTCGCGGACCGGCGCATCGAGCGCCGAGAGGTTGCCTTCGGTCTGCGGGCGCGGGCCGACGAGGCTCATCGCGCCGCGCAACACGTCGCCGAGCTGCGGCAGCTCGTCGAGGCGCCAGCGGCGCAGCCAGCGACCGGGGCGGGTGATGCGCACGTCCGAAGGCACGGCGACCTCGGGTGCGACGGCACTGCCGGCGCGCAACGTGCGGAACTTGTGCACGCGGAACGGGCGCGCGCCGCGGCCGAGCCGCGTCTCGGCATAGAGCACCGGACCCGCGCCGTCGATCGCGAGCCACGCGGCGATCGACAGCAGCACGGGCAGCAGCAGCACCAGCGCGGCCCCCGCCAGCACGACATCGATGGTCCGCCTCGCGAAGTTCACACCGCGTCTGCTTGGTCGGGGAGCCGGATCGTACGTCACCCGTACAGGATGCCGAGCGCGCTGCCGAGCGCGTAGGCGACGAAGGCCAGCAACGAAGCCTGCTGCACCGGGTGGCTGCGGTAGAAGTCCGTGGGCTCGCGCCACGTGTGCCAGCAGGCGAAGAACGACAGCGGCAGCGCCGCAAAGCCCGCCCACACGGCCAGCGGCAGTCCCGTCGCCGACGGCACGAGCGCGAGCACCGCGTAGCCAGCGGCGTGGATCCACGGCAGCACGCGACTCGCGCGACGTTGGCCGAGCCGCACGACGAGGTTGCGCTTGCCGGCGCCGAGGTCGGCGCGGTAATCGGGGAACTCGTTGACCCACAGGAACGCCGCGATCAGGAGCCCGAGCGGCACCGCGACCCAGATCGCGGCGACGCTGCTCTGCCGGGCCTGGATCCAGTAGGTGCTGAGCACCATGAGCGGTCCGTAGCACAGCACCACGTCGAGTTCGCCGAGGCCGCGGTAGCAGAGTCTCAGCGGCGGCCCGTGGTAGGACCAACCGAGCACGAGCCCGAGCACGCCGAGCCACAGCACGTCCGGCTCCCGGCCCAACACGATCACGGCACCGAGGGCGACCCCCGCACCGCCGAAGGCCGCGGCGATCATCCACGTCTGCGCGCGAGACAACAGGCCGTCGACCATCACGCGCTTGCCGCCCGAGAACCCGGTGCGATCCGCGTCGGCCACCGCGAGGTCCGTGCCCGAGTCGAAGTCGACGACCTCGCCCCAGGCGTTCTTCGCCACCTCCATGCAGAACAGCGCGAACGCGAGCACGGCCAGCCAACCCGGCGCGAAGTGGCCGTCGTGCACGGCCACGGCCGTGCCCACCAGCATCGCCACGGCCGAGGTGATGCTGATCTTGGGATCGGCGAGCTTCCACAGGCCGCGGCGCACCTTGGTGCGGTCGACCTCCGGGGCGGTGCGAACCTCCATGTGGCCACCGTATCCGCTTCGCCCGCGTTGCCACCTCAGTCCTGTGCGGACAGCAGCCGCTCCAGATTGCGCAGGGCCAACCGGTGGCCGGCGGCGAACACGGCGAGCCCGGCGGCCCAGGCCGCCACGGCGAGCCACGCGGCGACCGTCCCGCCGTCGTGCGGCGCGAACACGCCGTGCCCGTAGTAGCAGGCGACGAGACCCTTGCGCGCCTCGAACTGCAGCACGAGCGTGAGCACGCCGGCAACGCCGATCACCAGCACCGGCACGACCGATCGCATGCTGTTGGCGAGCGGCACGTCGTCGTGCACGCGCAGGAACCGGGGCCACGTGCCGACCACGAGGATGACTCCGAGCAGGCACAGCACGATCGGCGGCGCCGTGAGCAGGAAGCCCGCCACGGCGGTCCAGGCGACGCCGGCCACGAGCGGCCCGCAGATCGAGGCGACGAGCAGCATCGCGACGAACGGCAGCGACACGGCGACCAGTTTGGCGTGCAGCACCACGCGCCGCGGCAGCGGCGAGGTCGCCAGCAGCACGATCTGCTTCTGTTCGTTGCCGACGACGTTGAGGAACGACAGCGACGCGACCAGCAGCGAGAGGCCCTGCCAGCACGAGAGCAGGAAGAACGTCTCGCGCAGCGAGAGCGGCACCTTCGCCTCGAAGTCGTACCGCGCCATGCCCTGCGCGAGCAGGACCACGAGCACCGTCGCGAGCAGCGCGTAGCCGGCCAGGTTCGAACCGACGCGCGTCGTCTCGGCGCGCAGCTTGGCCAGCAGCGACGGCAGCTGGGCCTGCGGCCAGCGGCGGCTGCGCCCGCGCCGCGCGGCGCCCGGCGCGACCGACGAGCAGAACACGTCGTACGAAGCGCGGTAGAGCGCCGCCGCGAGCAGCAGCGGCGGCACGGCACAGGCGAGCAGCAGCAGCGGCGACAGCAGCCGCGGCCAATCCTGCGCGAACCCCGCCGCGGCGGCCGGCAGCGCGGCCGGCGCCGCGAGCAGCCACGGCAGGTCCGGGCGGTCGCGGAACCACGCGGCAAGCGCCGAGCCGATGTCCCTGCCGCGCACGAAGCCGAACACGAGCGCGAGCGACACGGCGAAGAACAGGATCACGTTCGCGGCCTGCAGCACCCGCCTCGGCCCCGCGCCCGAGCACCAACGCACGATCGCGACGCGCCACAGCACCTGGCAGGCCAGCAGCGGAGCCAGCAGCGCGACGAGGGCGGCCGAGATGCCGATCACGAGGCCCGGCGACGCCGGCCACGGCATCTTGCCGGCCAGCATCAGCGCCGGCGGCACGACGAACGCGATGCCGAACAGGGACCAGCCGAACAGGCTGCGCACGAACGCGCGCACGACGATCGCGCGGCTCGAGACGGGCGCGGCGAGCAGGGCGGGCACGTGCGTCGCCGTGTACAGCTCGCCGCGGAGGTGTTGCGTGCCCATCGCCGCGACGAACAGCAGCGGTGTCAGCAGCAGGAGGCCGTGCAGCGAGCGCACGACCCCGGCGTCGAGGTGACCGCGCACCACGTCGCGCAGTTCGCCGCTGCCGAACACCGCGCCCTGGAGGGCCAGCGAGCCGCCCGCCATGCACAAAAGCACGACGAGCTGACCGAGCAGCACGCCGCGGCCCTCGCGCGTCAAGAACAGGTTGCGCAGCGCGCGCAGGTCACCGCCCAGCATCGGCGCTCCCCGTCGCACCGGTGCCCGGCGGCTGGTCCGTGAGCCGCAGGAACACGTCTTCGAGCGACTGCGCGCCGTCGTGCGTGCGCAGTTCCTGCATCGTGCCCTCGGCCAGCAACCGGCCGCCGTCGAGGATGCCGACGCGATCGCACACACGTTCGGCCACCGGCAGCACGTGGGTGCTGAAGAAGACCGTCGTGCCCTCGGCGCGCACCTGGGTCAGCACGTCCTCGAGCACACGCACGCTCTTCGGGTCGAGACCGTTGCTCGGTTCGTCGAGGATCAACACGCGCGGCGCCACGGTCAGCATCGCCGCGAGGTGCAGCTTCTTGCGCATGCCGTGCGAGAAGCCCTTGCACAGGTCGTCGCGGCGATCGGCGAGGCCGAACACGCCGAGGAAACGTTCGGCACCGGCGTCGCGGGCGGCCGCGGGCAGCCGGTAGAGGCTCGCGACGAAGCCGATGTACTCGACGGCGGTCAGGTAGTCGTACAGCGGCGGCGTGTCGGGCACGAGACCGATCATCGCGCGCACCGCCATCGGGTCGGTCGCGAAGTCGACGCCGCCGATGCGGATCGTGCCCGCGCTCGGCCGCAGCAGCCCGCACAGCATGCGGATCGTCGTCGTCTTGCCCGCTCCGTTGGGACCGAGGAAGCCGTAGATCTCGGCCGCCCGCACCGACAGGTCGAGATCGTGCACCGCTTCGGTGGCGCCGAACCGGCGCGAGAGCCCGCGCGTCTCGATCATGCCCTTGTTCATACGCGGGCGGTCGTCGTGCTGCACGCCCGACTCGGACCACCGCAGGACCGCGCGCGATGGCGTCAGTCGCGCTTCCGGGGGATTCCGAGCAGAACGAGCAGCACGACGGCGCCGACGAACGCGGAGATCAGCGTCGGCACGAGCCCACCGGCGGAGTTGAAGCCGAGCACGCCGAGCAACCAGCCACCGAGCACGGCACCGACGATGCCGACGACGATGTTGCCGATCACCCCGAGCCCGCGGCCCTTGACGACCTGGCCGGCGAGCCAGCCGGCGACGCCACCGACGACGATCCACCCGATCGCGTTGGTCAGGGTGTCGCTGTCGTTCTGCAGGAAGGCGAGCATGGAGATGAGCATGGCGATCGGGGTTGCGGTTGGTCGAGACAGTCGGGACGGGAGAGCATACGGCGTCGCGGATCTGCCGCCGAAGTGAGGCCATCCGTGGTGTCGCTGAACTGGCGCCGGCGCTCGCTGTGCCCGAGGACTGGCGCGACCGCACTGCCGCGAGAAGAAACCCCAACCGATTTGTCGGGTCGCGGCTCGTGCTGGCGGAGTCACGTAGCAGTGCTCTCGCCCCTCGTCCACAGCTCCGCGCCTGGAATCCGTACGCGGCGGAGGTCGCGGCGTTCGTGGTCGCGCACCGCGGGAGGCGCGTCTTGGTGACCGTGCAGGTCGTCGTGCGGCGGACGGGCACCAGCGAGCCGCTGCTCGAGCGCACGTTCGAACTGCTGCCGGGCAGCGAGATCTCGTTCGGCCGCAACGCCGAGAACGACATCGCGGTGCCCGACCCGGACAAGCGGGTGTCGAGCCGCCACGGCTGCATCGAATGCCGGGCCGACGGGCTGCTGCACGCGGTCGACGCCGGCAGTCTCAACGGCACCTACCTCAACGGCACCGCGCTCGATGCCAAGACCGGCGCGTGCCTCGTCGACGGCGACGTGCTGATCTTCGGCGACTTCGAGCTCCAGGTGGTGCACTGCGGCACCGCGGTGTCCGACGGCGACGTCGACCTCGAGGCCACGGTCTCCTCGTACCATGCCGCCGACCACTGCGAACGAACGGCCAGCCGGCTGGAACAGCTGTACAGCGCCGAGCTGCGCGGCGACCGGACCACGCGCATGGACGTGCTGCGCAGCGAACTCCGCCGCACGCTGGCCGGCCTGACGCCGCAGCAGGCGACCGCGATCCTGCGCAATCTCGGCAAACGCTTCGCCGCCCCGGTTGCGAGCGACGCCGACGAGCCCGCCACCTCCGCCGAACCAGGCGCCGCGAGCCTCGACGCACTGCGCCGCCTCGCCGCCCGATTCGTGCCGAAGGCCACCCTGACGACCGCGGCGGACATCGCACACTTCGCGAAGCTCATCGAGCACCTGTGCGAGGCGACCATGCGGTGGCTGGCGCAGTCGCTCGAGGGACGCGGCGTGTTCGGGCGGGAGTTCGGCGCCGAGGTGACGATGGTCTTCCAGCGCAGCAACAACCCGCTGAAGTCGCTGTCGGCCGACGGCCTGGCGGAATACCTGCTCGATTGGAGCGAGAGCACGGCCGACGAGACGCGACAGCACTACCTCGAGGCCGTGCTCAAGGACCTGGCCGAACATCAGCTCGGCGTCCTGGCCGGCGTGCGCGAGGCGGTCGGCACGGTCGTGGCCCACCTGGCCCCCGAACGCGTGATGGCGCTGGCCAAGGACAAGGGCGGCTGGTTCACGACGTCGAAGGCGGCCAACGCCTGGTCGACCTACGAGCAGATCTACGCCGAGCTGATCGAGGAGCGCGACAAGCTGTTCCACGAGGTCATCTCGCCGGCGATCCAGAAGGGCTATCTGCATCAACATGGCAACGCCGAGGACTCCGGTGGCGAGCCGGTCGATGGCGAGCGAGGCAAGGCATGAACAAGACAGCGACCCATCGGTCCGGTGGTCTCTCTCCCGCGTTGGCGCTCGCGCTGCTCGCGACGGCATGCGCAAGCGGTCCCTACACGGCCGAGGTGCTCGCCATCGGCGGCAAGCAGCTCAATCCGACCTTCGACAAGCAGCCCAGCGCGGTCAACGTGCGGCTCTTCCCACTCATCGACGAGGCGGTCTTCGTGCAGGCGAGCGACGCGGACCTGATGCAGTCCCCAGACCCGAAGCTCGGGCAGGGTACCTGGGTGCCGCCGTACAAGGACGTGGTCGTCTACGTGGGACAGCGGGACAGGATCAAGATCGAGATCAAGCCGCAGGTCCGTTTCCTCGGCGTGCTCGGTCTGTTCAACGAGGACACGGGCGCGCGCCGCCTCGTCATCGACGTCAAGCAACTCGCCGAGAAGAAGCTCGTCTTCGACGGCTTCGACGTCAAGGCCGAGCCGCTCACTGCGGAGGACACGAAGTAGCCATGTCCGGCGAAGACCGCGTCGTCTGGGACGAGGGCATGATGCTCGCGCCGCAGCATTTTCAGCAGTGGGAGCGTTGGGTCGGCGCCGAGCTGCGCGATCGATCGCGCGCCGGCACCACGTTCGCGTGGGGCTTCACGAGCTGGGAACTGGACCGCGGCGCGCTCGCCGGCGGCCAGATCGCCGTGCAGCACTGCGCCGGGCTGCTCGCCGACGGCACCTCGTTCGCGTGCCCCGATCGCGACCCGCTGCCGCCGCCGCGCGCGGTGATGGAGCATCTGGACGCCAAGCAGGACAGCATCGGCGTGCACCTCGCGTTGCCGACGCCGGCCACCGGGGCCGCGAGCTACGCCACCGAGGCCGCGCCCGTGCCGTTCCTGCGCCGGCGGCATCGCATCGCCGACCTGCTGCGCCCCGAGGTGGATCGGGAGATCGCCACGGCGCGGCTCAACCTGGGCCTGCGCTTCGACGGCGAGTCGCTCGAGGGCCATCGCACGCTGCCGCTGGCCCGCCTCGTGCGCGCCACGGGCGGCGGCGTCGAACTCGCCCCGGACTTCATGCCGCCGGCGCTGACGATCGCCGCGGCGCCGCTCGTCGGTTCCATCCTGCGCCAGGTCACCGGCATGTTGGCGCAGAAGTGGAGCGAACTGGCCGGCAAGCGCCGCGGCGGCGGCGGCATCGCCGAGGCCGCCGGCATCCTGCTGCTGCACACGACGGGCGAGAGCCTGCCGCTGCTGCGCCACTGCCTCGAACACGGCCAGGTCGCGCCCGAGACGGCGTTCCTGCAGCTCGCGCGCCTCGCCGCCCAGCTGTGCACGTTCCACGGCAAGCTCGGTGCGGCCGACGTGCCCGTCTACTCGCACGGCGCGGCCGGGCCCTGCTTCGCCAGACTCGCCGCGATGCTGCAGGAACTGCTCGGCGACGCGGCCCCGAGTCGTTGTGCCGAGATCCCGATCGAGCGCGAGGGCGAGTCGATGTTCTCGGCCCGCATTCCGTCGCCGACCATGCTGACCGCGGGGCGCCTCTACCTGTCCGTGAAGGCCGACGCCGCCGAGGAGGACGTGCAGCGCCGGCTGCCGGCCATGGTCAAGATCTCCTCGAAGGACCGCGTGCAGGAGCTGTTGATCCGCGCCGTGCCGGGCCTGCCGCTGCGCGTCGTGCCGCAGCCGCCCGCGGCGATCCCCGTGCAGGCGGGCCGCAGCTACTTCGTGCTCGAGCCGGTCGGCGAGCATTGGCAGGCGATCGCCGCCTCGCTGACCCTGGCCATCCACGTCTCGCCGGGGCTCGATCAGCTCCGCATGGAACTGTTGGCGGTGAAGGAATGACGTCCACCGTGACCCTGAAGCCGGGACGCAGGCGTATCTCGGATCTCTGCGCCGAGGCGTTCGCGTTCGCGTTGAGCCTGCGGGCGGTGCAGGACCCCGGCGACGTCGAGTCGTTGCGCCGCGACATCGGCCAGCTGCTGGAACGGCTCGGCCAACAGGCCCGCGAGGCCGGCGTCGACTCCACGCACCTCGATCAGGCCCGCTACGCGCTGTGCGCGCTCATCGACGAGATCGTGCTGAGCTCGAAGTGGGAGATCAAGACGCAGTGGATGAACCAACCGCTGCAGATGGTCTACTTCAAGGACTTCACGGCCGGCGAGCAGTTCTACCAGCGGCTCGAGGCGCTGCGCGGCGCCAAGTCGGAGCGCGACGTCGACCTGCTCGAGGTCTACGCGCAGTGCCTCGCGGTCGGCTTCCGCGGCAAGTACGCGGACCTCGCCGGCATGCAGAAGATCGCCGATCTGCTGGACCAGGTGAGCCGCGAGATCCGCGCCGCGCGCGGCGTCGAGAGCCGCGCCCTGTCGGCCTCGTTCCAGCGCCAGGCCGTGCTGCCGGAGAAGGTCCGGCGCCTGCCGGTGTGGCTGTTCGCCGCGCTCGGCGCCGCCTTCCTGCTGCTGCTGCTGTTCGTGCTCGACTCGGTCCTGGCGAACCAGGCGGCCGTGTTCCTGGCCACCGGCGAGGTGCGCTGATGGCGATGCTGAAGAAGCTGCTCGGGCTGCTGCTCAGGCCGCCGTTGCCGCAGGTCATGGGCCTCGTGCTGCTGACGGCCGTGATCCTCGTCGCGGGTCGCGCCTTCCGGCGCGTGCTCGGCCTGAAGGACCCGACGCTGTACGCGATCTGCGCCGGCGTCTGGCTGCTGGCCGGCCTCGTGTTCGTCTGGCGCCGCCTGCAGGCGCGCAAGCGCGCGCAGCTCATCGAGGATCGGCTGCGCGGCCAGGCTCGCGAACACAAGGAAGCGGTGCGCCCCGACCGCCGGCACCACGTCGAGGCGCTCGAGAAGCAGCTCAACGATGCGCTCGGCGCGCTCAAGTCATCGAAGATGGGCAAGAGTGCCTTGTACGCGCTGCCCTGGTACGTGATCATCGGCCCGCCGGGTTCGGGCAAGACGACGCTGCTGCGCGAATCGGGCCTGAGCTTCCCGCAGATGACGCACGGCCGCGGCCTGCGCGGCGTCGGCGGCACACGCAACTGCGACTGGTGGTTCACCGATTCCGGCATCCTGCTGGACACCGCGGGCCGCTACACGACGCAGGCCGAAGACCGCGACGAGTGGTTGTCGTTCCTCGACATGCTCAAGAAGGCGCGCGTGCAGAAGCCGATCAACGGCGCCCTGATCGCGATCAGCACCGCCGACGTGCTGCAGGCCAACGAGGAACAGCTCGCCGAGCACGCGCGCAAGATCCGCGAACGCCTCGCCGAACTCACCGAACGGCTCGAGCTGGTGTTCCCGGTCTACCTGCTGTTCACCAAGTGCGATCTGCTCGACGGCTTCGTCGAGATGTTCGGCAGCTACTCGAAGAAGGAGCGCGCCCAGGTCTGGGGCTTCACGCTGCCGTACCTGACCAAGGACCCCGAGCCCGTCGCCGATCGCTTCCGGCGCGAGTTCGACGCGCTGCACGAGCGGCTCTGCGCCGAGCGGTTGCACAACCTCGG
Organism: Planctomycetota bacterium; assembly: GCA_036274315.1. GTDB lineage: Bacteria > Planctomycetota > UBA1135 > UBA1135 > UBA2386 > DASVAL01. The sequence goes on along the minus strand of DASUFY010000269.1, from coordinate 10,334 downwards.
TGGCGCGAAGTCGCAGCAGAAGAAGCGCAAGATCTTCTCGTTCCCGCTGCAGTTCACGCTGGCGCGCGAGCACCTGCGAACCTTCGTCGAGCAGCTCGTGCAGCCCAACCCGTACCACGAGAGTTCGGACGTGCGCGGCTTCTACTTCACGAGCGGCACGCAGGAGGGCAAGCCGCTCGACCAGATCCTGCGCACGATGCGGCTCGCGAGCGGCCTGCAGACCGACAGCGAGGCGCCGACGGAGGCCGAGGTCGAGAAGAAGGCCTACTTCATCGACGAGCTGTTCACGCAGATCGTGTTCCCCGATCAGGACCTCGCACGCTCCTCGGCCAAGGCCCAGCAGCGGCGGCGCCTGCTGCAGCGCGTCGCCCTGATCACGACGGCCGCCGCGACCTTCCTGCTGACCATCGTGCTGTTCGTCGCCTACGCGGGCCAGGCCAACCTCATCGACCGCTGCAAGCAGGTCTACGCCGACACCAAGGACCTGACGCGCGAGCGCGCGCCCATCGATGCACAGAAGTTCGAACGGCTGCGCGAGCTGTTCGTGCAGCTCGACGCCGAACGCGGCCAGCTCTCGACCTACCTGCTGGGCCAGACCAACTACCTGTACGAGCGGCGGATCCGCCCGCTCTACGTCGACAAGCTCAAGACGACGTTCCTCGAGCCGTGCGCCGCCTACCTGGAGGGCAAGCTCGTGACCTCCGTCGAGTCTGGCAAGCCCAGCGAAGACGAACTCAAGGTCGTCTCCGACCGGCTCAAGGTCTTCAGCATGCTCCAGGGCGAGCGCAACCTCGACCGCGAGGGGCTCAGGAACCTCATGGTGCGCGACACCCTGTGGACCTGGAAGGAGATCGGGCGCGTGGAGGATCCGGCGTGCATGTCGCACCTCGACACGTTCCTCGGCCCCGTCGTCGGCGCGGGCCTCACCGATTGGCAGGTCACGAAGCGACCGAGCCTCGTCATGCAGGCCACGGAGCTCATCGACACGAAGGACCTCTCGTGGCTCGCCGCGAAGGCCGTGATCGACCAGAAGCAGAAGAGCGAGACCCAGCGGCTCGACGCCGTGCTGCGCCAACCGGGCGCCGACAAGCAGCTGAATCCCGTCCTCGAGATCCCCGACTGGACGCTGCCGGGCAGCGTGTCCGCCGACGACCTCGTGGTCGAGGGCGACAAGCTGGGCGAGAAGGGCGGCGAGAAGACCCGAGAGGTCTTCAACAACAAGGCGCGAGACAACTGGAAGTCGGTGCTGGCGGACGCGTGCAAGGTCGACATCAAGGACCTCGCCGTCGCGAGGCGGTGGCTCTCCGACGTCACGGGTCCCGACTCCGTCGTGATCGGCCTGTACCTCGAGACGCTGACGGCGGTCGAGAGCTTCGGCGGCACGGTCACGAACCGGGACGTCGACTGGCTGCGCGCGGAGCTCACCAACATGGGCAAGGAGCTCGAGCCCGAGCTGGACGGCCTGCTCGGCCGCAACATGAAGGAGGTCGTCGAGAAGGAGGCCAAGGACGGCGGCGCCTTCGAACGCCTCAAGATGAAGCTCGACCGCACGCGCGCATCGTTCAACCGCGCCACCGACGCCGCGTCGGCGGACGTCAAGGACAGCATCCGGACCGCACTCTTCAACCTCGTCGGCAACGTCGAGTTCACGGTCAAGTACCAGGTGTACCTCGCCACGGCCGAGAACTGGCGGCAGCCGAACGGACTGCACTCGCGCCTCGCGGGCTTCCAGAGCAAGGCCCCGTTCGCCAGCGATGTGCAGGCCGATGCCGTGCCGCTGGCCGAGTTCACGCAGGTGTTCAGCCCGGGGGGGTCGTTCGAGCAGGCGATGAAGTGGATCCGCTACCTCCAGGACAACGCCTGGGGCACGACCACGGACACGTTCGCCAAGACGGCAGGCCTGGCAAAGGCGATCTCCGACAAGTGCTTCGCCGAAGGCCGCGCCGCGATCACCGCCGAGTGGTGGATCCAGAACCGCGCCAACGCCTCCAACACCATGGTGCAGCTCGGCTCGACGCAGCTCGACACCAGGCTGCGCCAGATCCGGGGCCCCTTCACGTGGCGGATCGCGGAGGGCGCCCGGCTCGGCGTCGAGGCCATGGTGAGCAGCGTGCCCAAGACGCTGTGGATCGACGACTACAAGGACCGGCCCTGGGGCCTGCTGCTGCTGCTGCGCTCCGCGGTCGAGAAGAAGCCCGAGCAGCTCGACCGCCCGGCCTTCTCCTACACGTTCGAGTTCCGCGACGCGGGTCTGCGCGTCAGCCGCGAGTACGCGGAGGCGAAGCTGGTGTTCGTCGACATCGCCGGTGGCCCGCTCGATCCCACGTTCTTCGACCACAAGTTCAGCATCGAGGTGTTCGTTGAGCCCAAACGATAGACCTCGCGCGATCTGCTTCGGCAAGCTGCCGATCGCGGGCGACTTCGTGCGCGGGCACGCGTCGGCGCCCGAACTCGCGACGCTCGACGAGTGGATCGAACAGGGCATGCACCGCAGCCGGACGACGTTCGGCGGCGCGTGGCAGGCGCGATTCGACGCGCTGCCGCCGGTGCGCTTCCTGTTCCACGCGGTGCCGAACGGCCCGGTGCTCGCCGGCTGGTGGAAGGCCTCGCGCGACGCGGCCGGTCGCCGCTATCCGTTCCTGATCGCGGTGCGACTGCCCGGCATCAAGCCGGCCGACGAGCCGCTGCTGCCGGTCGCGCTGGCCGGCTTCTTCGCCGCGGCGCGGCGGCTGCTCGACGGCTCCTGGCAGGGCCTCGACGTGCCCGACGTCATCGCCGCCGTCCAGGACCTCGAGTTCGACATCGACCTGGCCCGCGCGCGCGCCGAACACGCCGCGGCGTGCGGCACCGAGTCCACGGCCTCGACCTGGGCCGGCGGCAGCGACGCACCCGAGCTGCTGTTCCAGGATCTCGAGGATCTCGCGGTCGCCGCGGTGTCGCCGCGCTTCGCCGTGCGCTGGCCCACGCGCGGCGAACCCGTCGACGTGTCGTACTGGCTCGCCGTGCTGGCGCACTTCGGCGCGCCGCCGCCGTGCCTGCTGCTCTGGCACAGCGCCGCCGACCTCGCGCCTGGCATCGCGCGCGCCGTGCTGGGGCGTCTCGAGCCGCGCCTGTTCACGGGCATGGTCTTCTTCGACCACGACGACGACGACGCCTACGACCTCGGCCGGGACCACGGCGACGACCATCGCCTGCCCGACGCACGCCGCCGGTTCGGCGACGTGGTCGCGCACGGCACGCAGGCACGGTCGCTGGCCGCGCTGCGCAACGGGGTGCGGCGATGAGCCTCGACGCGCTTGCCACCATCGGCACCGAGCCGATCCCCGGGGCAGCACCGTGCGGGGAGTCGGTGCGCTACGACCCGGATTTCGAGGCGCTGTCGAACGAGATCGAGAAGCTGACCGCCGTCGAGCAGGTTCCCGTCGACTGGAACCGCGTCGTGCAGCTCGGCGGCGCACTGCTGGCCAAGGGCAAGGACCTGCTCGTCGCGAGCTACCTGACGTGCGGCCTGCTGGAACGCGGCGGCTACGCCGGCCTGGCCACGGGCTGCGGCGTGCTGCGTGGACTCTTCGACAACTTCTGGGACGGGCTGTTCCCGGAGCTGCGCCGCATGCGCGCCCGCATCGCGGCGCTGGACTGGCTCGCGGCCCGCCTCGAGAAGGTCCTGCCGCTGCGCGGCGATCCCGGTGAAGCCGACCGCCAACCGCTCGAAGCCGCGATCGCCGACCTCGACACGATGCTCGCCGATGCCAACGGCAGGTTCGAAGGCGAAGGGCCGACGCTGGGTCCTGCACTGCGCGCGCTGCGTGGCAAGCTCGACGCGATCCCGCGCCCCGCGGAACCCGAGCCCGAACCGCCGGCCGCCGACAGCGCGCCGGCAGCGTCGACGCGGGCGCCCGAGCCACCACCGCCGCCACCGCCCGAACCCGACCCGGTCGACCCCGAAGCCGTCGCCAAGGCCCTGGCCGGCATGCGCGAGAAGCAGATCGAGTACGCGGCCGTGCTGCGCCTCGCCGACGACTCCGACCCACGCGCCTACCTGTTGCTGCGCGAAGCGCTGTGGAGCGACGTCGCCGTCCCCACCGGCGAAGGCGGCGAGCCGCCGAGGTCCGGCGTCGGTGACAAGTCCGTGCTCGCGCCGCTCGAGGCCGGCCTGGACGGCGGCGAGTACGCGCAGGTCCTGCGAGAGGCCGAGGAGCTGCTGCCGGAACACCCGCTCTGGCTCGACCTGCAGCTGGTCGCGGTCAACGCGATGGACGGTCTCGGCCGCCGACATGCTCGCGCGCGCCATGCCGTGCTCGAGTCGCTGGCGTTCCTGCTGCGCCGCTGCCCGACGCTCGCCGAGGCCTCGAACGGCGAGGGGCAGCCGCTGGCCGCCAAGGCGACGCGCGTGTGGCTCGCCAACGAAGTCGTGCCCGCCGCCGGCGGCCAGGCCGAGCAGGCGAGCGTCGGTTCCGAGGCGCGCAAGCTCGTCGCGCGCGGCAAGCTCGGCGAAGCGATGCGACTCATGACGGGGCGCATCGACGCCACCGCCAGCCGCCGCGGCCGTTTCGTGCTGCGCCTCGATCTCGCGCGCCTGTGCATCGAAGCGGGGCGCCTCGACCTCGCCGTGCCGCAGCTCGAGCAGCTCGACAAGGAAGTCACCCACTTCTCGCTCGAGGAGTGGGAGCCGGACCTCGCCACGGAGGTCGTTCGATCGCTGTGGCAGTGTTGCGCCGGCCCCAAGCCCGCCCCCTCACTGGCCGCCCGCGGCCAAGACATCTACGCGCGACTGTGCCGTCTGGACCCGGCCGCCGCGGTTTCCGCGATAGGTCCGCAAGGAGAATGACCATGGCCAAGGATGGATCCGTAGCACCACGCGAACGAGTCAACATCAAGTACCGACCGGCGACCGGCGACGCGACCGAAGAGAAGGAACTGCCGCTCAAGCTGCTCATGCTCGGCGACTACACGATGCGGGCCGACGCCACGCCGCTCGAGGAACGCAAGCCCGTCGCCGTCGACAAGGACAACTTCAACGACGTGATGCGCAGCATGGACCTCAAGCTCGACGTCAACGTCAAGAACACGTTGTCGAAGGAGAAGGACGCGGAGCTGACGGCGAAGCTGAAGTTCGAGAGCCTCAAGGATTTCGGCCCCGAGGCGATCGCGGAGCAGGTGCCGGAGCTCAAGCAGCTGCTCGGACTGCGCGAAGCGCTCGTCGCCCTCAAGGGCCCGCTCGGCAACCTGCAGGGGTTCCGCAAGAAGATCCAGGACATCCTCAAGGACGACAGCAGCCGCAAGAAGCTGCTGTCCGAACTCGGCGTCGGCGACAAGCCGCCATCCGACACAAAGGCCGGCGACGGCTCTCCCCCTAGCACCAACTGAAGTCTGGAGTCACCACGATGAGCGAAGAACAGAAACAACAAGCGAGCCAGCAGCCGGCCGGAGCGTCAGAGGGCTCGCTGCTCGACGAGATCATGCAACAGACCAGGCTCAGCCCTTCGGACGAGAGCTACGCGGTCGCGCGCCGGGGCGTCGAAGCGTTCATCGGCGAACTGCTCGAACCGAAGACGGTCTACGAGAAGGCCGACAAGCGCTCCGTCGACCAGATGATCACGGAGATCGACCGCAAGCTGAGCCAACAGATCGACGAGATCCTGCACCACAAGGACGTGCAGAAGCTGGAGTCGGCATGGCGCGGCCTGAAGTTCGTCGTCAACCGCACGGACTTCCGCGAGGCCAACAAGGTCGAACTGCTCAACGTCTCCAAGGAGCAGCTGCTCGAGGACTTCGAGGACTCGCCCGAGATCGTGCGCAGCGGCCTCTACAAGCTCGCCTACACGGCGGAATACGGCCAGTTCGGCGGCGAGCCGTACGCGGCGATGATCGGCAACTACGACTTCGGCCCCGGCGCCCAGGACGTCGCGCTGCTGCAGAACGTCGCGAGCGTCGCCTCGATGGCGCACGCGCCGTTCATCGCGGCGGCCGGTCCCAAGTTCTTCGGTCTCGACGACGACTTCCAGGGCCTCGCCAACCTCAAGGACCTCGACGCGGTGTTCGAGGGACCGCAGTACACGAAGTGGCAGTCGTTCCGCGAGTCGGAGGACTCGCGCTACGTCGGCCTGACGTGCCCGCGGTTCCTGCTGCGCCTGCCGTACGGCGAGGACAACCCGGTCAAGGCGTTCGACTACCGCGAGAGCGTCGAGAACGGCCACAACTCCTACCTGTGGGGCAACACCGCGTTCGCGTTCGCGACCAAGCTCACCGAGAGCTTCGCGCGCTTCCGTTGGTGCCCGAACATCATCGGCCCGCAGAGCGGCGGCGCCGTCGAAGACCTGCCGCTGCACCGGTACGAGGCGATGGGCGCCAAGGAGACCAAGATCCCGACCGAGCTGCTGATCTCGGAGCGCCGCGAGTTCGAACTGGCCGAGCAGGGCTTCATCCCGTTGGCGATGCGCAAGGGCAGCGACAACGCCTGCTTCTTCTCGGCGAACTCGACGCAGAAGGCCAAGACCTTCGGCACGAGCAAGGAGGGCAAGGAAGCCGAGCTCAACTACCGGCTCGGCACGCAGCTGCCCTACATGTTCGTCATCAACCGCCTCGCGCACTACATCAAGGTGCTGCAGCGCGAGCAGATCGGCAGTGCGAAGGACCGCAAGGGTCTCGAGCGCGAGCTCAACAGCTGGCTCTCCCAGTACGTCGTCGAAGACGACAATCCCTCGCCCGACGTGCGCGCCAGGCGCCCGCTGCGCGAGGCGAGCATCTTCGTCGAGGACGTCGAAGGCGAACCGGGCTGGTATCGGGTGCGCATGCAGGTCCGCCCGCACTTCAAGTACATGGGCGCGTTCTTCACGCTGTCCATGGTCGGCAAGCTCGACAAGGACTGAGGTCGGCCTGCTCGGTAATCCGCCACGTTCCGAACTTCTCCCCGTTCTGTCACCCACGGGCGCGAGGCGCCCTTTACCAACCCCAAGGAGTATGTCATGGGCAGTATGAAGGTCTTCATGAAAGTGGAAGGCATCGCCGGCTCTTCGATGGAGAAGGGCCGCAAGGACTGGAGCGATGTCCGCGGCTTCAATCACTCGTTGCAGTATCCGTTCGACATGCGGGACAACCGCGGTCGCGGCGAACCCGAGCACGGCGCCTGCACGATCATCAAGGAGATCGACAAGGCCTCGCCGAAGCTCTACGAGGCGCTGGCCAAGAAGAAGAAGGTCGACTCCGTGCTGCTCGAGTTCGAGCGCGACAAGCCGGTCGAGGGCTCGACCGAGGCCTACTTCCGCATCGAACTGCACGACTGCCGCGTGATCAACGCCCGACCGCACGTGCCGCAGGCGTCGAAGTCCGACGAGAACTCGCCGCCGCACATGGAAGAGATCGGCTTCGCCTACCGCAAGATCACCTGGACCTGGGACTCCGGCGGCGCCATCGAAACGACCTTCGACTTCAGCGACCCGAAGGCGTGATCCGGTTCGCCAGCGCGACCTAGCTCATGCACATCTCGGAGGAGACGCTGTTCGAACGACTGCGCCAAGGTCGCGCGGCGAGGGATCCTTCGTTGTCTCTCGACCGCGCGCGCCTGCGCAAGTCGATCGCGGAGAACCTGCAGCGCATCTTCACGTCGCGCGAGATGCACGCGCCGGCACAGCCCGAGTACGGCATGCCGGACCCGGGCGAGATCCTGCATGCGCTGCAGGGCGGCCCCGAACTGATGCGCAAGAAGCTCAAGCTGTGCGTCGAACAGTTCGAGCCGCGGCTGACCGACGTCAAGGTGCTGCACGTCGAGACCGTCGACTTCGGCCACACACTGCACTTCACGGTGCGGGCCGTGCTGCGCGGCATGCCGAGCGAACGTTTGTCGCTCGACGCGACTGTCGAACCGAGCGGTGAAGTCCGCGTGCATCCCTGATCATGTTCGCCAAGTACTACCAGGACGAGCTGGCATGGCTGCGCGAGATGGGCCGCGAGCTGGCCGAGGCGCGCCCCGAGATGGCGCGCTACCTCGGTGAACCGGGTGCGGATCCGGACGTCGAACGACTGCTCGAGGGCTTCGCGTTCCTGACCGGCCGCATCCGCGAGAAGCTCGACGACGAGTTCCCGGAGCTCACGCACGGCCTGTTGGACATGTTGTGTCCGCACTACCTGCGACCGATCCCGTCGATGGCGATCCTGCAGGTGAAGCCGAAGCCGAACATGCAGGTGACCGGCGTCGTGCTGCCGCGCGGCTCGGTCGTCGAATCGACGCCCGTGGACGGCACGCGGTGCCGCTTCCGCACGGTCGCCGACTTCGCCCCTGCGCCCGTCGATCTGGTCGTCGTCGAGTTCGCGATGGGCCATCCGAGCGTGCTGCGGCTGCGCTTGCGCCCCGGCAACCGGCGCAACGTCGCCGAGCTCGCGGGTCGCGCGCTGCGGCTGCACCTGGCCGGCGACCCCGCGGTCTCGCGTGCGCTGTTCGTCGCGCTGTGCCACTACCGGCAGCGTGTGGTGGCGCGCCCCACGAAGGCCTCGACCGAGCCGATGGTCGTGAACGTCGTCGCGCGTCCGGCGGGTCTGGCCGAGGACGAAGCCGCGCTGACGTTGCCGTCCGGTTCCTTCCGGGGCTTCCGCCTGCTGCAGGAGTACTTCGCGTTCCCCGAGCGCTTCCTCTTCGTCGACCTGTTCGGCGTCGACGCCGCCGCCGTCGACAACAACGAGTTCGAGCTGACGTTCGAGTTCCGGGCGCTGCCCGAGGCGATGCCGCCCGTGACGGCCACCAACGTGCTGCTCGACTGCGTGCCGATCGTCAACCTGTTCGCCCACGACGCCGATCCGATCCGCGCCGAGGTCGGCCGCACCGAGTACCGCGTGCGTCCCTCGGGTGGCGACCCGAACCACTACGAAGTGCACTCGGTCGACGCCGTCGTCGGTCGCGTGCGCGGCGCCGCGGAGGTGCAGAAGTACGAGCCGTTCTTCTCGTTCGGGGCCAAGGATCGCGCGACGGGGCGCTTCTATCAGCTGCGGCGGCGCGAGTCGATGCGCGGAGCCGGCACCGAGGTGCAGCTGCGGCTCGGCGCCGAGGATCCGACCCAGTGGGCGGACCTCGACACGATCTCGGTCGACCTGACGTGCTCCAACCGCGACCTGCCGACGCGGCTCGGTCCCGGCGACATCGCCAAACCCGCCACGGAGACCTCGGCGGTGTTCAACTACCGCAACATCGGCACACCGACCCCGCCCGTGCCGCCGCCGCTCGGCGACGAGGTGTACTGGCGCCTGCTGGCGCACATGACGCTCGACCTGCGACGGCTCGCCGACCGCGACTCGTTGTGCACCGCGATGTCGCTCTACGACTTCCGGGCCCGTGTCGACCGGCAGGCGCGCCGCCGGCTCGACAACCTGATCGGTGCAATCGAGGCCGTCACGCTGCGGCGCGGGGTCGAGCTGCTCGACGGTGTGCCCGTCAACGGCGGCGAGATGCAGATGCGCATCGCCGAGGACAAGGTCGGCGGCGACGGCGAGGTCTACCTGCTCGGCACCATCCTGAGCGAGTTCCTCGCCCAGTACGTGTCCCTCAATTCGTTCTCCCGGCTGCAGATCCACTGCATCGGTCACCACGAGGAATTCACATGGCCGGCGAGAATCGGACGCAAGATCACCCTGTGATCGCGGCCCTGCTGGCGCGCAGCGACAGCTCGGCCTTCTTCGAGGTCGTGCGCCTGCTGCAGGCGCTGCACTCGCGGCCCGATGCCGTGCGCGTCGGCCATCAGGGCCCCCCGTCGCGCGAGGCGGTGCGCTTCCGGCCGCCGCTGGACTTCTCGTTCGGCGTCAACGAAGTCGACGGCTGTGCGCCGGACGTCGAACACGAACGGGTCGACGTCGCCTGTCGTTTCCTGGGCCTGTACGGCACCGCTTCGCCGCTGCCCGCGTGCTACACGGAGCAGCTGCTCTACGACGACCCGGACGGCCGGCTGCGCGCCTTCCTCGACATCTTCAACCACCGGCTGATCTCGTTCGCCTATCGCACGTGGGAGAAGTACCGGCACAGCGTCGTGTACGACGGCGCCGGTGACGACGCCGCCTCGCGCCGCGTGCGCCTGCTGTGCCACCTCGAGCGGCCGGGCGAGCCGATGTCGCTGCTGGGTTTCGCCGGCCTGCTGCACCAACAGCCGCTCTCCGAGACCTCGCTCGAACAGATCCTCAACGCGCGCCTCCGCGTGCCGATCGAGGTCCGCTCGTGCCACGTGCGATGGATCGACGTGCCCGAGCACCAACGCAGCGCGCTCGGCAACCGCAACTGCACGCTCGGCGGCCTCGCGCCGCTGGGCCGGCAGGTGCGCTCCGCGACGACGACGTTCGGCGTGCACGTCGGGCCC
>DASUFY010000268.1:0-84997 GCA_036274315.1 Planctomycetota bacterium | reverse complement strand
GCGGCTTGGATCCTGCGGCGGCGCATGGCTGTCGCTGCCGGCGGTAGCTTGCCGATCGTCGACGGACGTGGTGCGGTGCGTGTTCATCGCGGGTCCTCCGTGACGAGGCCGCCCTTCTCGTTCTCGAGCAGCTCACCCAAGATCTGCTCCTCGATCTCGCGGCGTGCGTGGTCATCGATCGGTCGGACAACCGCGTGGCGATGACCCGAGCGGCTCTCCCGTTGCGGAAACGAGAGTGCCAACCGTCCCGTCGCGGTCTTGCGTAGCGTGATGCCGTCGACGATCAGTTCGCCGACGTAGACGCTGATGAAGGCGAGCAGACCCTTGCGCGCCTCGGCCTCGTTCGCCTTGACCCAACTTCGGACTCGAATCGATTCGTCGGTCATCGTTCCCCTATGCGTTGCATGCCCACCTTGTGTGGTTGAGGCGTCTTGGTTGCTGGACTTTCGGGCAACGGCGCTCGCGGCCGTCGCCGAAGCTCGTGCGCGACTCCACCGAGTAACTCGACGAGCGTGCTCACTACGTAACCGAGCTGACCTCCCCCAAACGACGGCGTTGGGGCAACTAGTCGCCCGAGGCACGCGCGCAAGTCACGAACCGCTCGGTCGTTGGGTTGCGTGAACGCAGCGACAGGACCGTGATTCGCGGCCCCGGGACGCAGCTTGGGCGACTTCGTCCTGGCTCGGTTCGGCTACGATCCCGCGATCATGCGACCTCGTCTTCTGGTGGTCGGTTCACTCACCGCGGCGTCGCTCGCTGCCCAGAACGGCTACTGGGCGCAGTTGATGTTCCCGGCCTCGCCGAGCCCGCGCTATGCGTCGGCCATGGCGTACGACAGCGCGCGGGATCGCCTGGTCCTGGTCGGCGGGCTGCCGGGCCCGACCAACGAGACGTGGGAGAACGACGGTGTGAGCTGGACGCTGCGTACGACGACGGGCCCGAGCGGGGCCGGACAGTGGTACCCGCAGGAGTTCCTCGCTGCTGCGTACGATTCGCAGCTTCAGCGCACCGTGGTCGTGCAGTGCAATCCGAGCAACGGCCAGACGAAGACCTGGGAGTGGAATGGCGTCGTCTGGTCGCTGCGCACCAACAGCAACGTGCCGCTCGGTCGCGACGGTTTCGCCCTCGCCTACGACTCGGTGCGCGGGCGGACCGTGATGTTCGGGGGCAACTCGAACTACGTCGGGCTGCTCGGCGAGACATGGGAGTGGGATGGGACCGCGTGGCAACAGCGCAGCAGCGGCGGGCCGCTCCCACGCAAATGGCACGCGATGGCGTTCGACGCGGCGCGCGGTGTCACGGTGCTGTTCGGCGGTCGCAAGGATGCGGTGGCGGGGTTCCCGGCCGTCGAGTTCGGGGACACCTGGGAGTGGAATGGCTCCTCCTGGGTCGAGTACTTCGGCATCGCCGGGCCGGGCCCGAGACACGGCCACGCCATGGTGTTCGATGCCTCGCGCGCTGTCGCTGTTCTCCACGGCGGCGACAACGGCGGTGGCCCGGCCTACCAGGACACGTGGGAATGGAACGGCACGCAGTGGACGAACCGCCAGGCGCAGGTCGCGCCGTCGCAGTGGACGGCTCTCGCGTACGACAGCCACCGCCATCGAACCGTCCTGTTCGGGGGCCAGACCCCGACGGGGCCGAGCGGCCAGACGTTCGCCTACACGGTGACCGGACAGGCGTCGCTGACGCCGTACGGGAGCGGTTGCGCCGGGCCGACGGGCGTGCCGTTGCTCGCTGCCACGGCGAGCAGCCTGCCGCGTCTGGGCGCGACGCTCGCCTTGCAGCTGAGCAATCTGCCCACGGGGTTGTTGAACATCCCCGTCGGTTGGATGGGCTTCGACAACACGAACTGGGGCGGCCTGCCGCTTCCGTTCGCGCTCGATCCACTCGGCTTCCCCAGCTGCACCGCGTTGCTGGCACCCGCCGCCGCGTACTCGTTCAACAACGTCGCCGGTGTTGCGAGTTGGTCACTCGTGATTCCGTTCGAGCCGGCCTACGCGGGAATGCACTTCTTCGTGCAGGGTGGAGTCCTCGTGCTCGGCTTCAACCCCGGTGGCCTCGTCTTCACGCGCGGGCTCGAGGCCGTGATCGGCACCTGATCACGCCGGCGGCGGGCGCACGAACGCGGCGCGAGGACCCGCGATTCGGGGCCTGAATTGGTGAGCCGCGGGGAAGTTGGAGACCAAGGGAGGTCAGATGCGGTCGGGAATGCGGCGGCTCAAGGGAAGCCGGTCCGAGCCAGTACTGACGAGGCGGAGGCCGAACTCGCTTCCCGCGCGCCCGGCCATGGACTCGCTACTCTGGATGGTCATGCGGAAGGCCCTTGTTGTCGGGATCAGTCTTGTGATCCTCTCCTGCCTCGCATGGTGGGTCTTGGTGGCATGGCGCGAAGACGCTGCGAGTCCGCCGGCACAGACGCAAGAGGAGTGGATGGCGCGCCGGAGGTGACTCGCCATCGTGCGCCGTTACCGGTATGGCCTTTCTGCCAAATTGTACGCCCGTGGCCATTCTCGGCGTGGAGCTCAAACCTAGGTGAGCCATGAGCCCCCGCGATCGTCGGTCGCATTCGAAGGCAAATGCGACTCCGCGGTGGGTTTCGCCGGAGACGCGCGTGGCACGGCGCGCGGTTGGCGACGTGAACCGGCTCGTGCACCGCCGGGAGATGTCGGCGGCGCAGCCCGGCACCGTCTGGGGATGGAATTCCGCCCGGGACTCACCATGGAGCAAGGTGACCGGGGCGTCGCCACCACTGGGACTCGGAATACCTGCATGCGACGCTTGTATCGCCGCCGCCCACTTCCGATCGGAGCCGTAGTCACATGCCCAGCAAGCGACTCTGTGCCATTCCCCCGTTCCGACATGCCGCCCTCGTGTCCACAGTCGTCTGGACCAGCCTCGCCGCCAACGCTCAGGACGGCGCGGCATCGCGCGAGCGCCTCGATCTCGGCATGCCGGCCCCCGAGTTCACCTTCTCCGAGCCAATCCAGGGCGTGGCCAAGGTCTCGCTCGACGCCCTTCGCGGGAGCGTCGTTGTGCTCGAGTTCTGGGCTACCTGGTGTTCGCCATGCATCCCGGCCCTGCACCACATGGACGAGCTCCGGAGCAAGCTGTCTGGCCAGAAGATCGAGTTCGTCGGCGTGGCGATCGACACTCCCGAGCGCGTCAAGAAGTTCCTCGAGCACGATCATTTCGACCAGACGCTCGTCTGCGACGTGTCGGGCAGCTACTACCGCAGTTTCGCCCTGCATAGCGTGCCGGGTACGGTCGTCATCGACCGCGACGGTCGGATCGCCGCGATCACGCGTCCCGGACAGGTCGACCTCGCTGTGCTGCAGCGCGTTCTCGCGGGCCAGCCCGCTGGGCTGCCGCGCGACGAGAGTGTCGCTGCGAATGCCGACTGGGCGCCCGCGATCGATGCTGAAGGGACCGAGACCTGGGCCTCGGTCGTCATCGCCCCGGCCGACCCGCGCACGACCATGAACGAACTCAAGTCCAAGCCGGGTTCGGGCAAGTTCAGCGGAGACGGTTTGTTCCGGAGCAACCTGTTCCAGCTGGCCTACGACGTCCCGTACTGGCGGCTGGTCGACGGCTTTGGCGAGTGGCGAGAGACTGATGCCAAGTACCGGATCGCCGTCACGGCGCCTGGCGGTGACGACCAGCTCGGGCGCACGATGCTCGCAAGGTCGCTGGAGGCAAAGCTGGGCTATCACGTGCGCCGCGAGCAGCGCGAAACGGCGGTCAAGGTCCTGCGCCGTGTCGACAACGGGCAGCAGCTTGCAGTACACACCGGGCCGGCACCGAGCGGCTCCGAACCGACGTTTTGGGCGTCGGGGCGCGGCACGCACGGCGCAGGTCAGCCGCTCGAGAACCTGCGCAAGGCCTGCGAGAGCATGGCGCGCAAACCGGTCGTGGACGAGACCGGCGCCGATACCAAGGCGACGTTCGACTGGCACCTCGAATGGGTCGACGCGCCGACGTTCGAACGCGCGCTGGCCTCCGTTGGCCTCGAACTCGTCGAGGCGAAGCGCTCGCTCGAGTTCGTCGTGATCGTGCCCGATGCCGCGGGCACTGGCCGCTGAGTTGCCGTCGCGGGGGCACGCCTTGCTGGTCCCCAGTGGCGGACCCCGGCGACCAGGCACTGCCGAACTGCGCGCTGCACGGCCCTCGCGCACGTCAGCCATGACCGCGCGGAAGTCGCGGCAGGACCACCACCTGCTGCCAAGTTCGCGCCCGATGGGTTCAACTCACTCCTCGGCGGTCACCAGACCGAGCTCCTCGGTTCGTCGAGGCGCTGCTCGAGATCGTTCACCTCGATTGCCTTCACAGGCGTCTGCACCAGGTCGTTGCCACCACAGACCGCGTCGCGCCGCTGGAGTTCCTGCAGCCGGCGAAGCGCGTCGTCGCGTTGCTCGCCGGTTGAAGCGGCCGATGCGTGATGTTCCACCGGATCATGATCCGACTGCCGCCTGCCATTCCCTTGCCCCTGCAGCTTCGCTACGAACCCGCGAACCAGCTCCTCGGCGTGGTTTTGGCTGATGCCGTATTGCGACTGAATCTCAGTAGCGATAAAGGACATGCATGAAGTCACTGCTGACCCGTCTCGGCCATCCGCCGTCCGCCTCGTGGCTGCGCGCCGCCCTCGCCGTGGCCGGCGGCGGCTTCGCCGTCGCGCAGGCGGCGCCCGCATACTCCTGGCAGCCGACCAACCGTCGTTTCGCCTTCGTCAACGAAACGACGCACGGCCCGGCGACGGGGAAGTTCGAGTACGAGCAGTTCCAGACCTGGCTCACGCACACCAGCAACGACCACGGCTTCGACCGCCTCGACGTCAAGCACGAGGTCGAATACGGGCTCTCTGACCGCCTCTACTCGGCGATCGGCTTGGCCGAATGGCACGTCGAGGACTCGGCCAGCGAGCAGGCGACGCGCTACGACCTCAGCACGGCCGAGCTGAAGTACCGCCTCGAGGATCCGCGCATCGCCTTCGTCGGCCTGTCCGTCCAGACCGAGCTCGGCGTCGGGCCCGCCGGTCTCGCCTGGGAGAACACGCTGATCGTCGACAAGGTCGTCGACCGCTGGGAGCTCGCCTACAACCTGGAGGTCGAAGCGGCGTGGACGGGCGACAAGACGTTCGAGTTCGAGGAGAACGAGGGCGAGATCGTGCAGTTGCTCGGTGTCTCGTACGAGGTGCAGCCGTCGTTGTTCCTCGGCGGCGAGATGGTGTACGAGATCCCGCTGCCCGACTGGAAGTCGGGCGAGCGCACCAACTTGTTCCTCGGCCCGAACCTGTCGCTGCACCGCGAGGGCTGGGCGCTGACGGCGACGTCGCTGCTGCTACTCAGCGGCGGCGACGACGAGCCCGCGTTCCAGCTGCGGCTCGTCTTCGAGGTCGACTTCTGATGCGCCGGCGATCGATTGCCGGTGCCGCCGCGACCGCCGCGCTGCTGCTGCTGGCGCACGGCTGCGCATCGGTGCAGCTGCCCGCGGTCGACGGCCGGCTGATCGAGGCGGCGCGCACGGCTGGCGTCGGCGTCGAGAGCCTCGAACGCGGTCACCGGGTGATGGTGACGGCCTGCTCGGCCTGCCACCGGCCGGTGCATCCGGGCGCGATCACGCTGGACCGATGGGACGAGGAACTGCCCGACATGGTGGCGAAGGCGCGGCTGACGGCTGCCGACGGCGCCGCGATCCGCGCCTACGTCGTCGCTGTGCGCAGTGTCGCGCCGGCCGCTGGTCCCGAGCCGCGCTGACCTGGACTTTGCCTGCAGATGAACGGTGTCATTCCCATCCACGACTTCCCGACTTCGCGCCAAGGCGTCGCTGGCAGACGGGTTCGCGTGTGGACTCCAACTACCTACGAGGACGACCTGAAGCAGCGCTTTCCCGTGGTCTACCTGCAGGACGGGCAAAAGCTGTTCGACGCAGCATTCTCCCTTGCCGGCGCAGGGCGGACGCCGCCGAGGGCCTTCACCCGACGGCCGTCTGCAACACCGCGATCGCCTTCCGCATCGCCTCGCGCAGGCGCTCCGCCTCCGCGTTGCCTTGGTTCTGCAACTTCCCGACGACCTGCCTGATCAGCGCCTCGACGTCGACGGCGACCTCAGCGGTGCGAACGCGGCGTGCCGAACGTGAGCGTCCCGGCTGCGCGTCCGCCGCCCCGTCAAGGGCGCCGGGTCTACTCGAGAGCCTCGCGCAGCACCGAGAGCGCTTTCCGGATCGCATCCCGCAGCGGCAGGACCTCCTCGTCGCTGTTTTGGGTCCCCGCCGAAGGAACGGGACGACGCCCACGGGCGCGAGGTTGCGTGCTGGACGAACCGGTCGGGGTCGAGTCGATCGGTGGGTGGTCTCCGGCATCCGATGTTGGAGATGGCGGCTTCGAGGTCCTTCCCATGCCAGGAGAACCCGCGATCCGCCTTCTTCTTAACTGCGAACCCGAGATTACCTCAGGATCCGACTCATCGGGCTGGATCTCCGACCTGTTGCAAGCGCAATGCTCGCAGCACCGCCTGCGTCACGGGTTGCCGACCAGGCCGTGTCCAGCACGGCCGCCTGGAAGTAGAGGTCCGTTCCGGAGGTGGAACGCGTTCATCGGGATGATCCATGTCGCGCATTCCAGGTCCACACCTGGTTGCATCCCGTCTTGTGACCACGTCGTCTCCCCGCGCCGCGTCGTAGACAACCAGCCCGCCACATCGCGCCAGCGTCATCGGCGCCTGCCGCAGGAACCCAGGTCGGCATCTGCGCCGCTGCGCTGGCGCAAGCCAGCGCAGCGAGGAACATCTGTTGGACGAGCGGCCGAGTTGCAAATGCTGTTCGCATGGATTCGACCCGAAGGGGAGGTCATACCCGGTCGTCCCGCGGCTGCGGGCGGGCACGGCAGGGCAGGAGTCTCCATCCTCGTCATGCCGCCGTCGCGCCATGCTTGCGCGAGGACCAGTCAACGGGCACCGTGACCGCGCATGGCCGAGCCCGCGCCCCAACCCGCGATCACGCTGAACGGCGTCACCAAGACCTACGGCGGCAAACCGGTCCTGCAGGGAATCGACCTCGTCGTGCCGAAAGGACAGGTTCTCGGCTACGTCGGCCCCAACGGCGCGGGCAAGAGCACGACGGTCAAGATCCTCGTCGGCATGATCGCGGGCTTCGACGGCGAGGCGACGGTCGCGGGTCACGACGTGCGGCGGCAGCCGCTCGAGGTCAAGCAGCGCATCGGCTATGTGCCCGAGGTCGCGGCCTTCTACGAGTCGTTGACCGTGTTCGAGCACCTGCTGCTCGTCGGGCGCCTGTACGGCCTGTCGGACCGTGTCACGCAGAAGCGCGCCGAGGCGCTGCTGGAGGTGCTCGAACTCGGCGCGCGCATCCACTCGCCGATCGGCTCGCTGTCCAAGGGCATGCGGCAGAAGCTGCTCTTCACGGCGGCGGTGCTGCACGATCCCGAGATCCTGTTCCTCGACGAACCGCTGTCGGGGCTCGACGTGCAGAGCACGGTGCTGATCAAGGAGTTCGTGCGCAGCCTGGCGCTCGCCGGCAAGACGGTCTTCTACTGCTCGCACATCCTCGACGTCGTCGAGCGCGTCTGCGATCGCATCGTCGTGCTGCGCGCCGGCCAGATCGTCGCCGACGGGCCGTTCGCCGCCCTGGTCGAACGGAGCCGCGGCGGCGGTACGCTCGAGCAGGTCTTCCTCGAGCTCACGGCCGACGGCGGCGCGTCGCGGCGCGCGCAGGCGTTGATCGACGCGATGCGCCAGGGATCCGCATGAGGAAGCGGGGGCGCGAGCGCGAGGGCACGGCGACCGCGCGTTTCATCCTGCGCCTCGCCTCGCCGCTCGGGAGCCTGCTCGCGCCGCTCGGCGTCGATCGCGAGAGGTTCCTCGCGCTGCTCGAGGCGCGCCTCATCGAGGATCTGGGCCGCGGCCGCAAGGCCAAGGAGGAGGGCTCCCAGTCGATGTTCAACGGCGGCTTGATCCTGACCCTGTCGATGCAGTTCTTGTTCGGCCTGGTCCTCGCCGCGGCCGTCGCCATGGTCGAACAACCGCTGGTCAGCCTGACCCTGGTCTTCGGCGTCATGACGATGTTCGTCACGCTGACGCTCGTCTCCGAGCACTCAGCGACGCTGCTCGAGACCAAGGACCTCGCGATCCTCGGCCCTCTGCCGGTGGACGGCCGCACGATCCTCGCGGCCCGCGTTGCGCACACGCTGCTGTTCTTCGTGCTGCTCGTCGGCAGCCTCGGCTTCGCTCCGTTGATCGCCGGCACCGTGCGATTCGGGCCGGCCTTCGCGCCGGCCTTCCTGCTGGCGAGCATGCTCGGGACCGCGACCTGCATCGCGCTCGCGCTCGTGGTGCTGGCCACGGCCGTGCGTGTCATCGGCACCCAGCACCTGCGCACGGGGCTGCTCATGCTGCAGGTCGCGGGCACGGTGTTCTCGATGCTGTCCTACCAGATGATCGGCCTGCTGGCGCACGTGCCGACCGACTGGCTGGTCTCTCCTGATTCGCCGTGGCCCTGGATCCTGCCGCCGGTCCACGACGCGACGATCGTGCTGCGGCTGATCGCGTGGGAGCCGGCGCCGCCGCTCGGGCAGCCGCTGCTCGCCGTCGCCGTGCCGGGTGCCATGCTGGTGTGCCTCGCGATCCTGGCGCCGACGTTCCAGAGCCGCATGTTGTCGATGTCCGCGAGCAGCGTCGCCGGCCGGCCGCCGCGACGCCGCTGGCTGCGCGATCGCCTGCTCGGCAACGCCGAGGCGCGCGCTGGCTACGACTTCATGGCGGCGATGATGGCGCGCGAACGCCTGTTCCGCATGCGGGCGTATCCCGTCGTCGCCGTGGCGTGGGTCTTCGCGGCGTGGATCGTCGTGCGCGGCCTGAGCCGCTCCGGCGATGCAACGCCGGCGATGGCGTGCGCGGCGCTGTACCTCGTTGGCGCGAGCGCGCCGCAGTTCGCGATCCTGATCCGCTACTCCGACGATTGGGCGGCGCGCTGGCTGTTCCGCACGGCCCCGCTGCGGTCGCCGGCGATGTTCTGCGGCGGCGCGGTCCTGTCGCTGTTCCTGCGGCTCGTGATCCCGATCGCCGCACTGACCGTGGCCGTGGTCCTCGCGGTCGGCGGATTCGCCGTCGCCCCGGACGCCGGGTTCGCGCTGCTGGTGCTGATCGCGATGTCGCTGCTGGCCTTGATCCGCGAGCAACGGCGCGTGCCGTTCACGCGCAAGTTCTCGACCAGCGAGTTCAGCGGCGCGTCGTTCCACCTGCTCGGGTACCTGATGCTCGCCGGTATGCTCGCGGGCGCGCACGCCGTGCTGCGCACCAGCGAGACGGCCTTCACGGTCGCCGGCCTCACGCTCGTCGCCGTCGTCGTGCTGCTGGCCCGGGCCTTCGCCAACTCGCTGCGGGCCAGGCAGCGCGTCGATCTCGACTGGGGCGAAGAGCGCATCGGGCGCGGCGCCTGACGCGAGAGGTGGGCCCTGTCCGTCTATTGGCTCCACGCTACCGTCCGACGATCGGAGCCGATCGCCGAGACCGCGCTCGGCCCGCTCCATGGCTCCAACCGACCACCACCTCCATGAACGGACCCTCCTCCCCCATCGCGCTCGTCACGGGCGGCAATCGAGGCTCGCGCTGGACGCACCGGCGGCGCTGACCGGCAAGTTCTTCAGCATGCGCGCCGAGACGTCGGCAAGCCGGCCGCAGAACCCGCGGTTGGAGTTCCCATCCCGAGCCCGCGGCGGGAACAATGGCGCCGCATGCAACCGATCCGCTCGCCGCTGGCCGTCCGCCTGTCCGCCTGCCTGTTCGCCGGCGCACTCGCCGCGCAAGAGCACGGCGTCGCGATCGCCGGCGACGACTTCGCGATCACGTCGAGCTGCAAGCTCGCGCCCGGCGTCTATCGCTTCGGCGACGCGCACGACGACGGCATCGTTCGCGTCACCGGCAACGATCTGACGATCGACTGCCGCGGCGTCACGATCGACGGCGCGAACGACACCGAGCTCGCCGACGCGTTCCATGGCTTCGGCATCGTCGCCGACGGCTGCCGCAACCTGACGATCGAAGGCCTCGTCGTGCGCGGCACGAAGATCGGCATGTACTTCGTGCACTGCGATGGCCTGACGCTGCGGGACTGCGACGTGTCCGGCAACTTCCGGCAGCACCTGCGCTCGACGCCGCGCGCCGAGGACGGCGCCGACTGGCTGTTCGGGCACGACAACGACGACAACCAGTGGTTCCGCTACGGCGCCGGCATCTACGTCGAGCGCAGCTCTGGCGTCACGGTCGCGCACTGCCGCGCGCGGCGCGGCCAGAACGGCGTGTGCCTGTCGCGCGTCGACGCCTCGTTCGTCGTCGACAACGACATGAGCTTCCTGTCCGGGTGGGGTCTCGCGATGTGGCGGTCGTCGCGCAACGACGTCTCGAACAACAAGTTCGACTGGTGCATGCGCGGGTTCAGCTACGGCGTCTACCACCGCGGCCAGGACTCGGCCGGCATCCTGGTCTACGAGCAGTGCTGCGACAACGTGTTCGCGTTCAACTCGGCGACGCACGGCGGCGACGGCTTCTTCCTGTACGCGGGCAACGAGACGCTGCAGCGCACCGGCACCGGCGGCTGCAACGGCAATCTGCTCTATCACAACGATTTCTCGCACGCGGCCGCGAACGGCATCGAGGCGACGTTCTCGCAGGGCAACCGCTTCGTCGACAACGTGCTCGACGAGTGCGATCACGGCATCTGGGGCGGCTACAGCCACGACACGCTGATCGTCGGCAACACGATGCGCGACTGCTCGAACGGCATCTCGATCGAGCACGGTCACGGCAATCGCATCGACGCGAACACGTTCGAACGCTGCGGCGTCGCGATCCACCTGTGGGGCGGCGACAACCCGGACTTCGCGAAGACGCCGTACGGCCAGCGCCAGGACACACGTTCGCACGGCTACGTGATCGCGAACAACACGATCCGCGCGACGGGGCTCGCGATCGCGCTCGAGGACACGAGCGACGTGCAGATCGCCGCGGGCGCGATCGACGCCACCTACGTCAACGGCGAAGCGGGGCCGGCGGCGGCGACGGCGCTGCGCACGAACGGACGCTGCGCCGACCTCCGCGCCGATGCGTCGCTGGGCAGGCTGCAGGGCCCCGTGCGACCTGCGCCGCTCGAGCGCGCGCCGGCCGCGGTCGAGCCGGTCCCGGCACCGCACACGCGCGGCACGCAGGACGCGTTCCTGCCGCCGGGCGCGCTGCGCGGGCGGCGCTACATCTTCGTCGACGACTGGGGCCCGTACGACTTCACGAGCGTGCGGCTGTTCCCGGACGACGTCGCGACGTGGGGCTCAGCGGAGATCTTCGCGCTCGGCCCGGACGCGGAGTTCACGATCGGCGACGTCACCGGCGACGTCACCGTGACGCCGCGCACCGGCAGGCTGCCGGCGACGATCACCGTGCGCGCGAACGGCCCCGCCGGTGCTTCGCCGTTCTCGTTCCGCCTGCAGGCCGGCGAACACGCCGCCGCCGCGAAGGGGCTGATCCTGCGCGCGACCTGGCACGTCGTGTTCCACGGCTGGGACGACCAGGGTGCAAAGCAGCCGCCGCGCGACTGGCAGGCCGTGCTGCGCTCGCCGCCGCTCGACACGATGCAGCTCGACGGCATCCGGTTCCGGTGGGGCGGTGGACGGCCGAGCGACAAGGTGCCGCCGGAACACTTCGCGACCGTCGCGACGACCGAGATGGAGCTGCCGGCCGGGCGCTACGAGGTGCGCACGATCAGCGACGACGGCGTGCGGCTTTGGATCGACGGCAAGGTCGTCATCGACAACTGGACCTGGCACCCGCCGCACGAGGATGTCGCCGAGGTCGCGCTCGAGCGTGGCAAGCATGCGTTCCGGCTCGAACACTTCGAGATCGACGGCGTGGCGCAGCTCGAACTCGATCTGCGGCCGCTGCGCTGACCGGGCGCGGGGCACAGCCTGATGGAGGTGGGTTCACCGGACAGCGTCTGGTCACCACGCACGAGGCGGTCTGTCAGTAGCTGATGCTCCCGGCGACTGCGACCGCGAGCGCGCCGCCGCCCTGCATCTGGCCGGCCAGGTTCGACGAGCCGCTCGCGTTGGCGAAGCGGCCGGTGCCGCCGACGTAGGTCAGCGTTGCCGCGACCATGCCCGTCGACACGTCCAACGTGCCATCGACATGGGCATGCAGATCGTCGCCGTTGGCGGCCGTGTAGATCGTCGAACCGCTGACGGCGAGCACGGCCGGATTGCCGGTCGGAGCGAACGCGACGCTGCCGACCTCGGAGTAGTTGCCGAGGTGAGTCGCTTGGCCGCTGCCGACGAAATCGGTCGGGCTGACGAACTGCGCGGTGCCGTGCGCCGAGTAGGGCCTCGCGTGGGGTGAGGGGCTGCCGGTGAAGGCCAACGAGGTGGCTGCGACGCAGAGAACGGCGACCAGACGGGCGAAGAGAGGGGGCATGTGAGACTCCGGGTCCTGCTCGAGAGTGGTTGGGGGTGGTGGTTGGCTGAGCAGGAGCGACCACCCACCGCGCCTGGTCGGTCGATGCGGCCCATTTCCAGGCCACTTCGGCGACTGCTTCGCGTCGTTGCTCGGCACACGATGCAGGCGTCGACCGATGAGCCCGATCCTGGGCAAGCATTATGCGGGTCTTCGCGGAACGTGGGTGCTGTTGCCGCCGCCGCCACGGCGAACCGGATCGCGAGTAGCATTCGGCCAGCTCCGACTCGTCGCTCTGCGTCACCGTCTTCGCCGTCCTGGCCACCGCTGCCGTGGCCAGGATCGCGGTGGCGCAGGTGGTGTTGATCGTCGGTCCCGGCGGCTGCGCGGGCTTCAGTCGGTGGTCACTGCCGCCGCGATCGGCGACGAACGCCGCCGCCAGGACCGCGGTGCGACTACAGACCGACCACGAGGCTCGCGGCCGTCGACAGAACCGAGCGCCGAACAGACGCCGCCGAAGTCGAACACCACGCCCTGCATGGGAAGCGTGCTGCCGTGCCGCGCCGGCGGCACCGAGAACGACTGCGATGCGCGGCCCATGGCGTCGGTGACGAACAGCTCGAACGCCGCGAACGTGCGCGGCTCGATCTCCCGTCGCACCTCGACGAGGCCCTGACTCAGAACCGCCTGCTGCCACTGCCGCGTCCATTCCTGCTGCAGCCAGTCCTCGTCGGCGAGCCGCGCGTCGGCGTCGGGCAGGCCCAGGCGGCGCGCGTAGCGCACGAGCAGCGGCCGGTAGCGCGCGACGTAGTCGGTCCACGCGCGGTCGTCGTCGGGCCGCAAGAGGCCCGCGAGCAGCGTGTCGCTGGTGGCGGTGGTCAGCATGGGGCGCCCGACGCGCGATTGTAGGACCTCGGCCGGCCGACGGGGCGGCGCGCGACCGCTCATTCGCGCGCGGCGTCGGGGGCGCCGAGCACGTGCTGCAACAGGCGCGGCAGCCGCTCGCGCCAGCTGTCCTCGTTGTGCATGCCCGCCACCGAGTTCGCGAGCACGCGCTCACCGCCGCGTTCGGCGAGCTCGGCGAACAGCTGCCGGCAGTGTTCACGGATCGGCGCTCGTTCGTCGTCGCCGATGTCGGTGGCGATGCGCGCGTGCACCGCCCCGTTGCGGCGCACGCTGCGGGTCAGGAAGCCGTCGTCGATCCATGCCGACGGGGACAATGCGATCGCGGCACCGAACACCTGCGGCCGCACGAGTGCACCATACAGTGCCGAGACGCCGCCGATCGACGTGCCGACCAGCGCGCGGTGTCGGGGCTGCTCCGCGAGCTCGATGCCGCGCAGGTGGGCACGCACGGCCGGCAGCACTTCGTGTTCGAGCACGTCGAGATAGGCGTCGCCGAACCCGCCGAACTCGGAGCCGCCGAACTGCGCGCGCACCGGCACGTACTGGTCGGCGCGCGAGCTCGCGTGCGTCGCGATCGCGACGACGACCGCAGGTCGCACGGCGTTCGTGCACAACAGCCCGTCCATGACGCGGTGCAGCTGCAGCGTGCCCGACTGCTGCCAGGCCGGCACCGCGCGGTGGTTCGCCGGCTCGAACGCTTTGTGGCCGTCGTTGACGAGCAGCACCGGCAGCGGCGCGTCGCCGCGCAGTTCGCGGGCCGGCACGTAGATGCGCAGCAGGCGCAGGCCCGGCAGCCGTTGGCATTCGAGCAGCCTGTTGTCGATCTCGCCGCGCGCCGCGCGCGGCATCGCGAGCGCGTGGAACTCGGGTCGCGCGGGCAGTCCTGCGAGTTCGGTCGGCACGTCGTGTGGCAGGCGACAACTCATGCGGCGAGCCATGCGAACATACGGGGCGTCGGCGGCTGGTCCATGCGCCCTTCGGGCGGGGCAGGCTTCCGGACCACCGCAGAGGCGGTTCGTCGACGCACGGGCCCTTGCCATCGCGGTCCGCGGCGCGGCCCGGAATGCAGCCGTGACGGCGGGCGGCACTCGCGTTCGTGTGGAGGCCGAGCGGACTGCGCCGGAAGGCCGCCGCCGCGCGAAGGTCGGGTGCGGCGCGGACAAGGGAACGACATCCACCGTTTTCATCGGAGTAGCCCGATGACGCTGCCGCTCGCCGTTGCCCTCCTGCCCCGACGCTCCGTTGCCAGCTCGGCATCCCGATGTCGGGCCAGGCCCAGATCGGCTACACGACCACGGGTCTCCCACGGCGCCGACTCGAGAGTGTCGGTGCTGCGGGTCGGGTCCGGCGACTGAGGGTGGTCGCGGCATCGTCGTGTTCGGATGCCTCGCGTGCGCGGCGTGGTTGACGATGTCGCGCCATCGCCCCAACATGGCGACAGGAGCGAGCCGTGAGGCCAGAGGAGCCATGAGGACGATCGCAGGCTGGTTGCTTCTCGTGTTCGCGCACGTGCTGCCCGCGCAGCACGGCGACCCACGGGGCGATGCGGAGTTGGCCGATGGCATCGCCCGCGCCAGAGCGTCGGTCGGGTCCGGCGACCTGGCCGGCGCTCGCGCAGCCGTGCGGGCGTTGTGGCAGCAGGTGGCGCCCGCCATGGCGACGCGATCGCTCGACGAACTGTCGCAGCTGAGCGGCGTCGCTGCCGACGCGCGCGACCTGAGGCTGGCACTCACGATCCTGCAACGCATGGAACCGCGCCTCTCGCAGGCGAACGACGCGTCGCCGCTCGCTCTTCACCGCCTGCACCTGCGCATGGCCGACCTCGAACTCGAGCTCGGTCACGCTCAGCAGGCGACGGACGAAGCCGAGTCGGTCCTCGCCGAGCTGACGAACCTGCTGCCGGCCGACGACGTCCTCTTGCAGGGAGCCCGGGTCTTGCTCAGCAACTGCTATGGGACTCTCGGCCGCACCAAGGAGGCGCGGCAGTTGGCCGAGCAGGCGCTGGCCGTGCTCGAGACCCACACGGGCGTCGACGAACGCGGCTTGTGCATGGTGCGCGGCAACGTCGCGGCGCTCCGCTTCCGCGACGGGGATCTGCGCGGCGCGATCGAGTTGGAACGGCAGGTGATCGCCACGATGGAACGCGTGCTGACCGCGGGCGACTTCGAGCTGCTGCGCGCGCGCAGCAACCTCGCCGCCATGCTCGACCAGGCCGGCGATCGGGCGGGCGCGTCGCAGCTCGCGCGCGAGACGGCGGCGGCCAAGGCCCGCATGCTGCCCGCCGACGACCCGGAGCTCCAGTTGTCATACCTCGGGGTCGCCGAACGCAGCCTCGGCGACGGCGACAAGGAAGAGGCCCTGGCGATCACGCGCGGCGTGATCGCCGCGCTCGAACCGGTCTATCCACCGACCCACGCGAACCTGCTGCGCGCCAAGACCGCTCTCGTGCACATCCTCTCCGAGATGGGCGACCTCGATGAGGCCCTGGTGACCGCACGCGAGATCGTTCAGCGATACGAGGAGTCGGCGCCGGCGGACGACCCCGAGCTGCTCGAGAGCAGGCTGGCGATGGCTGGCATCCTGTTCCAGCGTGGCGAGGTGAGCGACGCCCTCTCGTTGCAGTCGGCGTGCATCGAGGTCATGGAGGCAAAGCTGCCCGGGGACCACCCGTTGCTGCAGCGCGCTCGCTGCGACCTGGCCCAGTCGCTGAAGGCCGAGGGCGAGGCGGACAAGGCACTCGGCCTCGAGACTGCCGCGATCGCGGTCATGGAGCGAACGCTTCCGCCGGACTCCCGAGACCTGCTGCGGGCCCGCGGCAACCTCACCGCGACGCGGCGGCTGCTCGGCCAGAGGGACGGCGAGGTTGCGGCCGACGCGAGCCCGGCGGCAACGGCGGCTCCGAAGGCGTTCGACATGCAGGCCGCCGAGCGAGAACACGGCGCACTGGTCACGAAGGGCGACCGGGAGGCCGCGGCGGCCCGCGACGTTGCGACCCTGCAGGCGCTGCGTGAGCGCTTCCCGATCAGCCACCCGTGGATCCAGGACCTGACGTTCCGCCTCGGCCTGAACACGATCGTGCGCGGCGACCCGAGCGCGAGCCACGTCGCCGAGGACTACCTGCGGAGCTGGCTGACCTCGCTCGAGGGCGAGTACCCGGCGGCGGCGTTGCGGGCGCGTGTCGAACAGAATCATGTCGCCGTCGGCATGCCGCTGTCGCTGGCACTCGGTTGTGGAACGCTCGATCCGATGCCCGAGATGGCGGCCGTCGGCCTGCTGCTGACCGAGACGTTCCGGGGAGCCCATCTGATCTCGTCGCGTTGGCATCGCCGACTGCAGCGCGCGACGGGCAGCGCGGAGGCGCTGCAGCTGCTCGCCCGCTGGCGCGAGACCGCGGCGGAGGTGGCGCGCACCGCGAACGCAGCCGCCACTCCGGCGGGCGCCCGCCTGCTGGCCGAGGTCGTGCGCCGCCGGAACGACATCGAGCGACAACTGCACGATCGACTGGCCGGCGGCACCGCCTCGGTGCGGGACTGGTCGGCGCTCACGGTGCACGACCTCGCCCGCTGCCTGCCGCCGACCGGAGCTGCCGTGAGCTTCGTGCGCACGCACCACATGCGGTTCGGCAGCCAGGCGGGGTCGACCCATGGTGGTACGCAGCCGTTGGTCGCGATCGTGCTGCGGCCGGATGGCCACGCGACCGCGATCTCGTTGGCTGCCGCCGACGAGGTGAGCACGCTCGTCGCGACGGTCAGGTCCGCCATGATCCGCGGCGCGAGCCGCAGCGGTTCGCCCGCTCCGGGTCGCGACCCGGGACGGTCCCCCGACGAGGAGAAGTCGGCGGATGCGATGGCGACGCTGCGCGAGAAGCTGCTGGATCCCGTGCTCGCGTCGACCGGTCCGGTCAGCGAGCTCTACGTTTCGGTGGACGAGAGCCTGAGCATGCTGCCGATCGACGCGCTGCCGACGAAGTCGGGCGAGCCGTTGGGGGCCGCGGTGCGTGTGCACGTGCTCCCGACGCTGCTGATGCTGTTGCCAGAACCGACGCGACCGCACGCTGCCGTGCCGCGCCTCGTCGCCTTCGGTGACTGCGATTATGGCAAGGCGTCTGCGCCGGCCCGAGACGACGATGCGGGGCTGCCGTTCTTTCCGCCGCTGCCGGCGTCGGCGCGCGAACTCGAGCGGGTCGCCGCTTCGTTCCACGAAGCTCATCCGACCGCGCCGTGCGACGTCGTGACGGGACCGGCCGCGACGAAGCAGGCGCTGTTCGCGTCGGCGCCGGCGGCGACGTACCTGCTCGTGTCGACCCACGCCTACACCGTCGATCCCGAGGCGACGACTGCGTCGCGGGCAGGTGAGGCGAGCCAGCGCCAGCTATCGCCGATGGTCCTGACCGGACTCGCGCTCGCGGGCGCCAACGAACCGGCGGGCGCGTTCGGCACGCGCACGGGCGTCGCCACCGCGGAGGAGCTGGCGGTGCTCGATCTCAGCGACTGTCGCCTCGCCGTCCTGTCGGCATGCAGCACCGCGACCGGCGCGCAGCTGCCGGGCCAGGGCCTCGGCAGCCTCGCGCGCGCATTGCATGCGGCCGGCGCCGGCGCGGTGCTCTGCTCGCTGTGGCCCGTCCAGGACGCATCGGCCGGAGAACTGATGGCATCGTTCTTCCACTCGTTCCTGGTCGATGGACTCGACCCGGCGGACGCGCTGTGGCACGCGAAGATGCAGGCGCGAGCGAGACCCGGCAGCTCGATCGCCGACTGGGGCGGTTGGGTGTTGATCGGCGGTTGAGCACGCGGAGTCGCGCACGGGCGCCGCCCGCGCTCAACGCACGGGCACGAGCAGGCCGTTCGTGACGCCGAGCCCGAGCGGGTTGAGCCCGCCCTGCAGCCACGCGCACTGCAGGTACAGGTCGCCGGTCCAGACCGGATCGTCGGGCAACGGCACCGCGAGCTGCACGATGCCGGCCAGGCTAGCGAGCTGCGGCGCCAGCAGGTACATCGTCGTCGGATCGACCTGCAGCGTGCAGCCCGGCGCGCCGGGGATCGGCAACGAGCCGAGGCCGAACGCGGCGACCCAGACCGCGAGCGCGGCCGCGGGCAGACCGTCCGCCTGTACGCCGAAGTTGCCGTTGCCCGCGTACGGTTGCGGCACCGCGCCGCCGTGGAGCAAGGCGCCGTGGCAGCCGGTGCCGGTAGCCGTGATCTGCGTGGTCGGGTAGGTCATCGCGCTGCCCCAGATCGGCTGCCCGACCGCGCTGTCGGCGAAGAAGATCGGATAGCGGCCCTGCATGCCCGTCGTGCCCGTCGCGTGCAGGTAGCCGACGGAGCCCGCGACCGCATTGCCCGTCGTCGCAATCGCGCCCTGCTCGACGATGCCGCCCGTGAAGCCGACGCGCGTCGCCGTCACGGCGCTGCCGCGGTGGTGCACGATCGTGTGGTGCGAGCGCGTGTCGATGTCGTAGGCGACGCCGTCGAGCACGACGGGGCTCAGCAGCGTGCCGCCCGCGACCGTCGCCTGGCGCAGCGCCACGGGCACCGACGGGTTGGTCCAGTCGAACAGTGCGTAGTCGACGCGCGACGCGAACGTGATCTGGTTGCGCGCGGTGAAGGCGATCAGCACGTGGCCGTTGGGGTCGCCGTCGATGCGCGGCGACACCGCGTCGAAGCCGGGCCCGGCATCGACCGAGATCCCGAGACCGAGCGGACCCGTGAAGCCCGTGCGCACTGCGTCGATTCCGTAGTCGACCGGGCTGGTGGCCCGGTACCACGCAACAGCGAACGTCGTGCCCTTGGCGAAGGAGACGATCGACGGAGCACGCTGCTCGTAGGGCGGAAACGGATAGTCGAGGTTCCACGCGGTGCCGATGACGCCGTTCGTGCAGTCGAGCGGCGCGGCCTTCACCGTTGCGTCGCTGGTGTTCGTGTTGCTCTCCTGCTCGAACACGAGCAGCACGGACGCCACGCCGCCCTGGAAGTAGACGCCGCCGACGTCGGGCCGCCGGTTCGAGTAGCCGCCGACGCCGGCGAGGAACGACAGCGTGCCCGAGCCCGTGGTCGTCGACGAGCGCGCGTGCGTGTAGGTGCGCACGCCCGACGTCGTGCTGCGCCGCTCGAAGGCGATCACCCACTTGTCGGCGGGGCTGTTGTAGGCGCAGTGCGGCAGCAGCGTGTCATAGGTCGGCAGGTCCTGCCAGATCGTGACGACGTTCGTGAACGTTGCGTTGCACATCAGCCCGTAGGCGTCGATGTCGTTGTCGGTGAACAGGCGACTGTAGACGCAGCAGATCGTGTGCGGGTCGTTGCGGTAGAGGGCGCTGACCGTGTCGGTGCTCTGCACGCCGGCGGAGTTGAACGCCGTGCCGAAGCTCACGCGCGTGAGCAGCGGATCGACCACGACCGGCATCGCCGCGGAGGCGAGCCATTCGCCAGGCACGACGAGACCGATCACGGCGCCGTCCCAGCTCGTCGCGACTGCGACGCGGTCGCCGTTCGCGTCGATCGCGAACGCCTCGCCGTAGCGCACGACGGGTTCGCCGCGCGCGTCGCAGAAGTCGAGCGGCGCGTGCCGCGGGTCGCGCACTGCGGCGGCGAGCGGCGTCGCCACGGCACCGAGGATCACGACGTCGCGGCCGGCGGCCGGCCGCTCGTGCAGCACGAACGACTGCTCGACACCGTCGCGCCGCGTCTCCCAGCGCTCGACGACGTCGCCGCGCAGCAGCCGCCATTCGTGCTCGTTCCAGGTGATCTCTGCTTCGGCCTCGAAGCGGCGCCAGATCGCGCCGCCGCTGGCGATCGACTCGGTGCGCCACGCGAGCGGCAGGTGGGCCGCGTGGCCGGCCCCGAGCCGCGGGTAGAACACGACCTGCTGGCCGAACGAGACCTTGTAGTCGCGGCCCGAGCTCCAGTGCCCATACGGTCCGAACTCGGGGTCGGCCGGTGCACCGTGGATCGGCGTCGGGAAGATCGCGTCGAGCGGGACAGGCGGCATCGAAGGCGCCTGGGCGGCGGCGAGGCCCGCGAGCGCGAGCGCGGCAACGAGTGGGGCGGTATGGGCATGCATCGGCGGCTCCTTGGTGGACAAGGACCGCATCCGCAGCAAGGTGCCGGCGTAACGAGCGAGGATGCGACGAACAGCGTGTGCCGCTGCCCGTGGGGGAGCTGTCGCCGCTGAACTGTGCGCCTCTCGGCGCGTCAGCTCCTGCGTTCGCACCGGCCGAGCACCGCGGTTTCGCCCCGGACCGCGTGCATGCGCACCGCACGACGCCGTGGCATGATGCGGCGATGAGCAGCCGCCTGACCGACGATGCGGTCGCCGCCGCCCTGCGCGACCTGCCGGGCTGGACGCGGCGCGGCGACACGCTTTACGCGACGTTCACGTTCCGCGACTTCGCCACCGCGTTCGCGTTCATGACGCGCGTCGCCGCCGTCGCCGAGCAGCAGCAGCACCACCCCGACTGGCGCAACCTCTGGTCGAAGGTCGAGATCTCGCTGTCGACGCACGACGCCGGCGGTCTGACCGAACGCGACCTGAAGCTCGCGCGCAGCATCGCCGAACTGGCTCGCAGCCAGGTGCACTGAGGATGGCCTCTCTCCCATGGTGTGGGCCGCGCGGCCTTCACAGGTCGCTGCTCGCGGGCGCGACCATGTGGCTGCTCGGTGGGAACGGCGTCGCGCAGACCGAGCCGGCCGGTGAACCACCGCGCGGTGAACCCAAGGGCGGAGAGGAAGCGGAATCGCCCTGGCTCGTGGCGCCGACGTTCTCGTTGAACCCCAAGCTCGGCGGGTCCTTGGGAGTGATCGGTGCGTACCTGCACTACTTCGACGAGCAGTCGCGACCGTCGATGTTCGGCCTCGGCGGGCAGTACACGACCACCGAGTCGGCGATCGCGAGCGTGTTCAGCCGGGCCTCGTGGGACCGGGACCATCAGCGTGTGATCGCGCTGCTCGCGGGCGGCAACATCCGCAACGACTACGACGACTACCTCGGCACCGGGGTGCCGCTGAAGACGAGGGACGAGCTGCGCGCGCTCGTCGGACGCTACCTGTACCGCGTCACCGGCGACTGGTTCGCTGGCGTGCAGGGGACCTACACGAACTACCAACTGCTCGGCGAGTCGGCGTTCGACGACCAGGTGCTCGACGTGCTCGGCCTGAAGGGGTTCAAGTCGGGCGGCGCCGGCCTCTCGATCTATCACGACTCGCGCGACAACGAGAACAGCCCGCACGGGGGCGTTCTCATGAACCTCAACAACATCGCCTACCGCGACTGGATCGCGGGCTCGAACAACTTCGACGTCTATCGCCTGGACACGCGCGTCTTCCTCCCGCACGGGGACGGCAACGTGTTCGCGATCCGCCAGTTCAATCAGATCACCTCGGACGCACCATCCGGCGCCTTCGCGCCCGTGCAGTTGCGCGGCTACAAGCTCGGGGAGTACCTCGGCGAGTACATGTCCTCGATCGAGGTCGAGGAGCGGCTCCAACTCGGCGAACGCTGGACGAGCACGTTCTTCGCCGGCGTCGCGGTGCTGTACGGCGACAGCCTCGCCGGAAGCGACAGCGGTGATCTGTTCCCCAACGTCGGCGCGGGCCTGCAGTACGTGATGAAGAAGAAGGAAGGCATCGTGGTCAACCTCGAGGGTGCGTTCGGCGAGCAGGGCAACTACGGGGTCTACATCAAGCTCGGCTACGGCTGGTAGGCGAGTCGGAGCTCACTACTGAGACGACCCGGTTTCGTACAATACGAACGCGGCCCAGACCTCCGGGCCGTACCGTTTCCTGAGCTCGGCGCGCGCGGCGGCGAAGGCCTCGGCGACGCTCGCGCCGTCGCGCCACAACGAGGTGTAGAATCGCGCGAAGAAGTCCGCCGCTCCAGCGTCCGACACCGGCCAGAGCGATGCGATGGTGTTGCGCGCACCCGCGAGCTGGGCGGCGCGGTTGAGACCCGACATCGCTTCGCCGGACCGCCGTACGCCGACGTTCGTCGAGCACGCGGAGAGCACCGCGAGCTGGCACCGCGCGAGGTCGAGCCATTCGAGATCGTGCTCGCTGAGCAGCGCGTCGCGGTCGCCGTTCGCGCCAGCCAACACCAGGTAGGCAGTCGACTCCGGGTCGTCCGACGGGGCCAGGCCGACGGACAACAGCCGGTGGGCGTGACGGCGGCGTTCGGTGACGAATGCGTGGCAGGCGAGATGGATGGTGGTGGCCTCGGCTGCGTGCGCCGTGAACTCATTCTTGGTGGCCGCGCCGCCGCGCCTGCGCACGAGCCGGTCGGACGGGAACGCCGCGGCGAAGGCCGCCGCCGCAATCTCCGCCTCGCGGTCGCTGCCGGGCAGCGCGGGCCAGGCGTGCCCGGCGATCGGCTCCACCGGTTCCGACTTGCGATCCGCTGCCGGCGCAGGCTCCGCGGTGCCGTAGTCGATGCCGCCGAACACGAGCAGGCAAGGCGCGCCGACGCGCGCCGCGGGGCGCCGGAACGCCATGGGACTCTCGACGTAACGGACGCAGAAGCGATCCGCGAGCATCTGCGGCGGCTTGCCGGCTGTCACGATTGGGACGAGGTCCCACGGCACCGCGGCGAGCGCGCCCTCGGGGCAGATCCAAAGCGTGCGCGTGTCCGCCGGCAGCGCGTCGATCGCTGGGCCGAGCGCGGTCCCCAGGACGTCGGGCGCGCTGCCCCGGACCTCATCGGCGGGACGACCGCGCCCGCCCGCCGCGCAGCGCTTGACGCTCGCTTCGCACGCCTCGATCAACGTCTTGGCCGCACCGAGCTCGAAGCGAACGACGGTAGTGACGCCGTCGCGATTCCACGCCGCGAACAGTGCAAACCGGGACTCGCTCGGCCCTCGCTGCCCTTTCTGGCGATCGAACGGCAGGAAGCGCGTGTACTGGCTCGGCAGCAGCAGGGCATCCGTGGGCCCGAGCGGCGCCAGCAGCTCCGTGAGCCGACTGGGGGCGAGTACGGCCTCGGCCTCGGGCAGCTCGTGCACGCGGCGGGCCAGGTCGTCGTCGGCGGCGCGCGTACGGTCCTCGAGCATGTGCAACGTCGCCTCTTCGACGTCCTCCTCGCGCGCCCGCTGGACCGCGTTGGCGCCGTTGCGCGCGTTGCGCCACACCTTCGCGATCTCGGGATCCCGCGCGGCCGCGGCGGCGACGACGCGCGCGAGCCGGGCCCGCCGCTCGGTGAGACCTCGCAGGCGCAGCACGGTGTAGAGCTGCGCAGCTGCCACCGCGGCGTCGGGCTTCTCGTCCACGGACAGCAGCCAGTGCACCAGCTGCAGCATCGTCTCGCGCGCGCCCTCCACGGAACGCGCGTCGACGACGCCGAGCAGGCCCAGCAGCCGCTGCTCGAACCGGACCGACTCGGCGAGCAGGATGTCGCGGGCCTTCGACGTCTCGCCGAGATCGAAGTGTGCGAGCATGAGCTCGGTCCTGGCCCACTGCGCGTATTCGTGGTTGGCGGCCGGCTTCCGCTCGCAGCTCGCGAGTGCGAGTTCGGCGCAGCCCATCGCCCGCTCGGCGTCGCCGACGAGGCCGTACCGCTTGCCGAGGACCAACCGCGCGTAGACTGCGGCCTGTGTGTCGGGATTGGCGCAGTGCGGCGAGTCGAGCACGGCGTTCGCGAGCTCGATCGCCTCGGTGTTGCGGGCCACCGGCAGCGCCTCGGCAAGGGCGAGGCGAGGCCATTGCGCCATGAAGTCCGCGGGCTCCAGATCACGAGCGAGCGCACACGCCTTGCTCGCGATCTCGACGGCTTGCGCGTCGGCGCCGGTCTCGATCAGAACGTCGGCGAGGTGCATGAGGGCGTCGACGACGGCGGACGCGTCGTCGGGCGCGCCGCGCTCGGTCGCATCGACCATGGCGCGTGCGAAACGCGCGGCACGCTCGGTGTCGTTCAACGCCAGGCCGATGTCGACCAGGTGCGCGAGCAGACGAACGTGGGGAGGTGTCGACATGAGGTTGGCGTCCGCCAGCATCCGCTCGAGCTGTTCGCCCTCCACGAGCGCCGCTTCCATCTCGCCGACCTGCATGCTGAGCCAGACATGGTCGCACTTCTGCCGCACCCACGCCTCGTCGGTCGCCGTCGCCGTGCCATACCAGTTGGAGAGCAGTTCGCGGCTGACCGTCATCGCGCCTTCGAAGTCGCCGTGACGCGCGAGCGTGGTCAGGAGCGAACAGCGCACCTCGCGCGCCTTCCAGGACCGCGTGCTGCCCGCTTCGACGGCGGCGGCGAGCAGCGCGCGGTAGCTCGCGACGGCTCGTTCGACCTCGCCGCGGTCGGCCGCCGCGGTCGCGAGCGCCGCCTCCACGCTCGTGCGCACGAAGTGGCCCGCGGGCACGCGGCTCGTCCAGAACGACAGCAGGAAGCGGTTGACCGCCTCCCGCGCAGGTGCCGCGATGGGCAGATCGCACAAGCGTTCGATCGGGAGCAGGACCTCGTGGCTCGCCGTTGCCGCGAGCAGGTCCGTTGCTTCCTCGAGCGCGGCCGCGGTCGCCACCCGGGCATCGTCGTCGTCGCCGCGCGCCAACGCGGCGGCAGCGGCTCGCACGTGTTCGTAGATGCGATCGAGGCGTCGACGGTCGTCTCCGACGAGCAGCGGAAAGGCGAGCACGAGGATCCGGTGCGTGCTGCCGGGCCGGCCTCGCAGCGACACGGTCGCGGCCTCGCTGGCACTCACGATCCGTCCCAGGTAGGTCGGCGCGACGCCGCTGCTGCTGTGCGCGTCGTGTTGTGTCGTGAACTTCGCGATGGCGTCGTCGCTGCTGCCCTCGACGAGCAGCACCACCCAGGCATCGTGCAGTTGCTCGCAGCGCAGGGTCAGCTCCGCCACCGCGCCGTCGGCACGCGGCAGCGTGATTTCGAGTGGCACGCCCGTCCGGACCTCGCGCGGCGCCTCCTGCGCGGGCGCGCCGGCGACGGCTGCGATCGCAGTCGCGAGTCGCCAACGCGCGCCCGTTCTCACGGGACCAGCAGCGCGGCGGCGTTGCCGGCAATCAGGCGCCCCGTGCCCAGATCGAGCGTGACCACCTGCGCGACGAACGGACCACCGAGGCCCGTGGGCACGCCGGTGAACGTCCATTCCGCGAGCCCGGTGTCGGCGTCGTGCAGGCGCAGGTCCGAGATGCCGATCGTCGGCAAGAGCAGCAGCGAGCCGATCACCGGCGGCACCGGGAACGGTGCGGCGGGCACACCGATGCCCACCAGGCTGTACAGAGGTGCACCGCCGCCGGGCCGGACTGGCGCGAACGCGACAATGCGGCCGCTGCCGCTGCGCAGGTCCGTGTTGGCGATCGCGTTGCCCTCGAACAATGACGGGTCGCCGAAGCTCGCACCTTCGGTGGCCCACAGCCAGGATCCGCCGACCACCGCGGGGTTCGAGTAGCAGTAGGTCGGTACGCCACCGGGCGCGCCGTTCGCGAGCATCGTCGGCGAGCCGTCGTCGTCGATGCCTGCGGTCCAGAAGCCCGAGGACCAATCGTTGGGTGGCGTGCCGTAGTACTCCGTGAACGAGAGGGCGCGCGGCGCACCGGTCGAGTCCCGCTGGACGAACGGGGCGTACGCGTAGTTGAGGTTCACATGGTTGCTGCGGTGCGCGGCCACGCTGATGCCCGTGACGATGCCGGAGATCGGGTCGAGGTCGCCCTTCGAGATGCCTCCTGTCGCGTCGACGAAGAACAGCAGCAGGTGGCCGTTGGCGAACTCGGCGCCGATGTGCGGATTGACACCCGAGCCCGGCACACCGGCGATCGCGCGCACCGCGGAGGCCGCGAAAGGGACCGAGGAGGTCGCGCGGCGACACACGAACGAGTGGCGCGGCATCGGCACCGCGGGATAGGTGGCGCCCTCGAGGTTGTCCCAGACGATCGCGAGCCCGTCGGCCGACATGCTGCCCTGGCTTTCGTCGGGCGAGGAGTTCGCCTGATTCAGCGCATCGAGGTCGTGGTTGGGCTGCCACGTCGGACTCGGCGTGGTGAGGTCCACGGTTCCCGCCACCAGTTGCGAATCGAGGCCGCCCTGCAGCTGCACGGTCAGCACCGTACGGTAGTGACCGGCGCCAATCGGGCGCAGTTCGTACTGGCCGATCGCGCCGATCGGTTGGCCGTTCGCGTTGTGCGAGATCGTCGCGATACCGAGTTCGGGCACGTTGTTCGGCACCACGGGTTGGATCACTCCCTGGGCCGCCAGCACGGAACAG
This sequence comes from Planctomycetota bacterium, assembly GCA_036274315.1. GTDB lineage: Bacteria > Planctomycetota > UBA1135 > UBA1135 > UBA2386 > DASVAL01. The sequence continues at coordinate 58,453 of DASUFY010000268.1, read as the reverse complement.
ACGCCGGACGAGACGACGAACGAGAGCGTGTGCATGGGTGCGATGATCGCCGCCGTTCACTCCACAAACAACTCGGCCTGGATCGGCACGCCGAGCGTGTCGCGCGCCCGCTCCGCGCGTCCGCGCGTTGGGGGGGGATGTCCGCCGCGGCCTCGCCGGCTAGACTGGGCGTGCACCGCCAGCCCCTCGACGAGTGCGCGTCCGTCCTTCCGCGACCAAGGGAGCCACTCGTGTCGCACCGATCCGTCGCCATCTTGCGCCGTCCGCAGCTGTGGGTCTGCGTCCTGTCGTCCGCGCTCGCCGCACAGGATGCCGTCAGCCGCGCGATCGACGAGCTCCAGTTCACGGAGAAGCAGGAGCACGCGATCGACGTGCTGCTCGCGAACGGCAAGGCCAGCGTGGCACCGCTGCAGGCGCTGCTCGCGCGCGTCGCGACCAACGACGAGCCGAACACGGACCAGGTCGCCCAGGCGCTCATCGTGCTCGGCAGGCTCGGCAAGCTGTCGCTCGACGCGCTGCCCGAGGTGACGAGGGTCTATGCGTTCTCGCGCCGCGTCGAGATCCGCAATCAGGCCATCTGGGCGATGATGGTGTTGGCGCCGAAGACCGGCGACCCCAGGCTCTGCGCCGAGGTGCGCGACGCGCTGCGCAAGGACTACACGAAGGAACTCGACGCCGTGCTGTGGTCGACGGCGTGGTTTCGCCTGAACCTCGGCCCCGAGCCGGCCGAAGCCCAGCTGCTGGCGCAGTTCGCCGAGGGCGGCTACGGCTGCCGCGCCGTCGCCAACGCCGTGGTCGATCAGCCGGCGCTCGGCAACGAGTTGCGCCAGGTCCTGCGCGACGCCCTCGCGGTCGCCGTCGCGCGGCCGGAACTGCCGTGGCTGCACCGCACCGAACACGACTGGGTGGCCGCCGATCTCGCTGCCGCCCTCTGGCGGCACGGCGCTCGCGATGCGGACACAGCCCGCGGCCTGCTGCGGCACTGGGACGCCGACCTGCGGCAGCTGGCCCTCGTCGCGCTGTCGGGCGCCGCATCGTTGGCGCCGATGGAGCGCCTCGACGTCGTGATGTCGTTGTGGGACGGCACGCGGCGGGTCCACGAGCAGGCGCTGGCGGCGCTGCAGAGCTACGGCGAGAACGGCATCGTCGCGCTGCGCGCGCTGCGCGCCTTCGAAGCGTTCCACCGAGCGGATCCCACCGCGGTGCTCTACCGGCGCGCCGCCGATCGCATCGTCGCCGAGGTCGCCGCCGCGAGCGACTCCGCGCGCGAACTCGTGCGCGCGATCGATCGAGCCGTGTCGGGCGAGCCGTTCGACGCCGCGGGACCACCGCTCGACGCGACCGGCGTGCGGCTGCTCACCGAGGCCGTGATCGGCTGCCGCGGCGCCGACGACGGTTCGCTCGCGGCCCTGAGCAAGCTGGCGAGCGGACGTCGCGCGCTGGCCGCGCGCAACGCCGACGCGCTGCGCGTCGCGTGCTTCAGCACGCTGGCCGTCGACGATCCCAACCTCTGGTGGAAGGCCGCCGAGGCCCTGACCGTGCTCGGACCCGCCGTGGTGCCGTTCGGCTGCGACGTCGAGAGTGTGCTGCTGGAGTCCTGCGCCGGCGCGGGGCTGCCGCTCGACGTGTTCCCGGTCGAAGCGGTGCTCTACGCGGGCGAGCATCGCCGCGATGACGAGGTGCTCGCCGCGTTGTCGTCCGATCGCTGGCATGTGGTGCTGCGCGCCGCGGTCGAGACGACCGTGCGGCATGCGAACGATCCGCACACCGTCGCGGTGCTGACGAAGCTGCTGCGCTCGCCGTTCGACGTCGTGCGCTGCACCACGGGCCCCGAGTTCGCGAGCGCGGGACGCGGTCGGTGCGGCGCCTTCACGCAGCCGAACGTGGCGGCCGTGCACGTCGCCGCGGCGCTGGCGCTGTTCGCGGCGGGTGGCACGCCCTGGACCGACGAGAACGTCGCGGCCGAGATCGCCGACCAGTGGTCGATCGAGGTCGGCAGCGTCGCGCAGTTCCTGGGCGACGCGCGCGACGCGAACCGCCTGGCCGAACTCGCGCGCGAGGTCGAGCAGAAGGCCTGGGCCAAGGCGAAGTTCTCGCGCTTCCCGTGACGGTTGCCCCGGTGGCGCCGCCGATCAGAAGCGCAGCACACCGGCGGCGGACGAGGTCCGGTCGCCGGCGGGATCCTGCGCCACGTTCACGACGCCGCCTGCCAGCACGACCGAGTAGCGCGCACCGGGCACGAGCCCGACCAGCGTGTGCGTGGCGCCTGCGGCACCGGCGATGTTGTAGGAGGTCGAGGTGATGGGCGCCGGCACCTGGCCGGGCTGGTTGTTGAACAGCACGACGTTGCGAACGCCGCCGAGCTGCTGGATCTCGACGCCGACCATCTTGCCGTCCGTCGACGTGACCAGAGTGTCGGTGGGTGCCGCACTCGTGTCCGACCCGGCCTGCAACACCGCCAGGAACGGAACGAAGAGCGGGTTGCCTGGATCCCTGACCTCGATCCGGTAGGTGCCGGCAGCGGATTCGGCGGGATTCGTGAGATCGTCCACGGTCGTCAGCGTCGCGTTGTTGGGCAGCACGGCGTCGAGGTAGAGGCGCGACTGGCCGTGGTCCACGCGGGCCATCCTGCCGGTGATCACGGGCAGCTCGGGCACGTGCCAACGGATGTGCTTGCGGTAGGCGCCCATGGCGTTGTTCGACGGCACCGCCTGGACCTGGTCGTAGACGACGAACACGTTGGCAGACCGCAGGTAGACGAAGTTCCGGTAGAAGAAGGCCAGCTTCCGGTTCGGGGTGTCCGCCGGATCGCCGTAGCGGTTGTAGGCCGTCGAGAGGTCGCTGCGCACATAGCCGAAGTCCTGGCTCAGCTCGTCCGCCACGACCTCGTCGATGCCGACGGCGTACTGGCCACCGTTCGTCAGATCCTCGGTGCTCTGGAAGTCGCCGAAGTCGTCGAAGAACAGCGTGTTGGCCAGCGAGCACTGGTTGGCCTCGAGCGAATCGCCGAGCACACCCGGGCCGCCGTGCAGCGGGTTGCCGGCCGCGTCCCTGGCCGTCTTCCAGTCGGCTGCGCTCACGAGCAGGTAGTCGCTGCCGCGAGCCACGACCAGGTGGCCGGCCGCGTAATGCTGGTGGTCGTCCCACCACTGGGAGCCCATGTAGATCGAGGCCCAGGTCGCATTCGCGCTCCAGTCGCTGCGCATGATGAAGTAGGGCATGGCGCCGTTCGTGCCGCCGGGGCTCGTCGCGCCCTGCGGGTAGTTCGGCGCGAAGCCGGTGTAGTAGGGCGGCAGCGCCAGTTCGGTCGACGGACGCGTGGAGTCACCGAAGAAGAACTCCACCCACTGCTCGGCCGGGAACACCTCGGCCCCCGCGATGGTCGACGCGCCGATCTCCGTCTGCACGAAGTGCTGCGCGCCCGGCCCGTCCGTCGTGCCGGCGAGCACGAAGGCGAGGCGCGTGGGCAGTCCGCGCGAGATCAGCGCGCCCTGGAATCCGCCCCAGTCGCCGGTCGGATCGATGAGGAAGCGGTTCGGGAACAGCGCGTGCTTCTCCGCGCGCAGGATCTGCGAGAACCAGTTGGAACGCGCGGCGACGAGGTCTTCGCCGGTCGCACTCTTCACGATCAACATGTAGTCGATCATGCGGCTGAACTCCTCGGACCCGTACGACCAGCCCTGGAAGTCGAAGCCGGACTTGAATGGATTGCCCGAGATGGGCGGGCCGTTGAAGTCGAGCGCGGCCGCGGGGCGCAGACCGCCCTCGAACACCTGCGAGCGCCACGCGTCGGGGATCGAGCCCTGCGACAGCGTCGGGCCCCGCGTGCCGTCGAATCGCACGCGCGCCCACTCGATCATCTCCTGGGCCCGCGGGTTGTCGCCGGCCGACGCGTAGCCCATCGCCGCCACGCCGTACAGGTGGCCGCCGTAGTAGTTGCCGTCGGCGGCGTAGCTGTAGTTCTGCGCCTGGTAGCCGTTGACGCGCACGTCGTCGAAGTACTGGTTCATCAGGCCCACCATCTGGTTGGCGAGCGAACCACCGAGCTGGTCGTAGCAGTAGTCGAAGATGAACGCGATCGTCGACGCCACGGTGCGCGACGCGTAGTAGCTGTCGAGGGCGATCGGCGGCAGGCCGTTCGGCGGCTGGTTGGCCGGGTCGCTCTGCGCGCGGATCATCTCGCGCGCCAGCTCGATCAGCTTGTCCGAGTACTTCGTGTCACCGGTCATCTGGTAGGCGAACCCGAGCGGCAGCGCGGCCTCGAGCCAGCCTTCGCCCTGGTAGGTGTAGTAGATCGTGTTGGCACCCGCCTGCGAGCTCGTCGCGAACGTGTACGGAAGCACCGAGTAGGTGGCCAGCGCGTCAGCTCGCGCCTCGAGCGCCAGCCACGACGGGTCGCCCATGGCCCTCTTCAGCGACAGGCGGCTCCTGGTATCGCCGTTGAACAGCAGGCGGGGATGCGTGGCGATCACGGCACTCGGCGCGGCGATGGTCACCGTCACCGTGGCCGACTGCGTCGGATCGGCGACGCTCGTGGCGACGACCTGACACGTGCCGAGGGTGGAGCCCGCCGTGAACGTGGCCGTCGGCGCCGGCCCGCCCGCGATGCTGCCGGTCGCCGTGCCCGAGAGCACGGTCCATGACGTGTCCTGGTTGGAACTGCCCGCGACCGCGGCGCTGAAGAGCAGCGTGCCGCCCGGCATCAGGCTGGCCCCGACCGGAGTGACCGAGACGGTGCTGCCCGCGTTCGGGTTGCCCCCGCCGCCGCCACCACCACCACCACCGCCGCCTCCTCCTCCTCCGCCGCCGCCTCCAGCACATGAGACGAGGGCCACGACGAGAGCGGAGAGCACGAGCTGACGAGAACGGAGTCGATACTGGCGCATGATGGAGCTCCTGAGGGAGTGAACTGGGTGGGGTTGCGATGGACCCACTGACCTGCCGCAGGCTCGATCGGTCGCTCGGGCACGCCTCGGCGTGCACCGCTCGACGCGTGAGCCGGCGGGGGATCCGGTTGGGTCCACCTCCGACCGAGAAGGATCTGCAGCACGAACCGAACACGTCCCGGCCCGAATCCGACGGCGTCTCCGTTACCAATTGTCCCGATGACACTTGCGGACGCCAATGCGGAGCCGGTCCACCGCACCACGTTGCCGTCCACGACGATCCCGGCCGGAGAATTCCCAGGTCGTGTCGATTCGCGGCCGGCACCGTCGACGCGGGGGTGGATGCCGGCCTACGGCGGTCGCGAGACCGCGGGTGCGGCGAGAACACCCTGACGCGAGACTACGACGATGCGAATCCTCTGCATGCACAAGGCCCCGGCCAACGAAGAGGTCGGCCAGGTTCCACCGAAGGAGCTGATCAAGGGCATGGGCCAGCTGATCGGCGAAGCCAGCAAGAACGGCACGCTGCTCGCCGGCGATGGCCTCAAGCCGGGCCCCACGCGCCACGTGCTGACGTTCGGCAACGGCCGCTGCGACGTGAAGCGGGGCACGCGCTCCGGCGAAGGGCAGCTGCCGCAGCGCATCGTCGTGCTCGAGGTCAGGACCGAAGCGGATGCGGTCGAATGGGCGCGGCGCTTCGGCGAGGCGGTGGGTGCCGCGCGGCTCGAGCTCGGGCCTGTGACCGAGGCGTGGGACCTCGGACTCGGCACGCGCCCGCCGGACGCACCGTTCCGGTTCATGATCGTGCAGCCGGCGACGCGCGAGTACGAGGCGGGCAAGCAGCCGACTGGCGCGCAGCAGCAGGGCCTGCGCACCGTGATCGCCGAGATGCAGAAGGCCGGTGTGCTGCGGTTCAACGAGGCGCTGCTGCCGAGCTCGAAGGCGGTCCGCCTCAACTACCGCGACCACGTGCTCACGCGCACCGACGGTCCGTTCACCGAGTCGAAGGAACTGATCGGCGGGTTCTGCATGCTGCGCATGCGCTCGTTCGACGAGATGATCGTGTGGGCTGACCGCTACGCGCGCATCCTCGGCGGCACGCTCGAGATCGACCTGCGCGTCGCCGCCGATGGCGAAGGGAGCGAGCCGTGAACGCCGCCTCGTCGCGCGCGCCGCGCGCCGTGATCGCGGGTCGCGTGCTGACCGGCCTCGCCGTCGCGTTCCTGCTGTTCAGCTCGCTGCTCAAGTTCTTCGCACCGACGCTGGTGCGCGAGACCATGGTGCAGCTCGGTTTCCCGCCGCAGATCTCGATCTGGCTCGGCGTGCTCGAGCTCGCCTGCACGCTGCTCTACGCGCTGCCGGCGACGGCGCGCGTGGGGGTGGTGCTGCTCACGGGCTACCTCGGCGGTGCGGTCGCGACGCACCTGCGGCTGCTCGATCCGTGGCTCACCCACACGCTGTTCCCGGTGTGGCTCGGCGCGCTCGCGTGGGCTGGCCTGCTGCTGCGTGATGCCCGGTTGCGCGCCGTGTTGCTGGCGTGGCCGCGGCGCGCCTGTGCCGCGGCGTGAGCCGCAGCGAGACGCCTCGCCGTCGACCTCGCTCAAAGCTTCCAGAGGAACTCGACGCGGCCACCGTAGAAGCCGTGGTCAGCGTCGTCGTATCCGCCGAAGGTGTCGAACAGCAGCACCGTGTGGCGTCCCCAAGCCGTCTGGTAACGCACGCCGCCGGCGATCGTGTTGTCCGGCCGGTCCTTCTTGGTCGTCGCGCGGCCGCCGATCTCGTAGATGATCTGCTGGCTGCCGTGGTCGAAGATGTCCTGGTAGCCGATCGCACCGCCGACGACCTCGTTGGCGCGGCTGCTGAGCGCGGCACCGACCGAGCCGAGGCCGGTCGCGGCGAACAGGATGCCCATGCCGCCCAACGGTCCGCCCGTCGTGGGGTCGCGCGCGGCGCTCGTGAACTCGTCGACGGCCCAGAACGCGCTCAGGTAGGTGTTGTCATCGCTGTTGTGGGGCACCCACGACAGCTGCGCCGTGGTCAGCACACCGCTCTGCACCGCGGCGGTGTTGTCGTCGAACGCGTACGACCCGTTGACGCGGAACGTGCTGTTCATGTCGCCGATACGCTGCGTGCCGCCGATGCCGATGTAGCCACCGTCGCCGCGCGTGTCGTCGCTCGACAGCGTCACCGCACCGTCGATCTGGATGTAGGACCACTCGAAGTCGCTCGCGGTCATCAGGCCGAACAGCACCGCGTTCTTGTCCTCGACGGCATTGCCGCGGTTGACCTCGTTCCACGCGAACAGTGCCGTCGCGAGGAAGTTGGACATGCCGAGGAAGCGCAGCGAGTTGCGCGTGACCGTGACGGAATCCATCACATCGTTGATCAGGATGCCGTCCTGGAAGTTCACGGGCTGCCGGCCGACGCCGAAGCCCCAGTCGAGCGCGTGCTTGTCCTCGGGGTCGAAACCGGGGAACAGCTCGCCGAGGTCGCCTTCGAAGAACAGGGTCCTGAGGTCGACGTTCGTGCCGTCGAGGTTGTCCTCGGCCTCGAAGTCGTAGCCCGTGAAGACGCCGTTCTCGTCGAGCGGCCGCAGGCCCACGACGACGCGCTCGGTCGGGCTGAACCGCACCTCGGCGAACAGGTCGAGACGATTGGCCCACACCGTGCGATCCTTGTTGTTCGCGCGGCGCTGCAGGGACAGGCCCGAACGCACGTTGCCCCAGACGAGCAGCGTCGGCGACCAGATCGCGCCGGTCGGCAGTCGGAACGGCTCCGACAACTCGCCGGGTTCGAGGAACGGATTGCCGAGCTCGATCAGCGGCTGTGGTCGGATCGGGAACGTCTCGCGCTGCAGCGGGATGTACTCGTCGCTGATGCGGTTCGGATCGCGCGGCTCCTGCGCGGTCGCGCCGACGGCGACGGCGAGCACGGCGAGGGCATGAAGGGCGCGGGTCGGGAGTGGCGGGGCTTGCGTCATGGGATCAGCGTCCTGCGGCGCCTTGCTCGAGTTCGGGTCTGCGCCACTGCACGGCGACGCGGCCCATCGACGACAGCGGGAACTCGCCGACCCAGAGGATCGGGCGGCCCGCGACGACGCGGTCGGCGATCTGCCGCGCGTTCATGCCGTAGTCGAAGCCCACGTCCTTGATCTCCTCGATGAGATTCGGCGGCACCATGCCGGCGATCATGCGCACGTGCGCCGTGTACGGACCCTTGCCCGTGAGTTTGTCGCCCTTGACCGCGTAGTCGGCCCAGCGGCTGCCCTTCGGCGGCAGACCGACGCGATGCGTGCGCGCGCCGCCCGTCCGGCCTGTCGCGATCACGGGACTCGGATCGGGCCGGATGTACGGCAGCGGATCGGCCGAGAAGTTGACCGCCAGCACCTGTTCGCGTTCGCCGCCGCGCACGAGCCGCACGATGAACTTCGATTGCAGGCTGAACAGGTACGGGTCGAGCGGCAGCGCACCGTTGTGCACGTAGATCGAGTGCAGGTCGCGCACGTCGCCGTTCGGATCCGTGTCGCCCGAGGCGAACACGGCCTTGCCGTCGGCGTCCTCGACCACGACCTCGAGGAAGAGCGTGCGTTCGGCGATGAAGCCGGTCGGGATGTTGTGGCCGTCGGTGCCGCTCTTGACCTCGACCCGGAAGTCGATGCCGTCGCTGCCCGTGCTGCCGACCTCGACCGCACCGAGTTGGTAGCCGGCGCGCAGCACGGCGAGCTGGCGCTCGCGATACGAGGCGAGCTTGGCTTCCTGACGCTGCAGGATCTCGTGAGCCTGGCGGCGGCGCAGCGGCTCGCGCCAGGACTCGGGAAACGACGTGCCGGCGGGAACCGCGTTCTCGAACTCGGGCGAACCCCAGCGTTCGTCGAACTCCAGCCACTGCGCCATCGTCGCGAGCTTCGCGTCGTCGCTGCCGAGCACCGGGTAGATGCCCTTGTGCACGATCGAGTAGTCGGGCCCGGCGAAGTAGTGGCTGGTCAGCTTGCGATTGCGCGTCGCGCGGCCCGCGATCGTCGCCGCCGGGCCGTCGGCGTAGCCGCCGTCGGCACCCTCGGTGACGCTCATGTGGCAGTCCTGGCACGACGTGCCCTGCGACGCGGCGGGCGAACTCTTGTACTCGCTGAACGCCTCCTCGAGGCGGAAGCCGTTGGGTCCGGTCACGTCGTGGCACGAGCCGCAGAAGCCCGGCTGCGTCAGGAAGAACGCCGTCTCGATCTCGCCGTGGACCTCGACCGAGCCGGGATCGTCGGGTCGCGCGGCCAACGGTCCGTACCAGTCCTTGTCGGCCAGCACGCGCCGCAGTTCGGTGTCGTCGCTCGGGCCGTAGACCGGCGCGTGCAGGTCGCCCGATTCGACGCGGAAGCGGCCGCTGATCTTGCCGTAGTCGCCGTTGACGCGGTGGCAGACGACGCACGTGATGCCCTCGACCGAGACGCGATCGCGTTCGAGGTTGGTCGTGAAGACCGGTTCGCCGAGCTCCATGCCGACCGGCGTGTGGCAGCGGATGCAGAAGTCGCCGTTCGTGCCGGCCGTCTCTGCCGTGATCGCACCCTGCATCGCGTTGAACACCGGGCTCAGCTGCGCGTACGCGTGTGGCGACGTCGACCACTCATAGAACTGTTTCGGATGGCACTCACCGCACTCGGCCGCCGACGGGAAGCGGGCGTTCGCGAACAGGGCGCCGTGGGCGGCGTCCTTCTCGCGGCCGCTGGCCGCGGCGGCCTCGACGGCTGCGGCGATCGCCGCGCGGCGATCGGGCACTGCGTGCGCTTCGCTGCGGCACGCGGTCGCGGCGAAGCATGCCAGGAGCCAGACGGAGCCGCCGGCGGCGATCGCCCGCGGGAACTTCGTCGCGCTCGACGGTGCGTAGTCGTGATTCATGTCGACCTCGTGGTGGCTGTTCTGGATTGCGGGCTCGGCGAAGGCGTGCGCTGGGCGATCTACTCGCCGCCGGGATAGCGGCTCAGGTCGTCGCCCTGCCGGCTGCGGATGAGTTCGGTCTCGGGGTTGGTCGTGCCACCGCGCTCCTGCGCCGATTGCGCGTAGGCCTTGGTCCAGTGGCACAGGAAGCAGTCGATGCGATCGCCCGTGAACTTGCTCGTGTTGCCGCGGTGGATCGCGGTCTTCGCGGTCGCCGCGTTGTTGGGCTGGTAGAACGTGCGCGTCGCGACCACCTGGCTCGCCGACGGGATGCGCAGCTCGGCCCCGGTCATCGTCACGTGGCAGGTGTCGCAGCGATCGGTGGCCGGGTGGAACTGGCGTGCGCCGCCGGCGATGTCGGTGATGCGCAGCGCCGGTATCGAGAACGTCGGCGTGTGCGCCTCGTCGGTGGGGGCCGGCACGCCGCGCTGATGGCATTGGCGGCAGCCGCGCACCTCGGCCGCGGTGACGCCGCTGCTCGTCGCCGCGCGGTCGCCGTGGTCGTGACACTTCGTGCAGTCGAGCGCATCCGGCAACGTCGTCACCGGCGCGGCAACGTCGGTCGCATCGAATGCGTGGCAGTCGAGGCAACCGATCCCGCCCGGCTTGCCGAGGTGCCTGCCGTGCGAGAACTCGACCACGGGGCGCGCGGCCTCCTGCTCGTAGGCCGCGTAGCTGCGCATCGGCACGGGCGGCGAACCGAGGTGGCACGCCGTGCACGCGGCCGGGTCGTAGGTCAGGCCGACGAGGTCCTTCGCGCCCGGACCGTTGGCGAGGTTGGCGATGAGGTCGATGCGCTGGCCGTTGGGGCCGGCGGCGACGGTCCCGATCTCGCCCGACGTCACGGTCGGCACGATGCGGCTGTCGTGGCAGCGCGCGCATGCGGCAGCGGTCGGCTTGTCGGGCAGGTGCGCCGAGTGCCGGAACGGCGCGTCGGCGACGCGCGACGGCAGCTGCACGATGCGCCCACGGTGGCATTCGGCACAGTCGCGCGCCGTCGTCTCGCGCGGCTTCGTGGTGATGAACGGGTGCGCCTGCGAATCGATGTGGAACGTGCCGGGACGGCGCCGCCGGACCTGCGCCACCGGTCGCGCGTGCTGGTAGTCGGCGTTGCCGCCGGGGTGGCAGACCGTGCACCGTTGCCACGCGCCGTGGTCGCGCGTCAGCGACCACCCGTCGTGCGGCGGCAGGGCCCAGGGCGCGTTGTCGTGGCAGGTCTGGCAGCCCGCGAACGACGCGCGGTCGCTGCGTACACCGAACGTCTCGCCGCGCTTCCGTTCGTAGGCATGACACGCGGCGCAGCCCTGCTCCTGCACCTGCCGGTGCGCGGCGGCGCTGGCCAGCGCGCCGACGGCCGGCGGCGCCGCGGCCGCGGCGAGGTGCGTCGCGTGGCTGAAGGTCGAGGCGACGAGGCTCGCGTGCGTCGTCGGCTCGGTCGTGTACACCACGGGCGTGCGCCGTTCGTCCGCGATGTGGCACGTGCCGCACGCGGCCGGCGTCTGCTGGAACACCGCGAACGCTCTGCCGTCGGCAGCACCGGGGAAGCCGGCGGCGGCCTCGAACATCGGCGCGTGGCACGAGGCGCAGTTGGACGTCGCGTCGCCGGCGCGACCCGCCTTCAGCGCCGCGAGCGGTGTGGCCTCGCCGATGCGTTCGGGAGCGATGTGATCCGCGTGCAGGAAACGGCCGACGTAGATCGTGCCGCCCTGGTTCGGCCCCATCGTCGGGCTCCTGTTCAGCGCATCGACGAGCGCCATCTTCAGCCGCTCGCGCGCTGCGGCACGCTGCGGCTCGGGCACGTCGGCCATGAAGCGCAGCGCCGCGAGGTTGCGCCGCGGCGTCGTGCCATGGCATTCGGTGCACAGCGCCGAGCCCGCGGTCGTCGGCATCCACTGCGGTGCTTCGACGCGTTCGCCCGCCGGCTTGTGGCACTCGCGGCACTCGAGCGCGAGATGGATGGTGTGGTTGAACAGCGAACCGGGCGTGCGCACCGAGGCGAGGTCGCGTTCGAAACCGGGCTTCGACTTCGAGAGGTCGAAGCGGTACTGGTTGGTGGCGTCGGAGAAGTGGCAATGCGTGCACACCGCCTGCGGGTCGTGCATCTTGCCGCGCACGTAGGAGTGGCAGCCGCGGCAGTCGCGGTAGCGCTCGGGCGATCCGAGAACCCACGCCTGGGGCACGTGCTTGCTGTGCGTGAACGCAGCCTCCTTCGGTTCGTCGAGCAACGGCGTCGAGCGTCGCGCCGGCTCTGCGTGCCGGGCGGCGGTCGTGAGGGCGACGATCGTCGCCGCGCCGAGTCCCAACAGCCGGGCCCTGGCCGGCGCCAAGCGCTGGCGCCACGAGAACGCGAACAGGCCGCGGATGGGCGCGCGGGGCATGACGTGCATCGGGTGCGTCGAGCGTCTCGAGAGCGGAGCCGCCAAACAGGCCGTCCAGGAGTTCTCGGCCGCTCGCCTTGGCCGGGAGACCGGGCATGCTAGCCAGCGCCGCGGGTTCATTCCACAAGGTGGCGCGCCGGGCGACCCCGCGACCCCGGCAACGGCATGGCGTTCCGCCGCTTTGCCAGCGTAGTGTTCCCGCGATGACGACTCCCTCCCCGCGCGTGCTCCCCCTCGTGCTCGTGCCGGCGCTGATCACGCTCGTGGTCACCGTGCTGCGGGTGCTCGGTGAACTCGACGACTGGGGCCCCGCCCTGGTCGGCACCAGGCGCGGTGGCGGCGAAGGCGGCCTGATCGCGATCGCGTGGCTGATGTTCGTGTTCGGCTTCTGGTTCGGCATTCGGCTGCAGCGCGGTGGTGCTGGGGTCGCGAACCGCACGCGCGCACTGCTGCTGAGCATCGCGGCCGTCCTCGTGCTGATGGCTTGCATGGCCGGCCTCGGCATCGCGGGCCTGATCGAGTTCCCCAACGAGGCAAAACCCGTCGTGCCTCACGGCGCGCCGTACCTGTTCGCGTCGCTGGTCCTCGCCACGGCCGTGTCCTTCGTCGCCTGGCGGCGTGCCGCGCTCACGCTGCTCGTCTACGCGGCGTTGGCTCGCATTCCGGTGGTCGTGGTCACGTGGCTGGCGATCGAGCACGAGTGGGACACGCACTATGCGAAGATGGCGCCCGGCTTCGTGACGCCGCCGCACGACGAGCTGTTCGTGAACCTGGCGTTGCCGCAGATCACGTTCTGGCCCGCCGCCACCGTCATCGTGGGCACCGTGATGGCGTGTCTCGGCGCCATGCTCGCAGGGCGCTCGCAGCGCGGCTGACGGTCGCGCGACCTGCGGGCGCAGCTGCGCCCCTTCGACCCTGGCACGCTCGGCGATCTCTGGGTCTGGGACGGCATCGACTGGCACCAGGTCGCAGCGATGGGACTTCGACGACGCGTCATGCCTCGACATCGTCAACGCGCCGGCGACCCCCACGCCGTTCGGCAGCGGCTGCCTCGCGCCCAACGGCCTCGTGCCAGCGCTCGCGCCCGTGCCCGGGCGGGGCGCTGTGATCGCCAGCGAGGTCCGGAACGCGAACTTGGCGTCGGTGCGCGGAGAGCTTGACGCCGACGTGCAGCGGGTGCTCGACGCCAGCGGCAAACTGTTCGACCTGCGCACGCGCTGTCGCCAGATCCTCGATCCGACTCGACCGAGGTGAGCCTGCGCCTGCGCGTCCCCGCCGCTCGGGACGCGCGGTCAGAGGTCGCCGAGCGTGCCCTTGATGCCGTTGCTCGTGATCGCGCCGAACGCGTTCACGGGCGGCATGCCGAACGTCGCCGCCTGCGTGAACACCTCGAAGCCGATCAGGCTCATCGGCGTGGCCGGGATCGCGCCGCCGTAGCTGAAAGTGGCGCCGGCCGGCAGCCAGGGCCCGACGACGACGTCGAGGTTGGCGCGCAGCTGGCAGGTGGGCATGCCGAGGAAGAACAGGTCCGGGATGCCGGGGTCGCTCGCGCCGAAGATGGTGACGCCGAACACGGTCGTGGCCGGGATGCTGCCGACCTGCAGATTCCAGTTGGTGCCGAGCACGGGCCGCGTCGTCGCGGCGAGCGACAGCGGCACGTTGTCGGTGCTGCTCAACTGGATCACGTTGCCGCCCAGCGCCGACAGGTCGGAGTTGCCCGGATCGAGGCTCGCGCCACCCTTCGAGTAGCCGACCAGATAGCCGTTGCCGGTCGCCGCCATCGTCTGGAACGCGTACACGACCGTGCCGTTCGCGAAGAACTGCAGCTGGAACGTGCTGTCGTCGGCCGCCGTCGTGCCGCCGAAGTTGCGCACTCCGTTCCACGTCACCATGGTGAGCGACGCGTTCTGCTCGAACTGCACCGGACCGCTGCCGGCGGCGGCCGGGTTGTAGTCGTGCCACACGCGCCAGGACGTCTGGGGCGCGCTGAGCATCGTCGCGACCACGGGCGTGGGGGTCGTGCCGTTGCCGGCCGCCGTCGAGACGAAGCCGTTCGAACACACGGTCAGCGCCGCCACCGCTCCCGTGGCGGCGGGGAACGAACCCATCGCGGTCAGCGGCACCGTGACCTCGGAATCGTTGGTCAACGCCAATGTCGCGGGCGTGCCGACCGATCCGACCGGCAGGAACGTGCCGGTGTTCGCGACCACGTACTCGCCGCTGCCCGAGGGGATCAAGCTGAAGCCGAGGCCGTTGAGGTCGAACGCGGCCGCCGTCGCGAAGTTCTCGTAGAACGAAGTGAACCGGCGGATGCAGCCCTGGCCGAGGCTGGTGTTGGTGGCGATCGTGCCGCCCGAGGTCGTCGACGTGTACATGAGCACGCGCCCCATCTGGCCGCTCACGGGAGCGAGGTAGGTGCCCGTGCCGGAGGTCGGGTTCCAGGCCGGGTCGCCGATGTCCCACTGCCAGCCGCAACGCGTCAGGCTGTGCGCGACGCCTTCGATCGTGGTCGCGTACGGCGTGAGCCCGGTGGCGGTGTACGAGTTGTGGGCCGTGAAGTTTCCGGTCGTGGCCGGGGACCAGTTGCCGATCACGTCGACGACATCGCCCGTGCTGACGAGGATGCTGGTCGGGATGTTCGGGCCCGCATTGCCGATGCTGTGCAGCGCGACCGAGCCGTTCAGCAGGACCAGGAAGCCCGCCGTGTCGCCGGCCTGGAACGCGTTGGGCGGCAACTCGAGCTGGACGATGAAGAAGTTCGTGTTCGCGGTGAAGTTGTAGCCGCGGCTGTAGCCGTTGTAGACGCTCGAGTGCGGCGGGATCGTGACCTGGCCGACGGCGACCGGACACACGAGGAGAGCGACCGCGATGGCCGCGGAGTGGAGAGCAGGCTGCATGGGGATCCTTCGATCGAGGTGAGAACGAGGCGCAGTGGCACGGAGGACCAGGTCGGCCTGGCTCCGAGGGCGTCCTGGGCGACGCCGCGGCCGGTCAGTGTACCAAACCGGGCAGCGGACCTGTCCGCGCGATGTTCGACCGTGCTCGCGGACCGGGAGCCGCCGCAGGTCGCAGCGGTTTTGCATCACGCCGGCGCCCGCATGCCATTGGAACAGTGACGCGCGGCCCGTGCGACGCTGTTTCGCCCGCAGGGCCGCCGCACGTCCTCTTCCGGAGCCGAATCCATGACTCTCGCCCGCAATCTCCTCGAGTGTGCCGAAACCGCGACGCTCGCCCCACCTCCTCCCCAACAGGAGGAACAGTTCGTGATGGGCCTGGTTGCCGATCCCGATGCGCCCGGGCCCACGGGGGAACTGGCCTTCAACGTCTACGCGTCGATCGCCGACGACGGCACCGGCTACGGCACGCTCATCGATCCCGTGCATCCGTCGTACAGCAGCGACCTGCGCTTCGTCTCGCGGCAACGACAGGGCCCACACTACCGGTGGGAGGGCGTGGTCACGCGGTCGAACGACCCGGGCCTGGTCGGCCAGCCCGTCGTGTTGTTGGCCACGGTGCACGGCGACTCCGCGTCGCCGCTCGAACTCGTGTTCCTGGGGCACACGTTCCGCGGTCGCGGCCTCGTCGTCATCGCGATCATCGCCATCCTCATCGGGCTGCTGGTTCCGGCCATCCAGAAGTAGCGCGCCATCACCCAACCCGACCAACCTGACCAGACTCGATCCCAAGGAGAACACATGAACTCGAGAAGGACCTTCCTCGCCGGGCTCGGCGCTGCTGCGCTCGTGCCGGCGTCCCTGCCTGCCGCTCTGCCCGCAGCTCTGCCCGTTGCGCTGCCCGGCCGCGGTCCGTGCGCCCCGCCCGCCACCGGCGAGTACGTCGTCGGTGTCACGAGCAACCCGCTGCTGCCCGGCCCGGCGGGCGAGCTCGTGCTCAGGACGTGGTTGTCGGTCGCCGCGGACGGCACCGGCTTCGGCATCCTCACCGATCGCTACGGCCCGGGCTCCAGCAGCCACCTCGCGGTGCAGTCCGCGGTGCGCAACGGACACAACTACACCTGGCAGGGCGTCGTCACGCGGTCGAACGAACCGCTGCTCGTCGGGCAGCCGTTCACGTTGTCGGCGCACGTGCAGGGCGGCATCGCCTCGCTCGACCTCGTGCTGATGGGCCAGACCTTCAGCGGCCAGGGACGCATCACGGACTGAGGATGCCGTGCAACCACTGCACACTGCCGGCTCCGTGGTGAAGAAGGCCGAAGCACCGGACGTGCTCGAGCTGTACCGCTGGGCGGTCCAGGACCCGATCACGCAGGCGCGCGTGCTGCAGCTCGTCTACGCGCGTTGCTGCCCCGGTCGCGTGCCCACGTTGTTGCGCGAGGACTTCGCCGGCACGGCGATGGACTCGGTCGCGTGGGTGGCGCTGTGCGAGGGGCGGCAGGCGCTCGCGGTCGAGATCGACGAACCGACGCTCGAGTGGGCCCGCGCGCGGGCGCGCGCCCTGCTCGGTGCGCGCGCGGACCGGCTCGCCTTCGTGCATGGCTGTGTGCGGCAGGTCGGTCCGCCCGACGTGCCGGCCGCGCAAGTCGTCGCGGCGCTGAACTTCAGCATCTTCGCGTTCGTCGAGCGCCCGGTGCTGCGCGCGTACTTCGAGAACGCGCGGCGCGCGTTGAGCGAACACGGCGTGTTCGTGGCCAACGCGTTCGGCGGCCCGGAGCGCCTGCGCGCGCACGTGCGAACGACGACCGTGGCCGACCGCGTCGGACTGCCCGGTGAGGCGCCGCCGGCGCCGTTCGAGTACCAATGGGAGCAGCACGCGTACGACGCGCTGACCGCGCAGGTCGACTGCCGCATCCACTTCGCCCGCGCCGGCGAGCCGGGCGCCGCCGTGCGCGACGCGTTCCGCTACCGGTATCGCCTGTGGACGCTGCCGGAGCTGGTCGAGATCGCGCGCGAGGCCGGGTTCCGCGAGGTGCAGGTCTGGCAGCACACCTACGAACCGGGCGCGGGTGTCTTCCTCGGCCCGGTCGACCGCGTCGAAGCCGAGGATCGCTGGACGGCGTATCTGGTCGCCCTGCCGTGATCGGCGGCCGGCCCCAACGACGGCGTTCTCGGCGCGCGGGTCTTCCCCCGCGGCCCGCGCCGTGTACAGCTGGCGCCGTTCGCATTGAGCCAGGCGATCGGCACGTTGGTGGTGAAGTTGAGGTTGCAGTTGCTGCCGCTGTTGCCGTCGGGACCCGCCGGCGGATCGCCGAGCTGGTCGTCGACGCAGAACGAGAACTTGATGCTCGCCGCCTGGACGCCGCACGCGGGGAGGTCGAACGACTGGCAGTACATCGCCGACACGGCAGTCAGGAACGGCGACGTCGCGAGCCACTTCGCCAGCGGGTCGGCAGTGAGGCTCGCGCACCAGGAGGG
Source organism: Planctomycetota bacterium (assembly GCA_036274315.1). Lineage (GTDB taxonomy): Bacteria > Planctomycetota > UBA1135 > UBA1135 > UBA2386 > DASVAL01. Next base: position 40,892 of record DASUFY010000268.1, on the reverse strand, counting down.
GGCCGGCGCCACCTCGTAGGCGAGCGCGCCGCTGCACGCGGCTGCGAAGTCGGCCGGCACGAACGCCGTCGGGCGCAGCGGCATGATCGGGGCGAAGGCCGAGATGTTGGTGTTGCCGCTCTGACCATTGCTGCGCAGGGTCAGGCACTGGTAGGGGCTCGGGATCGCCTGGGCGGCGAGGGCGGCCGACAGGGCGAACATCGACACGCGGGCAAGCAGGTTCGGTTTCATGCGGTTCCTCGATTGGGGACACCGGTCTGGTGACCGGCCGCGTCCGGGTTGGACAACAAGTGCGGGAATCCGCGGTCGGCCGACCGACCGCGGCCCGGCGCAGTGACCGACGCCACGTTCGTCGTCGACCTCGCCGCGGCGCGCGTCGCATCGTCGAAGCCGACGGGACCGCCGCGTCGCCGGGGCTCGTGCAGCTGCAGCGGGCGGGTTGGTTCGTCAGCAGCGCGACCGACGCGGGCGGGGCGGCGACGTTCGATGGCTTGCTGCGCGGCGACACGATGAGCGTGGCGTTCCGCCGCCGGACCGGCGACCTGCCGAACGGCCAGCCGACCTACGCGGAGCCATCGGACTCGGCAGGCTCGTCGCCGGCGCGGTGGCGGATGCGATCGAGTTCCGGCTGCCGGCGCGCTGACCGTCGTGCCCGCGTGCGCGAGGTCACACCGCCTTGCCGCCGCGTGCGTTCCCGCCCGCCTCCCAGGCGGACTGCCCCGGAACGGGTGCCGCGCCGTATGATGCGGCCGCTCGCTGCGGACCGACCCGCGCCGCCCCGGAGTTTCCGCTCCGGCCCCGCGTTCCGCGCGCCAGTTCCGCCACAACCCGGAGTCCTCATGCACCTGCGTACCCTGCTCCCGCTCGCACTCTGCGTCCCTTCCCTCACCGCCCAGAACGCGCTCTCCGACCAACAGCGCGCCGAGATCCGCCAGATCGTGCGCGAAGAGATCCACGCGGCGATCGCCGAGCTGCACAAGGGGCAGGCCGTGGTCGCCTCGCCGAAGGTCCTGCACGCCGGGCCGGTTCAGTTCGAGGTCGTCGAGGCGAAGCCCGATGCCGCGAAGACCGTCAAGCCTGGCAAGGGCGAGGTCGTCGAGTTGACCGACATCACCGAGGGTGTGCAGGAGGGACCGGGCGGCGACGCCAAGGGGTTCACGTTCCAGCTCGACGACGGCAAGGTCGTCCGCCTCGGCGGCAAGGACGTCAAGGTCTTCACGTTCGGTGAGGGCGACGAAGGCGGCAAGGACAAGTCGAAGGCCTTCACGTTCCAGATCGACGGCAAGAACGTCGTGCGGCTCGACGGCAAGGCGGCAGAAGGTGCGAAGGGCGCGTGCTGTTGCGAAGAGAGCGCCGCGAACGGCGCCTGCTGCGAGATCGTGATCGACGGCGACGGCGCGGCGAAGGCCGAGAAGGCGAAGAAGGCCGGCAAGAAGAAGAAGGGCAAGAAGGGCAAGAAGAGCAAGGACGAAGACGACGGCAAGGAGCTGTCGTTCCGCGCGACGCCGGCGGCCGGGACCGTGACGGTGGTCGGCGCGGCGAAGTAGAGCTGCCCGGAACGTTCATGACCACTGGCGACTGGCGCATCGAGCGCGATCCGCTCGGCGAGGTTCGAGTGGCTGCCACGGCGCTGTACGGCGCGCAGACGGCGCGCGCGGCGGCATGGTCGTTCAGCGGGCAGGTGATGCCGGCGGCGCTCGTGCACGCACTGGGTCGGATCAAGGCCGCGGCAGCGCGTGTGCACGGCGCAGCGGGTCGGCTGCCGCCGGCGATCGCGAGTGCGATCGAGCGCGCGGCCCGGGAGGTGGCCGACGGCGCGCACGACGGCGAGTTCGTCGTCGACGTGTTCCAGACCGGTTCGGCGACCTCGACGAACATGAACGCGAACGAGGTCATCGCCAACCGGGCGGCCGAGCTGCTCGGTGCCGCGCGAGGCGGCAACGTCGTGCACCCCAACGATCACGTCAACCTCGCGCAGTCGAGCAACGACGTCATGCCATCGGCCGTGCAGCTCGCGGCCGTGACCCGCGGCGAGCAACGGCTGCTGCCGGCGCTCGCGGCGCTCGTCGAGCGGCTGCACGCGCTGGCCGGTGCCCACTGGAGCCGCGTCCGCGACGGCCGCACGCATCTGATGCGGGCGATGCCCATCCGCTTCGGCCAGCAGTTCCGCGGCGCGGCGCAGCACGTGGCGGCCGCGCGCCGGCGCCTGGCCGCCGCGATCGACGAGTGCCGCGCGCTGCCTCTCGGTGGCACGGCGGTCGGCACGGGCGTGAACGCGCCGCCGGGCTTCGCCGCGGCCGTCTGCGCGGCGATCCGCTCGGAGTCGGGCGTCGCGGTGCACGAGACGGAAGAGCACCTGGCAGCGCAGGACTGCCTCGACGGCCTGACCGCGTTGGCCGCCACGATGGGCACGGCCGCGACGACGCTGTACAAGCTGGTCAACGACCTGCGCTGGCAGGCGTCGACGGCGTTCGAAGAGCTCGTGCTGCCGGAGCTGCAGCCGGGCAGTTCCCAGATGCCGGGCAAGGTCAACCCCGTGGTCTGTGAAGCGGTGTTGATGGTCTGCGCGCAGGTACAGGGCAACGCGGGCGTCGTCGCCTTCGCGAACTCGCAGGGGCAGTTCGAACTCAACACGATGATCCCGGTCGTCGCACGCAACGTGCTGGAGTCGATCGACCTGCTCGCAGGCGCAGCCACCACGCTGCGCGAGCGGTGCCTCGATGGCCTGCGGCTCGGCGATGCGCCCCGGCAGCCGGTCGGCGGCAATCCGATGCTCGCGACCGCGCTCGCACCCGAGATCGGCTACGACGCCGCTGCGGCGATCGCCCGACGCGCGGCGCACGAACATCGCAGCGTGCTCGAGCTGGCGCGCGAGATGACGGGTCTCGATGCGGCGCACCTGCAGCAGTTGCTCGATCCGGCCCGGCTGAGCGGCGGTCCCGAGCAGCCGCCGCCCTCGCCGCCGCGGCGCTGACCGCACCGGGCCCGAGTTCACTCGCCGGTCGCGGGCCGTGGCCCCGCCGCGTTCCGGCGGCCCGTTGCCATCGCCGCGCAGTGCAGCCAGACCACCAGCACGCCCAGCGTGGTGAGCCCGAGCGTCAGCGCCTCGAGTCCAGCGCGGCGTCCGAGCACAGCGAGCAGCGACGGCAGCGTCGCTTGCCCGAGCACCGCCGCTGCGACCTGCAAGCCGATTGCGTTGCCCGCGTGTGGGCCGCCCACGCGCGCAGCAGTCGTCGCAACCAGCGTCGGGAACACCGGCCCCGCCCCGAACCCCGCCAGCACGAGACCGACCAGGTCGGCCGTCGACGACCAATTGGTCAGCAGCGCGCCGAGCCCGAGAGTCAGCGTCGTCAGGCAGACCCGCACCAGCACCGCCGGCTCCGTGCGCGAGGCCAGCGCGGCGCCGATCAATCGACCGCCCGTGAGCGCCGCCCAATACGACGCGACCGCCGCGCCGGCCGCGGCCATCGTACGTCCTCGGCCCTCGGTGAGCAGCGTGAACAACAACGTGCCCACTGCGAGCTCGAGTCCCGTGTAGCAGAAGAACAGGGCGATGCCCCGGCGCGCGGCGGGCAGGCCGAGCGTCGCGCGAAGCGGCGCGCACTCGCCACCGCGTCCGCCGCCCGCTCGGTTCACCGGCGGCCAAAGCCACAGCGTGGCCGCGAACACCGAAGCGAGTCCGAACTGCGCCGCACCGACGATGACGTAGCCCTCCCGCCAGGATCCGCGCGTCGTCAGCACCGCGGTCAGGATCAGCGGCCCGCCGGTGGCGCCGATGCCGTAGCAGGCGTGCAGCCAGTTCAACATGCGCGGCCCGTGCTGCGCCGCCGCGTAGATGTTGATGCCGGCGTCGATGCCGCCGGCCCCGGCGCCTGCCACGAGGCCGAGCACCACGACCATCCAGAAGGCGCCTGCCCCTGCATAGCCAACGAGACTGAGCGCGGTCGCGGCGCAGCTCAGCGCCAGGAGTCGCCCGACCCCCAGCACCGCGAGCAGCCGCCCGCCGGCGGAGCTCGCCGCGACGTAGCCGCCCGCGAACGTCACGAGCAGCGGCCCCAGCGCGTCGAGCGGCAGGCCGAAGTGCGTGCGCATCGCTGGCCATGCGACCCCGAGCAGGCCGTCCGGCAGCCCGAGGGCCAGGAAGGCCAGGGAGGCCAGGGCCACGCGCGCGGCTGGCACGGATCGCATGGGTGTCGGATGCGGGAACCGGTGGCCGCGTTTCCGCGCGCGGAAGGTCTCTCGCCGGCCATCGTCGCCGGGCTCGGCCGGCGCCTGCGTCAGCCCTCGACCCAGGTCCCGACGCAGCGGTGTGCCACGTAGTTCGTGAACTGCGTCGGCGACAGCAGGTTCAGCTCCCAGCCGTGCAGCGAGCCGTTGTCCGTCTGCGAGTACTTCGCGTAGAGCTGCAGGTCCTGTACGGTCGTGCGATCGCCCGAGTCGTAGAGGGCGTCGACCGCCCAGATCGTCGCACCCGAGTGCACGGAGACGAGCTGGGTGCGCAGGCCGAGGTGCGGCGGCGTGTAGGCGCGCCAGGCCGTGACCGAACCGACGAACAGTCCATCGAGCGAGTAGCGGTCGCACAGGCGGACCATCGCCTCGGTCGAGAGCCGACCGCGGTGGATCGACGCGTTGAGCTCGTCGTCCTCGCGAGCTTCGGCGGGCAGCGGCACGACCTCGAAGCGGCGCAGCTTCTGCAGCTCCGCGACGAAGGCGTCGCGCACCTTGTTGCAGTCGACCTGCACGCCGGCCTCCTCGGCGAACGGCAGGACCATGATGCGGCGCACGTTGGCGAGGTCGCTGGGCTCGGCCAGGTACGTGTTGATGGCCTTCTGCGTCAGCGGACGCTGCAGATGGCAGGCGGCGAACGGCGTGACCAGCAGCACGCTGGCGATCGCGAGGCGGCGCATCAGCGGTTGCCCGGCGGCGGGGCCGCGGCCTCCACGGGTTGGTTGGCGGGGGGCTGCAGCGATTGGTTGAGCGCGTCGATCTTGCTGAGCAGGTTCTGCTGCTCGAGCTTGGCCTTCTCGATCGAGAGGCTCAGGATGCGCGCTTCGAGTTCGCGCCGGCGTTGCCGCAGCAGCTCGGTCTCGGCCTCCGACTGCGCGCGTTGCGTGCGCTCCTGCTGCAGCGACGACGTCTCCGAACCGAGTTGGGTCTTGAGGTTCTGGTTCTCGGCCAGCAGCTGGTCGAGCCGCTTCTCGAGGCGCGCGTGGCTCTCCTTGAGCGACTTGTACTCGCTGAGCAGCAGGTTCTGCTTCGGGCCCCAGTCCATCGACGTGTTGATGCCGGCCTGCGCCAGGCTGCCTTCGTAGCCGTCGAGCGGATCGGTGGCCTTGGGTTCGTAGAGCAATTCGGCCGCGGACTTGCAGCTGCACAGGGCCATCAGGAGCAGGCCCGTCGCGGCGAAGTCGGCGAGCCGGGAACGCGAGCGCTTGGGGGACATGTTCATGCCTCTTGCTGGTAGACGCATTCGACGACCGCGGTCGCACCGCAGCCGCAGCGGATCTCGAAGCCCGCGATGCGATCGCCGTCGAGCAGCGGCACGACGGCGATCGTGCCGACGGCGTCGCCTCGCGAAGTGCTGCCGCAATCGATCAGCGCCGGTTGGGTGGCCAGGCGCACTGCGTCGCGGCGGATCACGCCCTGCACGTTCTTGCCGTCGTTCATTGGTCGCGGGGTGGGGGACCCGCTACGCGATCACGTCGACGTGGCGGGCCACGGTCCCGTCGTCTCTTCGGCTCGCTGGCGGTCTGGCCTGAAGCCTCGTTCGCACGGGCTGTTCGTCCGCGCCTTCGGGTTCCGGCTGCGTGCCGTCGGCGACCTCCTGCTGCAGGGCCTGGCGGAAGGCGTCCGCGCGCTGCTTGTTGCCGCCGGCGGCGCGCTGTTCGACGCGAGGCGGACCGATGATGCCGGGGATCCTGCCGAGACTGTCCATGGTCACTCCTGGGGCTTGAGTTTGAGCCGCAACCGTTCGGTCGCGCGGGTCAGGATCTGGCTGACCCGCGACTCGGTGACGCCGAGGATCTGGCCGATCTCCTTCAGGTAGAGCTGCTCGTGGTAGTAGAGCACGACGACGTGACGGTCGGTCTGCGGCAGTTCGCTGATGGCCTTGGCCAGACGTTCGACGTTCTCGCGACCGCAGGCCTGGTCACCGGGATCGATCGTGCCAGCCGACGAGAGCTGGTTGGCGAGGGAGCCGTGCTCGGCGCCGCCGCGGTGATCGTCGAGGGACAGCGTGCGCGACGTGTGCAGGGTCTGCAGGTCCTCGTCGAGGTCCTGCTCGGTGCAGCCGATCGCCGTGGCCAGCTCGGCCAGCGTCGGCTCGCGGTCGAGTTCGGCGTGCAGCGACGCGTTGGCCCGTTCCATGCGCCGCAGGCGATCGCGCCGGTTGCGCGGCACGGGGTCGTGCTTGCGCAGCTCGTCGAGGATGGCGCCCCGGACGGCCGTGTAGGCGAAAGTCTTGAACGACGCGCCGCGCGTCGGGTCGTAGGTCGAGGCGGCGTGCATCAGGCCGATCACACCGACCGAGTAGAAGTCGTCGCGGTCGAGCGAGGCGGGCATCGTGACCGGCAGGCGCGCGACGACGTAGCGCACGAGCGGCAGGTACTGCTCGATCAGGCGATCGCGTTCGACCGTCGATCGCAGCAGCGTCTTGGCGCCGCCCCTCATGCGTCGTCCTCCTTGGCCGCTTCGGCGCGCCGCGCGGCCTCGTCGCGCGCCATGGCCGTGAGCACGGCGTCGACGACGGGAGTCGCGAGGAACCAGCCGAGCACCATCGCGATGCCGCCCGTGGTGATGCTGCGCACGAGCGCGGTCACCCCGTCGACCCCCGACAGCGAGGCCGTGAGGAACGTGACCCCGAACGCGATGCTCGCCACGTAGGCGGTCGCAAGTCGGGTCAATTCGAGACTTCCGCTGCCTGACTTCATGTCCCTGCGCTTGTCTCATCGGCAAGTGCGGGCGCGCAGGTTGAGCGCGCGTGGCGGAAGTCGCGGCGCGATCGGGGCCTCGGCGAGCGCGCCCCCGGCGTCAGCCCGCGGAGGGCCGCAGCCGCACGGCGCGCGCGGCGACCGGCTCGGGTGCCTGGCGCCGGCCCATCGTCGGCAGCCAGGCCAGCACGGCCGCGCACAGGCTGCGCAGGTCCTCGAGTCCGGGACCCTGGCCGTGCAGGGCCAGCGGCCGCTGGTCGCTGATGCTCCCTTCGACGAGCCCATCCTGCGCGATCCAGCCGCCCATCTCGTGCTCGGCGGCGAGGAACTTCTTCACGACGGCACCGAGCCGGGCCGCCGTGCGCATGGCTTCCTCGCGGCTCCGCACCCGGTTGACGACGAGCCGGGGCAGCTGGCGTCCGCTCAGGTGCATGAGCTTGCAGAGGGCGTAGGCGTCGGTCAGTGCCGCCGCGTCGGAGGTCGTCACGCCGAGCACGAGATCGGCACGTCGGGCGACCGACAGCGTGGCGGGGCCGACGCCGGCGCCGGTGTCGCAGACCACGACGTCGAACTCCCTGGCGACCTCGCCGATCGCGAGCAGCGCGTGTTCGAGCAACGCCGCATCGCCGCCCGCGAGCGCCACCGAACCCGAACGGCCCATGAGGACCTGGATGCCGCCGGGTCCCGCCACGATCGCGTCGCGTGCGGCGCAGGCTCCGGCAGCCACGTGCTCGAGGTCGCGCCGGCTGCTGAGCCGCAGGTGCACCGCGACATTGCCGCAGCCCGGGTCGAAGTCGACGAGCAGCGTGCGGTAGCCGGCGCGAGACAGCAGGATCGCGAGGTTGACCGCGATCGTCGTCTTGCCGACGCCGCCCTTGGCGCCCGCCACGGCGACCCACGGTGTGCGCGCAGGGCGTGGCACGACGAGGTCCTTCGCCTGGCTCGCGAAGGCAGTCATGCGCGCACCTCCGCAACTTCGCAATCGAACGCGGCCTGTGCGATCTGCATCGCGTCGGCGGCCACGATGTCGGCCGGCACCTCCTGCCCGACGCAGACGTGCGAGAGCGGCAGGCCGTGTTCGACGACGGCTCCGACGGCTTCGCCGGGGGCGACGGTCTCGTCCCACTTGGTCATGCACACGGCGTCGATGCCGAGCGGTTCGTAGGCGTCGAGCACGACCTTGCAGTCGCGCGCCCGCGTGCCGGCGGCGAGGCACAGCAGCGACGCGCAGCGGCCGGCGCGCAGGTTGCCTTCGAGCAGCGGCATCGCCTCGCTGTCGCGCGGGCTGCGCCCCGTCGTGTCGACGAAGATGCGGTCGCAGTTCGTGTGCTGTTGCAGCAGGCGCCGCAGGTCGGTCGCCGTGAACGCCACCTCGAACGGCACGTCGAGCAGGTCCGCGAAGGCGCGCAGCTGTTCGACGGCCGCCATGCGGTAGGTGTCGAGCGTGATGATCGCGACGCGTTCGCCGCGCTGCCGGGCGCGCGCGGCGAGCTTGGCCAACGTCGTCGTCTTGCCGACGCCGGTCGGGCCGACCACGGCGAGCGTGCGGAACGCGTCGTCGCCGTCCTCGACACCGGGCTCGGTGTGCACGAGTGCGGCGAGCACGCGGCTCGCGAGCGCGAGCAGCGCCGGGTCGCCGGGTCGCGACAGGTCGACGCGCGTGCCGAGCAGCGCGCGTTCGACGGCGCGCAGCACGGCCGGCGACAGGCCGAAGTCGACGGCCTTGTCGGCGAGCGGCTGGAACCCGCGCGTCCACTTCGACAGCAGCGACCTCGCGCCGGCCTGGTTGCGACCGGGCGGCGTCGGGTCGGGGCGCGCGGCGACCACGAGGAATCCCGTGCGCGTCTCGCGCGTCTCGACGACCAGCGCGTCGGTGCCACATTCGGACTGCACGCGCTGCAGCGCTTCGGACAGGGTGTCGGCTTCGAATCGTTTGAGCAACATGGTGGGTGCCGTTCGTCGGGGTCAGCTGGCGACCGCGATGCGCTGGGTCGTCTCGACCTTCTTCGCGGGGGTGGTCTCCTGGTAGCTCAGCACGGCGGCGTTGGGGATCACGCCCGCGATCGCCTCGGCCAGGAAGGGGCGCAGGTTGGCGCGCGTGACGAGCACGGGATCGCGACCGTTGCGCGCCATGCTCGACAGCGCCTCGGCCGTGCGGTCGACGAAGCGACCGAGGAAGCCGGCGGGCAGGTTCGTGACGCCCTCGTTGCCCGCGAGCGCTTCGGCGAGGTTGCGCTCGAGCTCGGGTTCGAGGAACGCGGCGTGCAGCGTGCCCGCCGCGTCGAGGTGGGGTTCGAGGATCGTGCGCGCCAGGCGCGTGCGCACGTGCTCGGTGAGCTGGCGCGCATCCTTGGTCTCGACGCAGGCGTCGGCCAATGCCTCGAGGATCGTCTGCAGGTTGCGGATCGGCACGCCCTCCTTGAGCAGGCTCGCCAGGATGCGCTGGACCTGACCCAGCGTGAGCTGGCTCGGGATGAGTTCGTCGACGACGGCGGGGGCCGCCTTCTTGAGGTTGTCGACGAGCGCCTTGACGTCGTCGCGAGAGAGCAGCTCGCCGGCGACCTTCTTGAGCACCTCGGTGACGTGCGTGATCATCACCGACGCCGCGTCGATGACGGTGTAGCCGAGCAGCTCGGCGCGGTCCTTGTCGGCCTCGCTGATCCAGCGCGCGGGCAGGCCGAACGCGGGCTCGATCGTCTCGATGCCGGCGATCGCCTGTGCCGTGCCGCTCGGGTCCATGGCCAGGAAGTGGCCGGCGCGCAGACTGCCGCGCGCGACCTCCTGGCCGCCGAGCAGGATGCGATAGGCGTTGGGATCGAGCTGCACGTTGTCGCGCACGCGGATCGGCGGCACGACGAAGCCCAGACCCTGGGCGAACTGGCGCCGCAGCGATCGGATGTGGTCGAGCAGGCCGCCGTGCTTGCCTGGTTCGACCATGCTGATGAGCCGATAGCCGATCTCGATGCCGAGGCGATCCACGGCCAGCAGGTCCTCGACCACGGGGCTGTCCTCCTTGGTCTCCGTCGCCGCCTCGGCGGCGGCCCGCTCGTGCGCTTCGGCGCGCTGCTGCGTGCGTTCGACGTTCGAGGAGAACAGGAACAGCAGCCCGGCCACGCTCCAGAACAGCATCGTCGGCATGCCCGGCAGCAGCGCGAGCAGGCAGAGGATGATCGCGACGATGCGCATCATGCGACCGCTCGCGAACATCTGGTCGCCCATCTCCTTGCCGAGGCCTTCGTCGCTCGCGCCCTTGGTGACGAGGATGCCGGCGGACGTCGACACGAGCAGGGCCGGGATCTGCGCGACGAGCCCGTCGCCGATCGTGAGTGTCGTGTAGGTCACGAACCCGTCGGCGAGGCCCATGCCGCGGTACATCACGGCCATGATCAGCCCGCCCGCGATGTTGATGGCGGTGATGATGAGGCCGGCGACGGCGTCGCCGCGCACGAACTTGCCGGCGCCGTCCATGGCGCCGTAGAACTCCATCTCGGCCGTGAGTTTCTTGCGCCGGTCCTTGGCCTCGTCGGTGGTGATGAGACCGGCGCTGAGATCGGCGTCGATCGACATCTGCTTGCCGGGCATCGCGTCGAGCGCGAAGCGCGCCGTGACCTCGCTGATGCGGTTCTGGCCCTTGGTGATGACGATGAACTGGATCACCACCAGCACGAGGAACACGATGATGCCGACCAACGGCTGGCCGCCGACGACGAAGCCGCCGAACGTGCGGATCACCTGGCCGGCGTCACCGTTCAGCAGGATGAGCCGCGTCGAGGAGACGTTCAGCGCCAGCCGGAACAGCGCCGAGAACAGCAGCACGGACGGGAACGTGCTGAAGTCGACCGGGCGATTGGCGTTCAGCACCGCCATCAGGATGAGCAGGCTCACCGAGATGTTGATGCAGAGCAGCGCGTCGAGCAGGAACGGCGGCATCGGCACCAGCATCACGGCGAGGATGCCGACGAAGAGCACCGCCAGGAGCGTGCCGCGTTGGTTGGTTGCCTGCTCAGCCATGACTCATGCCCTGCGCGTTCACGCGATGCGCCCCTTCAGTCGGTAGACGTGGCTCAGCACGGTGGCGACGGCCTGGTAGAACTTCTCCGGAACGGTGTGACCGACCTTCACGGCGCGGAACAGCGCGCGCGCGAGCGGCGGGTCCTCCATGATCGGCACGCCGTTGGCCTTGGCGATCTCGCGGATGTTGAGCGCGACCTCGTCGGCGCCCTTGGCGACGACGGTCGGTGCGAGGTCGCGCCGCCGGTCGTAGCGCAGCGCCACCGAGAAGTGCGTCGGGTTGGTGACGACGACGTCCGCCTTCGGCACCGCCGCCATCATGCGGTGCCGCAGCAGCTCGTTGCGCGCGCGTCGCTGGCGCATCTTCATGGTCGGATCGCCCTCGGACCGCTTGCGTTCGTCCTCGACCTCCTGCCTGCTCATCATGTTGCGCTGCGTGAAGTCGAAGCGCTGCCAGAACAGGTCGATCGCCGAGATCGCGAACACGACGACGCCGACCCACAGCATCAGCAGCATCGCCAGGTCGCCGACCTGGGCGGCGGCGGCGGCGACCGGGATCTCGTGCAGGTGCATGAGCACCTGCCAGCGGCCCGCGAGCACGAACCACAGCACCCCCGTGATGATCGCCAGCTTGACCGCCGCGAAGCCCGTGCGCACGAGCGACTGCGGGCTCAGCACGCGCTTCCAGTTCGTGAACGGGTTGAGCCGTTCGGGCTTGAAGCCGATCGCCTCGCGGGACCAGCGCACGCCGATCTGCCCGTAGCCGAGCACCAACGTCGCGACGACCAGCGTCAGCACGAACAGCACGAACGGCGGTGCGATGTCCATGAGCACGACCAGGATCTGGCGACAGGCGCCCGACACGCCGACGACCGCATGACTCGCCGGATCGACGGCGAGGCCCTTGCGCATCGCCTGACCGAGCACCTCGACGAGCCAGCCGCCGCACCACCGGAACATCAGTGCCGCCACCACGAGCACGCCGCCCTGCACGAGTTCCCTCGACAGCGGCGAGTCGCCGCGGTTGCGCACCTCGTTGAGCCGCGTCGGCGTCGGCTGCTCGGTCTTGCCCTCATCGTCGCGGAAGATGGCCATGCTCGGTCACGGGAACATGGCGCGGGCGCCGTCGAGCAGGCCGTGGAACGTCTGCAAGAGGAACGGCGTGCCCTCGACGATCAGGAAGGACAGCGCGCCGAGCGCCAGCAGCACACGCAGCGCGAAGACGAACTCCATCAGGTTGATGGCCGGGACCGCGCGTCCCAGCAGCACCATGCCGACCGACAGCAGCAGCATGATGCCGAGCAGCGGGAACGAGTACTGCACGGCGACCTGCACGCTGGCGCCGACGAGCGCCTTGAGACCCTCCCAGATGGGCAGCAGGTCGAACGGCTGGCCGACCGGGCAGGAGTGGAACGTCTGCTCGACCACACGCAGCGCCTCGTGGTGCAGGTCGAAGTGCAGGATCAACAGGAAGCCGAAGACCTGCAGGAACTGCGACACCACGGTGGCATCGACGCCGCTCTCGGGGTTGATCGTGCGCGCCAGCGTGAAGCCCATCTCGGAGCTGATCGTCTCGCCAGCGGACACGAGCAGCGACGTCATCGTCGCCATGGCGAAGCCGAGCGCGATGCCGACGACGCCTTCGCGCACCGCCATGACGCCGAGCGTGAACAGGTGGTGGGGCGTGCTCACGCGCTGGTCGCCGACCCACCAGAAGACCGCGGCGAGCGACACCGCGAGCACGAGGCGCAGGATCATCGAGTCCACCTGGCGGCCGAAGATCGGCACCACGGCGAAGAACGCGCCGACCCGCACGATGTGCAGGAACAGCGAGGTCGCGTAGTCTTGCGCCAGCAGGAAGTCCATGCGCCGAGGTCGAACCCGCTTCAGCCGAGGCCGTAGGCGGCGAGGTTGGAGAACAGCGAGACCGCGTACTCGCGCAGCGTGCCGAGGATCCACGGCATCAACGCGACGAGCGTGATCAGCACCGCCAGCATCTTCGGCACGATCGTCAGCGTCTGTTCCTGCAGCGAAGTGACGGTCTGGAAGAAGCTGACCGAGAGACCGACGAACATGCCGACCAGCAGCGCCGGGGCGGAGATCATCAGCGCGGTCAGCAGGGTCGACTTGGCGAGGTCGAGCAGCGTTTCGTGAACCATGTGGGCTCCGGATCAGGTGACGAAGCTCTCGGCGAGCGAGACCACGACGAGGTCCCAACCGCCGACGAGGATGAAGAGCAGCAGTTTGAGCGGCGTCGAGACGACGACCGGCGGCAGGCTGAACATGCCCATCGAGACGAGGATCGAACTGATGACGAGGTCGATGACGACGAAGGGCAGGAACAGCACGAAGCCCATCTGGAAGGCCGTCTTGATCTCGGACAGCACGAAGGCGGGCACCGTGACGTGGAACGGCGTGGCCATGGCCGTCGCCGGCCGCGGCGTGCGGCTCAGCTCGAGGATCAGCGCGACGTCCTCTTCGCGCGTCTGCGCGAGCATGAACGTGTTCATGCGCGCCGTGGCGATGCCGGCGGCCTCCTGCCAGTCCATCTGGTTCGCGATGTACGGGACGTAGGCCCGGTCGTAGATGTCGGTCACGACCGGCCGCATGACGAAGATCGTCATGAACAGCGCGAAGCCGGTCGTGATCATCGCCGGCGGCAGGTCCTGCATCGACATCGCGCGCTTCAGGAACGACAGCACGACGACGATGCGCGTGAAGCACGTCATCGTCATGACGATGGCCGGGGCCATCGCCAGCAGCGTCATGAGCAGCATGATCTCGAGCGCGGAGCCGAGGTTCTGCCGCCCATCGCCGGTGTTCAACGAGAGCGTGACGCCCGGACCCTGGGCCGCGGGTACAGCACCCGGTGCTGTGGGTGCCGGCGGACCGATGAGGTCCGGGGGACTCTGCGCCGGCAACGGCGCGAGCGCCGCCAGCAGGCACAGCAGCAGGCTCAGCAGGTTCTTCACGAGCGACCAGCCTTCTGCAGCAGGCTGCGGAAGTCGTTGAGGCCCGTCGGCGACCGCGCGGCCTGCACGGCGGGCGGCGTCGGCAGGCGGCGCGCGGGCGCCGTCGCCGGCCGCGGGATGATCAGGTCCTTCGGCACGGCACCGTCGTCGGCGTCGGGTTCGGCCGCGGCGTTCGTGTGCCGGTTGCGCAGTTCGGCTTCGTCGCAGACCCGGTCGGGCAGCCGGCCACTCTCGAGCAGCACGAGGCCGCGTTCGTGTTGGCCCACGAGCAGGATGCGGTCGTCGAACTCGAGCGCGTGCACGGCCTGGCGCGCCGACAGCCGCAGCGTCTGGCGCAACGTGACCAGCGTCGTCGTGCGCCTGCCCGGCGCGGGCCCGCGCAGGCGCCGCAGCATCATGACGCCGACGGCGCCGAGCAGCAGGACCCCGACGAGCGCGCTCGTGATCTGCCAGAGGTCGGGCACACGCGGAACCGGCGGTGCGGCGCGGCCCGGGCGCACGCCCTCGTCAGCGGGCGCCGCGGGGGTCGCGGCCTCGGTCCTCTGCGCCTTCGTCGAGGAAGGGCCGCCGCCCTGCATCGACAACGGCCCGAGGACCAGCAACAGGGCGGCGATGGGGGGGAGCAACAGCCACTTCAGGGTCGGCTTCATGGGGAGTCTCGTGGCCTCCCTCCGCACCCGACGTGCCAGGCGGCGAACCACAACATGTGGGTGGTCGGCGCGCGGCCGAGCCGGTGCCGGCGTCCAGGACCACGACAGCGTGCCGTCGCAATGCGCGACACGCCGCGGTCGCAAGCGGCTGTGCTACCCTGGCCGTCCCATGCAGCGCTCGCACTTCGACGAACTCGTGCACCGCGTCAACAACCTGTTGGGCACCATCGCGATCCAGGTCGCGGTCGCGCGCGCGGAGGGCTCCCTGGCAGCGCATGCGCAGGCACTCGACCACATCGTCGAGTCCGCGAAGCGGACCCAGGACGACGTGCAGCGCCTGCTCGCGGTCGTGGCGCGGGCCACCACCGGCGGTGCCACCGGCGAGGCCTGAGGCGGCGCACCGCGGCTCAAGCCTTCGGCGGCTCCTCGGCCGGCGGGTCCGCGAGCATCGAGTTGAGCTTCTGCGACAGTTCCATCTCCTGGCACGGAAAGCCGAGGATCGCATCGGCGCGCGACAGGAACGCCTGGGTCACACGCTGCCGCGAGGGATGGTGGATCAGCAGCACGACCTTGGTCGTGTTCGACAGTTCCTTGATGCGCCGGCACCAGTCGAATCGGCGATCCTCGCCCGGCGGCACGTCCAACAACACGATCTCGTTGCGATGAGCCGCCGGATTGGGGATCTCGCCGCGCCCGTGCCGCCGCAGCTCGAGGCCGACGCGCCGGCAGCTGCGGCGCAGCGGGCGCAGGACCTCGGGCTGCATGACGAACGACGCGAGCACACCGCGGATCGGTGCGGCCGGGATGCCTTCGAGGCCGTCCTCGTCGGCGCGGAACTGGGTGGCCGGCCTGGCGCCGCCGCTGCCATCGTCGACGACCGGCTCGATCGGCGCCTTGTTCCACGCCTCCGCCGTGCTGCGATCGACGACCAGTTGGCCGATCGACTCCGGGTACTCGCCGATCTTCATGCGGAAGCCGAAGACGATCACCGGTTCGCTGCCGAGCATGCCCTTCTCGTCGTTCCCCGGCTGCACGACCCCACGATCGTGCATGCGCACGTCGATGTTGCCGACGGCGTCGCGCAGCACGTTGCCGAAGCCCGAGAACAGCACGTTGCCGAGCTCGCCGAAGGCCTCGTCGTCCTCGCTGCCCATCGTGTCGGCCTTGCGCCGCTCGGCGATGATGTCGTCGGGCGTCATCATCAGCAGGCCCGCCATCGCGATGGCGTCCTGGATCTCGAACAGCGCGCACAGGTTCTTGCCTGCGAAACCCTTGTCCAGCGCGCCGCGGGCGATCGCGTACGGCCGCGGCAGGGAGGCGAGCAGGGACTCGACGTCGCTGACCTGCGCCTCGCCGGGTCGCACCACGATCTCGCGCCCGATCAGCGAGCCCAGCGTCTCGCCGATCGAGTTGATCAGGATCGCGAAGAGCCGCTGCAGTTCCCTTGCTGTCCCTTGTTTGATGGTCGACGCCGCCATGGCCGAGATGCTGGTCTTCGTTGCGCTTTCGGGGTCCGGGTCACCGATCGAGGAACGGGCCGATGACCTTCTTGATCTTCTCCGAGGTGAACGGCTTCCTGAGATAGCCCACCGCGCCGCCTCGGATCGCCTCGCTCACGATGCCGTCGCTGCCCTCGGTCGTGATCATGACGATCGGTGGCGGCGCACTGAGCTGGTCCTGCACCGCCTTGACGAACTCGAGGCCGTTCATGTTGGGCATGTTCACGTCGGAGAGGATCAGGTCGAAGGTGCCCGCACTCAGGGCGCGCAGACCCTCGACACCATCGCCCGCCTCCTTGAACTCGGCGTTCTCGATGCCGGCCTGGCGGAGGCCGCGCATGATGATCCTCCGCATGGTCGCGGAGTCGTCGATGATCAGCACGTTCTTGGCCATGGACCGGTCCCGAGGAGTCGCTCGGATTGCTCCGGCTTATCGGTCGGACCGCCGGCCGGGATTCAGCGCTTCCTGGCCCGGTCCGGACTCGCCGCTGGGATCGCTGCCAGGGGCCCGACGGCGCCGACGCGCGGCGCTCAGGCGGGGCTGTTCTGCGACCGGTCGAGCTGGGCCTTGAGGCGCGCCATGACGTTGCTGTGGATCTGGCACACACGCGACTCGGTGAGCTCCATGATCTCGCCGATCTCGCGCATCGTCAGGCCTTCGTAGTAGTACATCAGGATGATCAGGCGCTCCTTCTTGGTCAGGCTGCCCGTGATCATCTCGAGCGCGTCGCGCTGCTGGATGGTGTCGATCGGATCGACGGACTTGCGGTCCGCGAGGATCTCGACCTTCTCCATCTCCTTCTCCTCGTCGCCGTCGTCCCACTTCTCCGACAGCGAGAAGATCGTCTTCGCGTTGGCTTCGGCTTCGTGCGCCTGCAGTTCTTCGAGCGTGATGCCGAGCGTGAGTGCGACCTCGGCCTGGTTCGGTGCGCGGCCGAGTTCGCCCTCGAGCTGGCGGATCGCGCGATCGAGGCGGTGGGCCTTGAGGCGCACGAGGCGCGGCACCCAGTCCTGCGAACGCAGCTCATCGAGGATCGAGCCGCGGATGCGCGTCGTGCAGTAGGTCTTGAACTTGATGCCGCGCGACAGATCGAAGCCGTTGATCGCGTCCATGAGCCCGAACGTGCCGGCCGAGCTCAGATCGTCGAGCTCGATCGACTTGGGCAGCGTCTGCAGCACGCGTTCGGCGATCGATCGCACGAGCGGCATGTGGTGTTCGATCAGCGTGTTGCGCAGGTTCTCGTCCCGCGTGCGCTTGTAGGTCTTCCAGATGACCTCGAGGTCGACCTCGGGCAGGCTGTTGTTCGGCGCGACCGCCGGAGTCGAACGGGTGCTCGGTTTGACGTCGCGCACGACTGCCTTCAGGCGATTGCTCGGGGCGACGGGGCGGGAGGGACGGGCGGCAACCGAGGACTTGGCCATGGATCAGGACTCCAGCTGAGCACTGCTACGGACGGGGGAAGGGAGGGGACTCGCCCAGGGGCTGCGACGGCTCGCAGGTGGACGAATGGGGACGCCGGCTCGTGACGCGTCGAAAGGCGGCCAGATGACCTGCCTTCCCTTCCTCCGGGCAGCGACCGCGGGTCGCGTGGCTGGAGTTCTTGGTGTGCATGCCGATCGACACCGCGTCGACCACGTGTGCAGTTGGAGGCGAAGGCGCGGTGGGCGCCGGTGGCGCGAGTGAGCATGCAGACCCTTGCTTCATTTCGGGAACCAGGCTGCCTTTGCCGGCGGGAACCGGCCTGAGGCCCTATGGCTTTGCGTCCCCGACTTTCATCGGGTTTGCCTTTTCGAGAAGCGTCTTGGTGGGAGCCGAAACACCAAAGAACAGACCCCTGTGGGTCGGTGGAGCATGATCGGCTCGCGCCGGCGAGCGATTGAGCGCTTTCCCCGAAAATCTTGAGCAGTTTTCACAAACCGTTCCCAACTCGGGGCTTGGATGTGGAGAAAACTGCACCGGGCGTGCGGGGCGGCGCGGCTACGGGATCGCGATCAGCGATTCGATGCGGTGGTCGCCGAGGCGCTTGCGCCCGCCGAGGAAGCACAGTTCGACGACGAACGCACAGCCGGCGACCTCGCCGCCGCAGGCTTCGACGAGCTGGCAGGCGGCCCCCATCGTGCCCCCCGTCGCGAGCAGGTCGTCGACCATCAGCACCCGCTCGCCGCGCTGCACGGCGTCCTCGTGGATCTCGACCGCATCGGTCCCGTACTCGAGCACGTACTCGACGCGGTTCGTCTTCCAGGGCAGCTTGCCCGGCTTGCGCACCGGCACGAACCCGACCCCGAGCCGCAGCGCCAGCGGCGCGCCGAACAGGAAGCCGCGCGACTCGACGGCCGCGACCTTGTCGATGCGGCCCAGGTCGAGCCCGGCGAAGCGATCGATGGCGTGCTGCATCGCGGCGGGGTTGGCGAGCAACGGGGTGATGTCCTTGAACAGGATGCCCGGCTTGGGGAAGTCGGGCACGTCACGCAGGAACCTGGCCAGATCCATGTCGGCCGCAGCGTAGGGCATCGCCGTCGCGCGTGCGCGGGCGAGCCGCGAGAAGTGCGGCGCCCGCGCTCGCCGTGGCGGCTACTTCTTGCGCGCGGCCGCGCCGAGGCGTTGGCGCTCGAGGCCGGACACGACGACGGCGCCGGGCAGGTTGGCCAGGTCGGGGCCGGCGGGGGCGGTGTTGGCGCTCTTCGGCCCGACACCCTCGATCGCACGCGCGGTCGGCTTCGTCGGTTCGGCGCGTGGGGCCGGCGGCTGCGAGGCCCTGGCGCGCGGCTGCGCCGGCGCCGTTTCGCGTGGCGGTGGCGTCGGTCGCTTCGCCGAGGTGCGAGCGGGCGCCGCCGGGGTCCGCGACGCGCGTCGCGGAGGGTTCGGTGTCGGCCCGGGGCGCGCAGGAGCCGCGGCGCCGCGGACCGGCGCACCGGGGCGGGCCTGCGGGCCGCGCTGCGGCGGGCGCGCCTCCGCGGCCTTGGCCGCCGCCCGCGCCGCGACGCCCTTCGGCTGCGGCTTGTGCGTCTGCGGGCGCTGCGTGCGCGGCGAGCAGGTGAGAACCGCACCGAGCTGCATGCGCATCGTGTCGAGCCAGGTGCCGAGCAGGCGCGACAGCAGGAAGATGGGCACGACGCACAGCGGGCCGACGGCGGCGAGCTGCACCCAGATCGGACGGCCGAACACGGCCCACGTCACGAGCGCCGCCGGCGCGAACAGGAGCCACGCCAGGCCGACGATGCCGATGTAGCCGGTGCCGCAGCGCTGGAAGCCGCGCAGCATCGTGACCGGCGACAGGGCACCGAAGTCGCCGCGGACCTGGCGCAGCGCCCAGGCCAGCGGCGCGAAGAAGCCGCCGACGACGAGGCACGGCAACGCCGTCGCGATCGGTGCGCCCAGCGCGAGCGCGGCCGCGGGCGGCGCGACCAGCGTGCCCAGCACGAGGCCGGCGTCGAGCAGGAACCGCCTGCCATCGGCGACGAGCACGCCGAAGTCCGGCACCGCGGGCACGTCGCTCATGCCCTCGCTGCTGGCGATGAGGATCTGCCGGCCCATGGCACCGACGATGGCCAGCACGCAGAGTCCGGGCAGCGCGGCGATCGCCGCGAGCAACAGCAGCGAGCCGCCCGCCGTGAGGAATCCGCCGACGCCGATGACCAATGGGAACGCGAGCGTCGTCGTCAGCACCAGCCACGGCATGTGCTGGTGGAACATGTACTGAACGGCGTCGAAGACGTGTTCACGCAGCCCAGGCCGGTGTCCCTCTTCGCTCGCGACGACCAGGGGCCCGGCATAGCTGGCTGCCGGCACCGCGTCATGGGCACTCTTGGCGCCGTCGTCGGTCGCGTTCTCGTCGATCAGCCGCAGGCGTACCAGACGGGATTCGAGGGCCATGCGCATGGCCTCGTTGCGGATGCGATGCATGCAGCGCACCGCCTCGTCGCCGTGTCCGAGTCGCAGGCTGACGTCCGCGAGCTCCTTCCATACCTCGTCGGAAGCGAGGCCTCGTTCGATGGCACGATGAAGGGACGCGTAGCGCTGCTGCGGCGTCTCCACCGTCGGTGTGGCGTGGCTCTCCAATTGCACGGGTTGCTCCTTGTTCCTGTCGATGTTGCGGACACTCGGCGTGCACTGGATCGGTCGGCCACGCCCCGAGCTTGACCCAGCGGTCCCCGCCTGAGACGGCGCGACGCGACACCGCGGGTCAAGTCGTTGTGCGGCGGCGGACGATGTCCGCGTGGAGGTCCCCACCATGCGATCGGAGCTAGAGCGTGTTCTCCTGACCGCGATCGCGGTCGTTTCCGCCGCGCCGGCGCAGAACGTGACCGTGCCCGCGAGCATGCAGGGTGTCGAGGGCGGCGGGGGGACCAACATCCCGTTCGGCAGCTCGCTGGCGTGCCGCTACCAGTGCATCTACGACGCCGGCGAACTGCCCTGGGTCGGGCCTCGCGTGATCACGGGCATCTCGCTGCGCGCCGACAACAACACGCCGGGCACGACGATGCCAGCGAAGGGTTTCCTCGAGGTCTCGCTGCTGATGTCGACCACGTATCGCAGCGCCGCGACGGCGAGCGACACGTTCGCGGAGAACTACGGCACGGACGCGACCTGGGTGGTGCAGAACATGCTCATGCAGTTGCCCGCGCAGCCCGCCGTGCTGGTCGGGCCGAGGCCAGCCAACATCCCGTTCCCGTTCGCGGTGCCGTGGGCCTACGGACTCACGCCGGCGAGCACCACGCTGCCCCCGCCGTCGAACCTGCTGATCGAGATCTGGATCCACTCGCAGCCGAGCGGCGCCTACCGCATGGACAACCTCGGCAGCTGCACGGCGCCGACCTCGACGTTCGGCAACGTCGGTCCCGCCTGCGCGGTGCCGGTCACGGCACCGGCGGTGCCCACCCCGGTCGCATTGACGACCGACGTGTCCATGCAGGCCGGCTCCGGTTTCGCGTGGCACGTGGAGCATGCGCCGCCGTCGGTCCCTTTCCTGGTCGCGCTGAGCCTCAGCAACACCGGCAATCTGCTCGGCATCCCGGGGCTGCCGCTGCCGGTGCCGTTGTTCGACCCGGCCAATCCGAGCACGCTGCCGCCGCTGCTCGCGGCGCTGCAGTGGCCGGCACCGGACTGCTGGCTCAACATCGATCCCGCGACCACGCTCGGCGGCCTCAGCGACGCGGCGGGTCTCGGCAGCGTCTCGGGCACGCTGCCGCCCGGCAGCCAGTACGTCGGCACGACGATCCACGCCCAGGCGATCGTGCTGGCGCCGACCGCCAATCCGCTGCGCCTCATCACGTCGCTGGGCCGCAGCTCGACGGTCTGCGGTCCGCTCGACGTGGCCCGCATCCACCAGTTCTACAGCGCCACGACCTCGCCGCCGCCGCCGCCGCCGGCGACGGGAACGGTGCAGTACGGGGTCGGCATGATCTTCGAAGTGCAATAGGGCGGGCCGCATGCGCGGCGCCGTCCCGGCGGCCTTGCGCCCACCGGGTCGAGCGAGCTGCGCCGAGGCGCGACATCGCGCGCGGCGATCGCTATCCTGTCGGCCCAGTTTGCGCCGCGGATGCCGAGCGGCGCGCCCATACCCACGCATGCACCGTCGATGAAGGTCTCCCTCTGCCGCCCCCGCGGCTTCTGCGCTGGCGTCGAGCGCGCGATCGAAACCGTGGAACGGGCTCTCGCCAAGTTCGGGCGGCCCGTCTACGTGCGGCACGAGATCGTGCACAACAAGGTCGTGGTGCAGGACCTCGTGCGCAAGGGTGCCATCTTCGTCGACGATCTCGCGGAGGTGCCGCAGGGCAGCCACGTGATCTTCAGCGCCCACGGCGTCGCGCCGGATGTGTTTGCGCAGGCCGGGCGCCACCAGCTGCATGCGATCGACGCGACCTGTCCGCTGGTCACGAAGGTGCACGTCGAGGCGCGGCGGTTCGCGGCCCGGGGTCACACGATCCTGCTGATCGGTCACGCCGACCACGTCGAGGTCGAGGGTGTGGTCGGCGAGGCGCCGACGCAGACGATCGTCGTCGCCTCGGCCGAGGCCGCCGAGCGCGTGCAGGTGGTCGATCCGACGCGCGTCGCCGTGCTCACGCAGACGACGTTGAGCGTCGACGAGGCGATGCGCGTCATGAAGGTGCTGCAGCGCCGCTTCCCGCAGCTCGAGACGCCGCGCAAGGAGGACATCTGCTACGCGACGACGAACCGGCAGATGGCCGTCAAGAACCTGCGCGGCCGCGTCGGTCTGTGGCTCGTCATCGGCGACCCGATGAGCAGCAACAGCAATCGCCTGCGCGAGATCGCCGCGGAGTCGGGCGTGCCGGCGCACCTCGTGCTCGGTCCCGACCAGCTGCGGCCCGAATGGTTCGTCGGCATCGACAACGTCGGCATCACCTCGGGTGCGAGCACGCCCGAGAGCAGCGTGACGGCGGTGGTCGACCGCCTGCGGCAGCTCGGTGCGACCGCCGTCGAGGAGGTCGACGGCATCCCCGAGACGATCGAGTTCAAGCTGCCGCAAGAAGTGCGGTGAGCCATGCGGATCGCGCTCTGCCAGATCGACACGACGGTCGGCGACTTCGCCGGCAACGTGCGGCGCATCGTCGACTTCGCGACGCGGGCGCAGGCGCAGGGCGCGCAGCTGGCGGTGTTCCCCGAGCTGGCCGTCTGCGGCTATCCGCCCGAGGACCTGCTGCTGCGCACGGGCTTCCTGCGCGCCCACGCCCAGGCGCTGCGTGAGCTGGCCGCCGCGGCGCCGCGCGGCCTGCACCTGCTCGTGGGCTGCCTCGACGCCAATGCCGCGGCGGCCGAGCGCGGCGGTCGCCCGCTGCACAACGCGGTCGCCCTGCTGCACGACGGCACCTGCGAGATCGTCGCGCGCAAGTGCCTGCTGCCGACCTACGACGTGTTCGACGAGTCGCGCTACTTCGAGCCGTGGAAGACGCCCGAGGCGAACGTCGTCGAGCTGCACGGCCGACGCATCGGCATCGTCGTCTGCGAGGACGGGTGGAACGACGAGCTGTTCTTCGACCAGCGCACCTACGCGATCGATCCCGTGCAACGCGTCGTCGACGCCGGCGCCGAGATCGTCGTCAACCTCAGCGCGAGCCCCTGGGCCCGCGGCAAGGAGTCGTTCCGTCACCGCATGGTCGCCGCGGCCTCGGCGCGCCACGGCGTGCCGATGCTCTACGTCAACATGGTGGGTGGCGACGTCGAGCTGCAGTTCGACGGCGGCTCGCTGGCGCTGAAGCCGACCGGAGCAGCCGCCCAGCCGATCGCGTTCCGCGAGGCGCTGATCGTGGTCGACACGGAGCAACCGTGGACCGAGGCACCGTTGCCGCAGCCGACCGAGGCGCTGCAGCACGCGGCGATCGTGCAGGGCATCGCCGCCTACGTGCGCAAGTTCGGCTTCGAGCGGGTCGTCGTCGGCCTGTCGGGCGGCATCGACTCGGCGCTCACGGCGACGCTCGCCGTCGACGCGCTCGGACCGCACAACGTCGCCGGCATCGCGATGCCGTCGAGCTACAGCAGCGAGCACAGCCTCGCCGACGCGCGGCAGCTGGCCGAGAACCTCGGCATCGCGTTCCACGTGCTGCCGATCGCGCCGCTGCAGCCGGTGTTCGCCGAGGTGCTGCAGCCCGTGTTCGGGGGCACCGAACCCGGGTTCGCCGAGGAGAACCTGCAGGCGCGCATGCGCGGCACGCTGCTGATGGCGTTCGCCAACAAGCACGGCCACCTCGTGCTGACGACCGGCAACAAGAGCGAGTGTGCAGTCGGCTACTGCACGATCTACGGCGACACCAACGGAGCGCTGGCGCCGATCGCGGACCTGTGGAAGACCGAGGTCTGGGCCCTGAGCCGCTGGCTCAACCGCGACCGCGAGCGCATCCCGCGGCGTTCGATCGAGAAGCCGCCGTCGGCCGAACTGCGGCCCGGCCAGCTCGACAGCGACAGCCTGCCGCCCTACCCCGAACTCGATGCCGTGCTGCGCTGTCTCATCGAAGAGGGTCGCACCGTCGAGGAGACCGCCGCGCGCACGGGCATGGCGCGCGCGCGCGTCGCCGAGTTGTTCGCCAAGGTGCACGCCGCCGAATGGAAGCGCTACCAGTACCCGCCGACTCTCAAGGTCAGCGATCGCTGCTGGGCGGGGCGGCGCATGCCCGTGGCGCACCGCTACCGCGAGCTGTAGCGCGGCCGTCGGGTCCGAACAGCCTCGATGCCGGGGCAAACGCACGGTCGCGGCCCGAGCGCACCGGCCGGGCTATGCTGTTCTGCCCGCGCAGCCGTGTCGCCGGGCAGGTTCGTGCTCGCACCTCTCCCGTCCATGCGCCGTCTGCCCGCACCCTGGCTGGTCTCCCTGCTGCTGCTCGCGGCCTGCCTCGACGATTCGCACCACGACGGCGGCTGTGAGCACTCCGAGGACGACCAGCCGAAGACCGTCTCGATCCAGGTCGTGGTCTACGACCCGGTCACGACCTTCGCGCGGCAGGACGTGTCGGTGCGCGTGCTGCAGGCCGAGCAGGAGTGGTCGGGCTGCACCTGTGTCAGCCCCCATTCGATCCCGGTGCTCACCGACCGCAACGGCTCGGCCCCGTTCGACGCGCAGCTGCTCGCCGCTGCCGGGATCGGGTTCGTCGAGGACGACGAAGGGCGCGCCGTGTTGGGGCCGGGCCCGGACGCGGATCAGGCGACCGTGCTGTTCGAGGTCTCCGCGCCCGCCTTCATGCCCGTCAACGTGCTCGTGCCGCTGAGCTGGTGCATCCCGGACGTGATCATCGAAGTGCCCCTGTACTGACGCGGGCACGGCGCCGCGCGCGCTACTTGCGCTTGATCAGCTTGTCGAGTTCGCGCTGCAGCAGTTCGCGCCCGCGCGCCTCGAGTTCGTTCTGCGCGCCCTTCTGCAGCACGTCGCCGAGCTGCGGCAGGCCCAGCGACGGCGCCGCGAGCGAACCGGTCAGGCGCGCCGCGGGCAGCGTGCCGCCGAGTGCCTGCAGCACGCGCTCCCCATCCTTGTGGCCGCGCAGCAGCGCGCTGAGGTCGAAGCCGTAGTCGAGGTCGCCGTCGAGTTGCACGGTGCCCGACAGGCCGATCTCCTTGCCCTTCGCGAGCCAGCGCGCCGCCCTCGTCTCCAACGATCCGCGCCGCAGCGTGAACGGCGCGACGAAGCTGTCGATCGCGAGGCGGCCGCCGTCACCGAGCTGGCCCGCAGCACCGACGAGCTGGCCCAGCGGCGCGAGCAGGCCCGACAGCGCGGGCGCCGGCGTCACCGCGGCAGAGCGCAGCCCGATCGTGCCCTTGCCCGACCACTCGCCGAGCAGCTGCAGCCAGTTCTGGTCGGCTGCGCGCAGCGACGGGCCCGCGAACGCGAACTCGAGGTCGCACAGGCCCGACACCTGCGCCGTGTCGGCATCGAGTCCGGCCAGCAGCGGCACGACGAGCCGCAGCACCTCGGTCGCCGCGGGCCGCACCTGGCCGCCGGTCCAGCGCAGCGAGACCGTCGCCGGCAGCCGCGCGAGGTCGCGCAGGTCGGTCTGCACCGCGACCGACAGACCGCCCTGGTTGAGCAGCGTCGGTTCGGCCGTGGCGAAACGGAACTCGCCGCCGCGCAGTTCGCCGGCGCCGGTCACGTCGCGCAGTTCGAAGCCGGCCGCGCCGAGCCGCGTCGCCTGCAGCCGCACCGACGCGACGACCTGCGTGAGCATGGCGTCGAAGTCCATCGCACCGGCACGCATGGTCTCGGCCGACCACGGCACGCCGACCTCGCCGAGCAGCCTGCTGCCGGTGCCGCGCAACCAGTCGGGCATCTGCCCGCCGAAACCCGCGAGGGTGTCGACGTCGAGGTCGTACGCGACCGCGACGCCCGGTGTGTCGCCGAGCAGGGGCCTCGCGCCGGGTCCGTCGAGGCCGCGCAGGTGCAGCCAGCCGAGGTCGACGGCGAAGCGCCGCGCGTCGAAGGTCGCAGGGCGGTTCTCGGCGTCGAGGCGCAGCGACAGCGCGGGCGTCAGCGTCCAACGTTCGCCGCGCAGGTCCATGCCGCGCACGAGCGGTCCGGCCAGGCGCGGCCCGACGATCGACAGGTCGCCGTCGACCGTGAGTTCGCCCCGGCCCGTTCGCTGCACGCGCATCGCACCGTTGACGAGGCCCGCCACCGACGACAGCTGGCCCGGCAGGAACATGTCGACGAGCGGCGTGTAGCGCTGCAGCTCGAGGCCCGCGGTGCTCAGCATCGCGTCGACGGTCCCGCTCAGCACGTCGAGATCGAGCTTGACGCCGAGCCGCCCCGACTGGGTACCGCTCGTGAGCGGCCGCAGGTGCGTGTCGAGGTCGAGGTGCACGCGCTGCGCGTCGAAGCCCTTGCTGGCGTGGCACGACAGTTCGCTCAACGACTCGAGCACGTCCGTGCCCTGCCGGATCTCGACGAGCGCGTCGCGCAGCTGCAGATCGAAGCGCACCCGCGCCAGGTCCTGCGTGTGGTCGCGCTGCGGCCGCGGCGGGCCCGGCGGTGGTTCCTCGTCGATCGTGACGCCGCTGCGCCCGAACAGCGCGCCGAGGTTCGTCGAGCCGTCGTCGCACCGTTCGACGAACACCTGCAGGCCGTCGATGCTGCCCGTCAGGTCGAGCTTGCCGTTCAACAGCTGCAGCAGCGCGAGGTCGCCCTCGGCGCGCCGCAGGCGCAGGCACGGGCGCTCGTTCGAGAAGCCCGATGGGTTGCCGAGCTCGAGTCCGCGCACGGCGAAGCCCGAGAACCACGAGAAGCCGAGCCGTTCGATGCGGCACGGCGCGCCGAGCTGTTCGGACACGGCCTCTTCGATGCCCTCGCGCACGGCGTCGAGGGCCACGGCGTGCGGCGCCGCGAGCACGAGGCCGACGAGCAGCACGAACGTGACGAACAAGCGCCTCAACCACCGGCGCCGACGCTTCGGTGGCACGGTCTCGTCCGGGGTCGGTGGAACGGCGATCGAGCTGGGGTCCATGCGGGCCCCCGATCATGCCGAAAACCCGACGCAAGTGGGGACCGACGAGACGCAGAATGGGCCGTCGTTGCTCGAGCGGGTCGACCTGGCCCTCGCCAGCCACCTGGCCGCGGCCGCGGGCAACGCGGAACCGCTGGCGACGGCCCAGCGTGTGCTCGACCGCGTGCGCCGGCCGATGCCCAGCGATGCGCGCTTCGTGGCGTCGTTGCTGCGCTTGCGCGGCTTCTTCATCGACGACGACGACGCGATCGACGTCGCCGAGGGGCGCACGGGGCGCCTGACCCCGATCACGCAGGAGTACCGGCTGCTGCGCGGCCTGCTCGAGTGCCTGAAGCTGGTGCGCGCGCGCGCCACGGCGGGCAAGGTGCCCGACGCCTGGTTCCTCGTCGAGCTGTTCCGCGCGATGACCGCGGAGCTGCCGCGCTTCCGCAACAACGACCTGCGGCGCGGTCCGCCCTGGGACGCGTTGATCTACGTCAACTATCCGCCCGCCGACCAGCTGCGCTCGCTGATCGACACGTTCGACGTGCAGCACAACTTCCGCGACATGGCGCAGATCTTCCGGCGGCTGCATCCCGTGCGGCAGGGCTTCCGGCTGCTGTGGCGCTTCGTGCGCATCGCGCCGTTCCCCGACTTCAACACCGTCATCGGCTGGCTCGGCCTCAACGCGTGGCTGCTGACCAAGGGTTATCCGCTGCTGCACTCGGCGCCCGGCGACCACGAACTGCTCGCGCGCCTCGCGGGTGGTCCGCCGCCGACGAAGATCGTGCAGTTCGAAGCGCGGCTGCTGGCCGCGGTCGACGAACGGCTGTGATGGTGCGCGCGGTCGTCGTCACCGCACGGTGAGCTTCGACGAGATGTCGTCGTCGTCGCCGAGCTGGCGGTTGGGACCGGCGCTGACGACCAGGTAGCTGCGCGGCGTCTCCCCTTCGCGCATCACGTAGTCGACGTCCCACGGATCCTTCGGGATCGTCTCGAGGTACACGCGGCCGCGCTCGTCGGGGGTGGTGAGGTCGGCGAGTTCGGGCACGCGCCCCTTCTCCGCATAGAACATGCGCGCCGCATCGGCGATCTGCTTGGTGTCGACGGCCGCGCGCTGCAACCGCGCCTGGTCGGCGCCGTTCGTGGCGTTCTGCGCGACCATCGTGGCCAGCAGGCCGAGGATGACGATCACGACCATGATCTCGATCAGCGTGAATCCGGCCTGCGCGGCGCGGACCGATCGGGTGCCGGCTTCTGGCATGTGGGCGCTCTGTTGGTTTCGGGGAAGTGGTGCGACGGCGCGGGGCGCGCACTTCTTCCGGCGCCGATCGACGATCGGGCGCGGGCGCTGCGGTCAGAGCACTCGCGCCATTCAGTTGCCGATCGTCAGCAACGTGCGATCCGACAGTGCGAACCCCGGGAACACGGGGCACGGCGCCTGGCTGAAGTCGAGCAGCGTCCATTGCGTCTCGAACTGCTGGCCCAACAGCGTCAGGAGGCACGGGATCGGGAACTCGACGAACGCGGTGCCGCCGAGGATCGGCGGGCTCTGCGTCACCGCGAACGGGGTCCACACACAGGCAGCACACGGCAACGTCGCCACCGGCGCGCTGAAGTTGAAGATCGCCGCGAGCGCGGTCGCCGGGATGGAGTTCATGTTGCAGCGGAAGCCGCTGCTGCCGACTCCGGGGGCGTGGTTGAAGGCAACCGTACCAGTCATTCCGCATCCGCCGCCGAGGCTCGCCGTCGTGCCGACGGTGCCGAAGTTGCGAAGGCGCTGGGCCGAGATGTTCGGGAAGACCGAGGTCAGCGACAGCGCATCCTCGCCTGCGGGAGCGCCACCGGACGTCATCGTGGACACGGCGACCCATCCACCACTCGTCGCCAGCACGAACTGCTCGTTGCAGAACGCGCAGCTCCCGCTGTTCAGCGCTGCGATCCGCAGGGATGTCTGGATGCCACCACCGATCAAGGACCCGATCGACTCGTAGCCGAGCCAGGTGCGACCGGCCGCGTAGGCAACGGACGGCGCGAACGCCTGGTTCGTGGGGAACCCGCCGACCGACATGCCGACGCTGCCGACGACCAGGGTGTTGGTGGCGCTGTCGAGCGTGATCGGTCGCACCCTGACGCCGGGGCCCGAGACCAGGTTGCCACCGGGGGCTTGGTAGGCGACGACCCACTTGCTGGCGAAGCCATCGACGTCCGGAAGGGACAGGTCGTTCGCCGTACTCGCTGCCACCGTGGTGACGGCGCCAACCAGATTGCTGCCCGAATCGAGCACTGCGGCCACGATCGAGGCGCTGCCGGGCGAGCCGGTGAGTTGCTTGGCGACGACCAGGAGCTTGCCATCGGCGGACGCCGCGCGCGAAACCGCCGGCTCCGTGAACGTCACACCCGCGCCTCCGGTCCAGACCGAGAGCGCACCGAAGATGGCCAAGGAGTCCCCAGCATCGAAGAAGAGACGGCGCGCGCGGATGGCGTTGCCGGCGCCTTCCGCGTAGGTGACGACGAATCCACGCTGCGCCCCGATCGGTGCCTCGCACTCGGCGCCGATGTCGGCGTTGGCGAACGCCTGCTGCAACGCCGACGTCGCCAGGGTCGCACCGGAGCCAGTCGTGGCGGTGACTGCCTCGACGGTGCGGAACTCGACGGAGAGCAACGGGCTCGGCACCGTCACGGTCTTCGTGTAGACGATTCCGAAGCGATCGCGGGTGCCCAGGTTCGCGACCCGCGGAGGTGACGACGAAGCGCCCGGGTCGAGGTCGAGCAGCGGACCGATCAGCGTTCCCGTGCTCGAAACGAGTTGCGCCATGGGGTCCTGCGCGGATGCGCTGAAGCTGCGCTGCCAGACCACCAACCAGCGTTCGGTGGTCGCGTCGTAGGCCGCATCCGGTGGTGTGCTGGGGCCGCCAATCGAGCCGACGATCAGCGACGTCCCGAGCAGTGGATCGAGCGTGATCGGGTAGGCCGCACTGTCGACGAACTGCGCGGGCAGGGAGAAGACCACGCTGCGGCCATCGCACCCGACACGACCATCGACGCCGCGGCCGCGCGCGTCCATGCCGGTGACCTTGCCGATGCGCACGCCGCCGTATTCGCCCGCAAACAACAGCCCGCCGTCGATGGCCGATGGTTCGCCCAGGCTCGTCTCGATCGCGTAATGCACGACTAGGTCGCCTTCGCCAAAGGGGCGTTCTGCGAACGTCCACGACAACTCGACGCCGTCGGGCTGCACGTCGAAGCGTTCCTCGACGCCGCTGGCGCGCGCGTAGCTCGCGACGCGGTCGCGGACGACCGGAGCCACCGAGGAGCACGTTGCGAGCGCAGTGCTGCCGCGCGTCACCGTCGGCGTCGACAGCGCGACGTGCTGGGTCAACGGAGCGGCCGTGCCGAGCGCAGGTTCGTAGAGCACGCAGTGGTCCCGGAACCGCACCCGATAGGTAGCGCCGACGCCGACCAGGCCATTGCCGTCGCGATCGGCCTGCAAGCCACTGCTGTGCGAGATGGCCTGCAGCGCACCCACGGGTTGGATCGGTGAAGAGAGTCCTTGGGCAGCCAACGGCAAGGTGACCGCGACGGCGACGAGCAGCGCGTGTGTGTTCATGGTCGTGCTGCGGGTGAAACAGCGAGACCGGAAGCCGTGTGACGCGGATTCCGGCGCGCGCCGACCGTTCTCGTTGCCGTCAGACAGCCCGAAGGAGGGCCAGCCACGATGGCCTCGAGCTCGGACCTCCCCGTTTCGTCCTTCGCGACGAGGTCGGCCAACATGGGGTTGCGACCGCGGTGGCGGCGGTAGCTGCACGCGCCGTCGGCGATCAGGCGCGTCCAGTTGGCGGCCGTCATGCGCTCGAAGTCCGTGGGGTCGCTGCCGGCGCGCGCGCACCGAGCTGTCAGCGTGAGTCCGGCGATGCCGAGCAGGGCGAGCCCAGAGATGGCTCCGCCACTCCAGCTGCCCGACTTCATCATCGCCCGGCCGCAGCGAACAGCTCGTCGAACGCGAACGTCGTCCACTCGCGGTACGGCGCGTCCCACGGCCCTGGTGCCATCGACGCGACCGCGACGTCGAACGTGCGCGCGTCGGGTCGCGTGATCAGGCTGTGTTCGCTCGTGCCGTGCGCCACGGTCTGCAGCAGCTCGCGCATCTCGGCGGTGCCGACCTTGCGGCCCGTGCGCGCCCAGCCCTCGAGCTTCTGTCGCCCCGCCTCGTAGCGCCAGCGCGACGACCACGCCGGCGCGCGGCCGAACGACGTGCCGGGCCGTTCGGGATCGGCGCCGTAGCTCAGGTGGTGGTTGCTCGCCATGACCGCCGAGGTCATGAACGGTGCGACCATGCCGGGCAGCCGCGTGGCGTGGCCGAAGCGATCGCCTTCGAGCACCCACGCCGGTTGCGGCGCCGTCGAAGGCAGCGCGAACATGACGATGCAGCCAGGGCCGCAGGCGCCACCCTTGCTGTTGGCGTGCTCGACCAGCAGGCGCTCGACCGTGGCCGGCCCGGCGCTGCCGTCGAAGTGCGCCAGCGCCTCGCGCAGCACCCAGCTGATCGGCTGCAGCCGATCGACCACCGGCCCCGGCCCCGTGCCGCCCGCGTTCTCCATGCAGTGCACGCCGGCCTCGTTGAACCCGCTCAGCGTGCCGACGAATCCGGGCCACATCATCGACACGTAGCGCTTCTGGCCGGGTTCGCTCGGGGCGACCGCGAACATCACGAAGTGGCTGACCGTCACGCGGCGCAGGTCGCATTCGCCGTCCATGTTGCGGCCCGCGATCGTGCCGCCCGCGACGTCGGTGCCGGCCGTGCGTTCGCCCCAGCAGACGAACTGCGTGCAGCTCGAGCGCATCGCGCGCGTCTCGATGTAGGCGTTGATCGCGAGCAGCTCGGTGCGGCCGAACGCGCGCCCGAGTTCGGGCAGGTGCAGGTCGGCGCCCGACGCCCGCATGCCCGCGAGCACACCGGCGATCTCGGTCAGGAACGGTTCGGGCCACGCGAACGCGTGGTCCAGGAAGTCGGCGAACTCGCCGTAGGCCTCGGCCGAACCGAGGCGGTCCTCGAGCACGTAGAAGCGGAAGAAGTCGACGATCTGTGGCGCGAGCAGTTCGCCGTGCGCGCGGCCGCGTGCGGCCGCATCGCCGTGCAGCTGCACGATCGGGTAGCCGCGCCGCCAGAGCAACGCGCCGTGCTCGACGTCGCGGTCGGTGCGCGGCAGCGGCACCGGCGCGCGCAGCGTGAGCTCGAGCGCGGTGGAGCATGGCACGTCGACGCGGCGC
The DNA here is from genome assembly GCA_036274315.1 of Planctomycetota bacterium. Classification (GTDB taxonomy): domain Bacteria; phylum Planctomycetota; class UBA1135; order UBA1135; family UBA2386; genus DASVAL01. Next base: position 8,640 of record DASUFY010000268.1, on the reverse strand, counting down.
AGCCAGGTGCACGGTTCGGGCACGGCCGGCGTCCAGGTGCCGTCGCCGTTCGTGTCGGCGAACGCGAACAGCGCGTAGCCGCCCGCCGCCGCGCCGATCGTGAACGTGCCGTCGGAGCCCGCGAGGCTCGTGGCATCGGCGGCGCGCCCACCGGGCTCATCGAGGTCTTGGAGGCGCCCGTCGGCGCCGTGGTCGAGCCGCCGCAGCTCGACGTGCAGGGCGCCGCCGCACGCGCGTTCCGTGTGCGCCGTGCCACGCAACACCGGCGTGTCGCCGCGATCCTGCGGCGGCGCGAGTGCGGTGAGGGCGAACAGCACGAGCATCGACATGGCAACCTCCGCCGCACTGTAGCGTCACTTCTTGGGCCGCGCGCGCAGCACGAGCGAACTGACCTGGTCCGCGGCGAGGTACGTCGCCGCGTCCGCCGAGAGCTGTTCGGGCGTCCACGCGCGCACCTCGTCCACGCCCTGCACGAGGTCGCGCAGCGCCGCCGGATCGCGGTGCGCGCCCGACAACACGTCGAGCCAGTAGAGGTTGGTCTGGCGCTGTCGCTGCCGCTCGTTGAGCACCTGCGCGCGCACGCCGTCGAGCTCCGCCGCCGTGACGCCGTGCGTTGCGATCGCGGCGAGCTCCTGCCGCGCCGCCGCGAGCACCTCGCTCTCGCGGCCCGGCGCGACCTTGAGGCGGATCCACAGCACCGAACAGCGCGACGCCGTGGCGAGCTCGTAGCCCGACGCCTGGCACGAGTAGATCGCGCCCATCGCCTCGCGCAGGCGCGCCTCGAATCGATCGCCGAGCATCAGTGCCAGGACCTGGGCCCGGGTCTTCACGAGTCCCTGCAGGTCGGGCAGCGGGGCAAACAGCGCGACCGTGCTGTTGTCTTCAGTCGTGGTCAGGTCGTGCTCCTCGTGCAGCACCACCGTCACGGGCCGGTACGGCATGCCGGCCGCGAGCGCTTCGGGGCTGCGGCGCGGCGGCAGCCGGCCGAACGTTCGCGCCGCGAGGGCGATGGTCTGCTCGACGTCGAGGTCGCCCACGACGACGAGCGTGATCGGTGCCGGCGACCAGAAGGCGGCGAAGAACTCGCGCACCTCGTCGAGCCCGACGGCGGCGACCTGCTCGGGCACGTAGCCGAGCGATTGGCCCGCGAGGCGGGCGAGGAAGCCCAGCGTCGCCTCGGTCGACGAGCCCTTTGCGAGCGCGAACCTGGAGACGTTCGCCTCCGCGACCTGGCTCCGCACGTCCTCGTCGAGGTCGGTGTCCGTGCACTGCGCGAGCAGCCACTCGAGCTGGAACGCGAGCGACTCGCGATCGCACTGGCCACGGACCAGGAAGCGCCCGGGCTCGCAGCGCATCGAGACCGATGCGGTGCGCGTCGAGACGAGGCGGCGCAGCGCGCCCGCTGGGAGCTTGCCGAGCCCCGAGCGCGGCAGCATGAGCTCGAACAGCTGCGCGGCGTGCAGCTGCCGTTCGGTGAGCTGCGACTGGCCGGCACCGACGTTGGCGGCGACGAGGATCTGGCCCGGCGCCAGGCGCGTCGCCTTGACGAGGGCGTGCACGCCGTTGGGCAAGCGCAGGTCTTCGAGGTCGAGCGCCTGGTCGTGGCGGCGTTCGACGGGCTCCGTGGTGCCCTCGACCGACCGGCTCGCGTAGGGCCAGCTCGCCGCGGGATCGGGCGGCACCGTGTGTGGTCGTGGCGCGGCCGCGGGGGCCTCGTCGACCGGCAGTTCGCCATCGGCGGCGCGTCGCCAGATCGCCGCCGCATCGACGCCGTGCCCGGGCGGTCCGATCGAGACCAACGACGGCGTCGCGGCGCTCCAGGCCGCGCGCCATGCGCCGTTGCACGAGTCGATGGTCAGGTCGGCCCAGGCGGCCCGCAGCAGATCGTGCACGAAGGACCAGTCGGCGGGCACTTCGCCGGCGGCGAGCGTGTTGGCGAGCCAGCGCGCGACGCCGGCGCTGTCCACGCGCAGGTACGCCGCCAGGTCGCGGTCGAGTTCGGCCACCTTCGCGGTCCGCACGCGATCGAGCAGCTGGCGCGAGAAGCCGCGCTGGAGCCGCGAACGAACGACCCTGGCACAGGCCTCGAGAGCTTCGGTGGTGCGCGCTGGCTCGCACCGGAACGTCACGAGCATCGCGGGCAGCTCGTCGTGCACCTGCGTCACGTCCACGTCCATGACGGCCGAACCGCTCTGCTCGAGCTCGTGCACGAGCGTCCATCGCGCCATCTCGGCCGCCGCTTCCTCGAGCACCTCGAGGCGCAACGAGTCGGCCGTGTGCAGGGTCGCGGCCGGCGCGCCCGGACACTGCACGAACCACTCGACGTCGTGCCGATCGGGCTCGTCGATGGCGAAGACGGTGTCGGTCAGGGTGGGGCTGCCGAGCCCGGCCCGCGCGGGCAACGGCGTCGTCGGCGCGGGCAGGCTGCCGAAGGCGTCGCGGCAGAGTTGCTCGACGGGCCGCGCTTCGAGGTCGCCGGCGAGCACCAGCGTCAGGTTGTCGGCGCGATACCAGCGGTCGTGGAACGCGCGCAGCCGGTCGGCGGTGAAGTTCGCCCGTTGCGCCGCGGCGCCGATCACGTTGCGAGTGGCGGTGCGCATGCCGGCCAGCAGCCTCGCGCGCATGCTCGCGCGCGCCCGCGCGCGAGGCGACGAACGTTCGCGTTCCTCGGCGTCGATGACACCCTTCTCGGCATCGACCTCGGTCGGCGCGAAGAGCACCGCGTCGGTGAACTGGCGCAGCACGTCGAGCCCGTCGCGGATCGTCGCCTGTTCGTTGTCCGGCAGATCGACGCAGTAGGTCGTGTCGGTCGACGAGGTGAACGCGTTCGCGTGTTGGCCCGAGCGCATGCCGTGGCTGCGGAACCACTCGCCGATGCTGTTGCCGGGGAACCGGCGCGTGCCGTTGAACGCCATGTGCTCGACGAAGTGGGCCATGCCCTGCTCGTCGTCGGCTTCGTCGAGACCGCCGACGCACACGACGAGCCGCAGCGAACAGCGCCCGGCGGGCCGCGGCACGTCGGTCCACACGAACCGCACGCCGTTGTCGAGCTGGCCGAAGTGCAGCGAAGGGTCGGCGGGCAGGTCCGGCGTGCCCGGTGGCCAGGCGCGAGCATCGGCGGGGTGCGCCGGCACGGGGTCACCTTGCGGGCTGGCCACGGCCCGCGCCGGCAGCGCGGCGATCGCTAGCGCCGCCGCGACACGCACCCGGTGGCCGATCCGCCGCAGCCGCGGCCGGGGAACGATGTGGGCAGGGCACGTCATCCGTGGAAGTGTAGTCGCCGGCCCACCGGGATCGGCGAGTGCCCCGGCGGGCAGGGACGGCGCGCTGGCAAGCTAGCCCGGCGCGGCCGTGCCGATGCCGCGCACGATCGCGAGCGGCACCGTGCGTGCGCCGTCGAGCTCGAGGCTCTGGAAGTCCAGGCCCGTGAGCACACCCTCGAAGCCGTCGCCGGTGTCGACGCGCACGCGTTCGCCGAGCAGGCCGAGCCGGTCGCGGAACAGCGCCTCGAGTTCGGCGTGCCGGCGCTCGGCGAGCGCACGCAGCATCGCGTCGAGCCGTTCCGCGATCGACAGCAGCAGCGCCGCGCGGTCGACCTCGCGACCCGTGACGAGCGCGAGTGAACACGCCTTTGCCTCGAGGTCCGGCGGGAAGCGCACGCGGTTGCAGTTGACGCCGATGCCGATCAGGTAGGTGTGCGGGCTGCCGACGCCGGCGTCGATGAGCACGCCGCACAGCTTGCGGTGCTCGACGAACAGGTCGTTGGGCCACTTGATGCGCAGGTCCTGGGCCGCGAGCGGTTCGCAGGCCTGCAGCACGGCGACCGGCAGCGCGGCCGGCAACGCCAGCGGTGTCGGCAGTTCGACCGTGACCCGGAACGTCACCGTCAGGTCCGCGCCCGGCTCGTCGTGCCACTCGCGCTGCTGGCGGCCGCGCCCGCGCGTCTGGTGTTCGGCCCAGAACACCGCGTCGCCGGCCCCGGGTTCGGCGGCGGCGAGGTCCTGTGTCGAAACACACGACGCCACGCGCGCCAACTGGCGGAATCGTGTGCGCTGCCGGAGCCGTGTCTGCAGGCGGGTGTCGTCGGTCATGGAAGGGGTGGCGCGGAACGGCCCACATCATCGCGGACTGAAGTTGGCGATGCACTCCTGCCGATGGTGTGGAGGCGTTGCACGCTCGCGTCGGCGCTGGCAAAGGAAATGGCTCATTCTGGCGATCACCTGCCGACCGGGTTCCTCGGTCCCGTCCGGGGCTGGGCCGGCCTCGTGCCCGGCGCGCAGCGCACGTTGCAGCTGCCGCGGGACCGCCGTCGCCTGCGCGAACCGGCCGCCGGCGAGGCGCCGTTCGACCTCATCGAAGTGCAGGCGTTCACCGAATCGCTGGGCTGCGTCGAGCAGGCCCTGTGCGACCTCGGCTCGCGCCTCGCGCCCGGTGGCACGTTGCTGCTCGACATCGACAACGTGCAGTCCTCGCGCATGCTGCGCCTCGTCGTCGACGGGCGCCCGGGCAGCTTCGACCCGACCGGCAGCGTCGAGGATCCGTCGCAGTTCCTGTCGCTGCGCCGTGTGCTCGCCGCGGCGTCGGCCGCCGGCCTGCTCGTGACCGACGTGCTGCGCGTGCCGGCGCCGGCGGTGGAGTTCGGCCCCGGTCTCGCGCGCTCGCTGATGGCGAACGGTCTGCTGCCGCTCGACTGGCTCGACGGTCCGCCGCCCTCGCGCTACTGGCTCGCCTGCACGAAGCAGCCGGCGCTGGCCGGTTCGGTCGTGCTCGCCGGCGGGCCCGATGCGGCCCGCGAACGCACGGCGGCGCAGCTGCGCACGTTCCTGCCCGCCGACTGGGAGATCGTCGACTGGCGGGCGCACGGCGGCGACGCGCGGCGCGAGTGTGCGCAGTGGAACCGCGGCGTCGCGGCGGCCCGCGGCGACCTGATCTGGTTCCTGCGCGGCGGTTCGTCGCCGGGGCGCGAACTGTTCGAGGCCCTGGCGGTGGCGGCCGTCGTCGGCGCCGCCGTGCCCGGCGTCGACGGCGCACGTTGCCACCCCGGTGACATCACGGGCCTCATGCTGTCGCGCAGCGACGTGCTGCTGCTCGGGGCGCTGCCCGAACACATCCACAACTCACAGGTCGCGCTCGAAGAGTACCAGATGCGCTTCGACGGCAAGCTGCCGCCGGTGCAGGTCGTCGGCGGCAGCCTGCTGTCGCCGCGCGCGGCCGTCGATGAGCCGGGCTGCTTCGCCGAGGAGACGCGCAGCCTGATGTCGCGTTGGTCGCCGATCTCGCCGAAGGAGTCCCAGCTCACGGCCGTGCAGTCCCCGGCGGTCCAACCCGCCGCGGAGCGCCAGGAACCGTGGGCCGGCCGCACGCCGCGCATCTCGCTCTGCATGATCACGCGCGACGAAGAGCGCTTCCTGCCCGAGTGCCTCGCGCGCGCGCAGGCGGCCTTCGACGAGCTGATCGTCGTCGACACGGGATCGACCGACACCACGGTCGCCATCGCCGAGTCGTTCGGGGCCAAGGTGCTGCACGAACCGTGGCAGGACGACTTCTCGGCGCCGCGCAACACGGCGCTGCGCGCCGCGACCGGCGACTGGATCCTCGTGCTCGACGCCGACGAGTTCGTGCAGCCCGGTGCCTGCGAACGCATCCGCGAGATCGTGCAGAACCCCGACGTGTCGGGTTACCACCTGCACTTCGTCAACATCTACGGCAGCGGCCGCACGCTCGGCGTGATGATGGTGCGCCTGTTCCGCAACCTGCCCGGCATCGAGTACCAGAACGTCATCCACGAGCAGGTCACGCCGAGCCTGCAGCGCCTCGGCGGCGAGCTCGGCCTCGTGCTGTCCAGCGCCGACGTCGAAGTCGAACACCACGGCTACACCGACGAGGTCATGGACCAGCGCGGCAAGAACGAGCGCAACGAGCGGCTCTTCCAGAAGCAGCTCGCGCAGGTGCCCGACGACATCTACGGCCACTACAAGTACGGCGACTTCCTGCGGCGCCTGCCCGGCCGCGGCGCCGACGCGCGGCGGCTGCTGGAACGGTGCCTAGAGCTGATCTCGAGCGGTTCGCCGTCGTTGCCGCGCGAGCTGCCGTACGCGGGCGAAGTGGCGGCCCTGTGTGCGCTCGAGGTCACGCGCAAGGGCGAACTCGAGCGCGCGCGCGCCGTGATCGACCACGCGCTGCGGCGCTTCATCCCGACGCCGAACCTGCACTACATCGCGGCCAGCCTGGCGCTCGCCGAAGGGCGCGCCGAGGACGCGATCGTGCAGTACCGCCGCTGCCTCGCCTACCACGGGCAGGTGCTCGTCGTGCCGATCCAGGAAGGCATCACGAGCTACGTCTCGCTGGCCGGCATCGCGCAGGCGCGCATGCAGCGCGGCGACCTCGACCGGGCCCAGCGCCTGCTCGAACAGGCGATCGCCATCGAGCCCACGTACGAGGTCGCGCACCTCGCGTTGTCGCGCCTGTGGCTCGTGCGCGGCGACAACAGCCGCGCGCTGAGCGTGCTGACGACCTTCCTGGCGGCGCATCCGGACTCACCGGGCGCGTGCCAGCAGACCACCCTGATCCTGCAGCGGCTCGGCCAGACGGCCGAGGCCCGGCGGATGGGGCGATACGCCGTGCGACTGCTCGAGGCGCGTGCCCTCGATCACGAGGCGGCGGCGATGAACCGGGTCCTGGCCGCGATGTGAAGGCCCGGGACCCGATGACCTACCCCCAGAAGAGGAGTTGACGATGACGACGACGATGCAGAACCAGGGGCCGACCTCGCTGTCGGCCATCCCCCAGCGAGCCGGCTTCCAGAGCATCCCGACGCGCATCCGCGACGTTCGCGACGCGCAGGTGCCCACCCTCGTGGTCGAGCCCATGGCCGAGCAGACCCGGTTGGCGATCCGCCAGAGCCTCGGCGAGCTCGGCGTCAAGCTGGCCGACATCCACCGCACCGCCGCGGAGGCCTACCTCTCGCAGGGACTCTACGAGGACTCGCTGCCGCACCTCGAAGCGGCCGCGACGTTCTCGCCGAGCGAGAACGAGTACCAGCAGCAGCTCGGGTTCGTGCGCTACCTGACCGGCGACGACGCCGGCGCCATCAACGCGTTCAACGCCGTGCTCGCGATCGACGGCGGCAACGCCGAGGCGTGGTTCAACCTGGGCATGGTGCACTTCGGCCAGGGCCACTTCGTCGAGGCCGAGGACAGCTTCCGCCGCGCCAGCGAGATCCACCCGAACGACTCGCAGACGTGGAACAACCGCGGCGTGTGCCTGTGGAACATGCAGCGCAAGGCCGACGCCAAGGTCTGCTTCCAGCGGGCCCTTCGCCAGGATCCTGGCGACGCCGACGCGGCGTTCAACCTGCAGAGCATCGGCTGACCGGCGCGTGTGCATCTCGCCCGCCCGGTTCTGGGAGTGGGTGGGCGTGACCGGTCTCGGTGGCGAGGCGTCGTCGGCGCACGCGGTCGGTCGTTCGATCGACCGCCCGGCCAACGGCCGGCGCCCGACGCGCTCACCGGGGCTGCAGGCTGTCGGCCAGGGCCAGCGCGTACAGGCGATTGCCGGCCGCGTTCAGGTGGTCCTCGTGCGTCCAGAACAGTTCCCGGTAGGCGAGGTGCTCCGAGGCCAGCAGCCGCTCCACCGCGGGGACCACATCGACCACGGCGAAGGGTTGCAGGATCTGCGCCGGCACCCAGGAGGTCAGGACCTGCATGCTGCCGCGTGGTTCGTGCCGCGCCGGAACCGGCGCCACCAGCACCGCGAACGAATACCGCCGGGCCAGCGACGCCAGGTCCCGGAAGGCCTGCTCCAGAGGCGCCTGCGGTGCGCGACCGCGTTCGACCGCGAGCCCGACCTGCCCGGGCCAGACGAAGTTGCTGCGCAACAACCCGTCACCGCGGAACATGTTCAGCAGCGCGCGGACGAGCAGGCTGCCCTGGTACACGCCAGCGACCCATGCCGCCGGGCGCCGCGCTGCGAGGTACTGCACGATCGCGGCCCGCTGCGCGTCGTCCTGGTAGGTGATCACGTAGCCGTCGACGACCTCTCGATACAGCCGACCCGTTGCCACGTCGTCGACGTCGTTCCGGTAGAAGGCCAGGATGACGGTGTCGATCCGCAACCCGCTGGCCAACTGCGCCTCGAGGATGCGGACCTGGACATCGGTCCCCGTGCCGTCCAGCCCCAGGTTGCGCACCTCGCCGCGCGTGCCCCGGCGGCGGCCGAGTTCACGTTCCAGGACCTGTGTCCACCCGTCGGCAACCGGCACGTGCAGGCACGCCGTGAACGAGTCCCCGATCGCGGCCACGCGCCAGGCGCTCGCCTCCGTCCCCGCCGGTCGCTCGACATCGTGGAAGCCGCTGGCGTTGATCGCCACCTGCGCATCCATCTCGAAGAACCGGTGTATGCGGTCCCGGCTGCCGGGCCGGTAGGCATACCCGTTCGTTTCGTCCCGCGTGTAGATGCAGGGCTGGTGCATCACCCCGACCGCCGTGGGCTCGAGCACGCGAAGCAGTCCTTCGGCGAGCGCGCAGGCCAGAGCCAGCGCGCCCACTGCCAGAAGCAGCTTCTTCTTGCACGAACCCATCGTCGTCGGGCGCGATGCTCATCGAGGCACGCGACCGGCGTCAAGCTCGACCACGGCGAAGC